>NZ_JBEZKA010000002.1:0-513541 GCF_040651435.1 Streptomyces sp. NPDC048479
GCGGCGTACTCCTCACGGATCGACATCAGACCGGGCATCTCATGCTCGGCAAGAGTGATCTCCTTGCGGCCGAAGGCGGCGAGGGAAAGGTCGGCCACCTTGAAGTCAGTGGCGGACTGAGAGGGCATGGGTACTCCTCGTCTTCCTGACGCCCCGGTGTATCTCCACCGTCGCAGGCGATCGGTTCAGGGTGATGTAATGCAGGCCTGGAGCGCCTTCGTCGAGCAGACGCTCCGCCATCGCGATCGCGTGGTCGACACCGATCCGATGAGCTTCCTCCGGGTTGTCCCGTGCGGCATGAAGTCGTCCGGCGAGCTCCTCCGGGAAGGCCGCGTCGCTGAGTTCGGCGAAGCGGCGGATCTGCCGGTAGTCGGTCGCCGGCATGATCTCGGGAATGATCGGGGTGTCACATCCCGCAGCCGCCGCCCGGTCGCGCAGCCTCAGGTAGTACTCGACGTCGAAGAACATCTGGGTGATGGCGTAGTCGGCGCCCGCACGGCACTTGGCCGCGAAGTGCCGGATGTCGGTGTCCCAGTCCGGCGACCGGGGATGACGCTCCGGGAACGCCGCCACTCCCACGCTGAAGTCACCCAACTCACGTACCAGTTCGACCAGTTCCCTTGCGTACGTAAGCCCCTGAGGGTGGGAGACCCAGGTGCCCTTCGGGTCACCCGGCGGGTCGCCGCGCAGGGCGAGGACATCGCGAATGCCCGCGTCCGCGTACTGGCCGATGATGTGCCGCAGTTCGGCCACCGAGTGGCCCACGGCGGTGAGGTGGGCCACCGGGCGAAGGGTCGTCAGGGTGGCGATCTTCTTGGTCACCGCGACGGTACGGTCCCGGGACGAACCGCCTGCGCCGTACGTCACCGAGACGAAGGCCGGCGACAGGGACTCGATCCTGCGGATGGCGTCCCAGAGCCGATCTTCACCCACGTCGGTCTTGGGCGGGAAGAATTCGAAGGAGTACGAACGCTCCCCCGCCGCGAGAACGTCCCGCAGAGTCGTCACGATCGCGTCCCTCCCGTGTTGAAGTACTTCGCTTCGGGGTGGTGGATGACGATGGCGTCGGTGGACTGTTCCGGGTGGAGCTGGAATTCCTCGGACAGCTGGACACCGATCCGCTCGGGCTCCAGCAGGGCCGCGATCTTCGCGCGGTCCTCCAGATCAGGGCAGGCGCCGTAGCCGAGCGAGAAACGGGCGCCCCGGTACTTCAGGGCGAACATGTCTTCCACATCGGCGGGGTCCTCGCCCGCGAAACCGAGCTCCGCACGGACACGGGCGTGCCAGTACTCGGCCAGTGCCTCGGCCAGCTGCACGGACAGGCCGTGCAGTTCGAGGTAGTCACGGTAGGAGTCGGACGCGAACAGCTCGGCGGTCGCCCCACCGATCCTGGAGCCGACGGTGACGACCTGCAGACCGACCACGTCCCTCTCGCCGGACTCCTCGGGACGGAAGAAGTCCGCCAGACACAGCCGGCGGCCACGGCGCTGACGCGGGAAGGAGAACCGGGTCCGCTCGGAACCGTCCTCGTTCAACAGGATCAGATCATCACCCTTGGACACACACGGGAAATAGCCGTAGACCACGGCCGCCTCCAGCAGGTTCCTGGTCTGCAGCTGCTCCAGCCAGCCCCGCAGCCGCGGCCGGCCCTCACTCTCCACCAGCTCCTCATACGTCGGCCCGTCCCCCGTACGGGCCTGCTTCAGCCCCCACTGCCCCTTGAACAACGCGCCCTCGTCCAGCCAGGACGCATACTCCTTCAGCTGGATCCCCTTGATCACCCGCGTGCCCCAGAACGGCGGGGCGGGCACCGGATTGTCCACGGCCACATCGGAGCGGGCCCAACCCTCCTCGGGACGCTCCTCGATCACCGCGTTCGTGGTGGCCCGGACCCGGCGCTGCTTGAGTTCGGGCAGGGACGCTCCGGGGACACCGCGCTTGACCGCGATCAGGGCGTCCATCAGCCGCAGCCCCTCGAACGCATCACGCGCGTAGCGGACTTCGCCCTCGTAGATCTCATGCAGATCCTGCTCGACATACGCCCGGGTCAACGCGGCGCCGCCGAGGATGACCGGGTAGTCGGCGGCCATCTTGCGCTGGTTCAGCTCCTGCAGGTTCTCCTTCATGATCACCGTGGACTTCACCAGCAGCCCCGACATGCCGATCACATCGGCCCGGTGCTCCTCCGCGGCCTCCAGGATCGCCGAGACCGGCTGCTTGATCCCCAGGTTGACCACGTTGTAGCCGTTGTTGGACAGGATGATGTCGACAAGATTCTTGCCGATGTCATGAACATCCCCGCGGACCGTCGCCAGCACGATCGTGCCCTTGCCGTCCGCATCCGTCTTCTCCATATGCGGCTCGAGATAGGCCACCGCGTTCTTCATCACCTCGGCCGACTGCAACACGAACGGCAGCTGCATCTGCCCCGAGCCGAACAGCTCACCGACCACCTTCATGCCGTCCAGCAGCGTCTCATTGACGATTTCGAGCGCGGGACGGGTCTGGAGCGCCTCGTCCAGATCCCCTTCCAGGCCGTTCTTCTCACCGTCGATGATGCGGCGCTTGAGCCGCTCCTCCAGCGGCAGCGCAAGGAGTTCCTCCGCCTTGCCCGCCTTCATCGACTTCATATTGACGCCCTCGAACAGCTCCATCAGCTTCTGCAGCGGGTCATACCCCTCGCTGCGCCGGTCATGGATCAGATCCAGCGCAACCTGGACCTGCTCCTCCTCCAGCCGGGCGATCGGCAGGATCTTCGACGCATGCACGATCGCCGAATCCAGACCCGCCTTCACACACTCATCCAGGAACACCGAGTTCAGCACCACACGCGCCGCCGGATTCAGACCGAACGAAATGTTCGACAACCCCAGCGTGGTCTGCACATCGGGCCGGCGCCGCTTCAGCTCACGGATCGCCCCGATCGTGGCGATACCGTCCTTGCGGGACTCCTCCTGACCCGTGCAGATCGTGAACGTCAGCGTGTCGATGAGAATGTCGGACTCGAGCACACCCCAGTTGCCGGTCAGATCGTCAATGATCCGCTCCGCGATCGCCACCTTTTTCTCAACCGTACGGGCCTGGCCCTCCTCATCGATCGTCAGCGCAATCAACGCCGCACCATGCTCGACCGCAAGCTCGGTGACCTTCACAAACCGCGACTCCGGCCCGTCACCGTCCTCATAGTTCACGGAGTTGATGACCGCCCGGCCACCCAGCTTCTCCAACCCCGCCCGCAATACCGGCAGTTCCGTCGAATCCAGCACGATCGGCAGCGTGGACGCCGTCGCGAACCGGCCCGCCAGCTCCGCCATGTCCGCCACACCATCACGCCCGACATAGTCCACACACAGATCCAGCATGTGCGCGCCCTCACGGATCTGGTCCCGCGCAATCTCCACACAGTCGTCCCAGCGGCTCTCCAGCATCGCCTCACGGAACTTCCTCGACCCGTTCGCGTTCGTCCGCTCACCGATCGCCATGAACGACGTGTCCTGACGGAACGGCACCGTCTGGTACAACGACGCAGCACCCGGCTCCGGACGCGGCTCACGCCGGGTGGGGACCAGACCCCGCACCCGCTCCACCACCTGACGCAGATGCTCCGGCGTCGTACCACAACAGCCACCCACCAACGACACCCCGTACTCACGCACAAACGTCTCCTGCGCATCCGCCAGCTCACCCGCAGACAACGGATAATGCGCACCATCCCTGCCCAGCACCGGCAGACCCGCATTCGGCATACACGACAACGGGATACGCGAATGCCGGGCCAGATACCGCAGATGCTCACTCATCTCCGCCGGACCCGTCGCGCAGTTCAACCCGATCATGTCGATACCCAACGGCTCCAACGCGGTGAGCGCCGCACCGATCTCCGAACCCAGCAGCATCGTCCCGGTCGTCTCCACCGTCACCGAACAGATCAGCGGAAGGCTCGTCCCCGTCGCCTCCAGCGCCCGCCGGGCCCCCAGGACCGCAGCCTTCGTCTGCAGCAGATCCTGCGTCGTCTCCACCAGCAGCGCATCCGCACCACCAGCGATCATGCCCTCCGCGTTCTGCTGATACGCATCCCGCAACCTCACATACGGCGCATGACCCAACGTCGGCAGCTTCGTCCCCGGCCCCATCGAACCCAGCACCCACCGCTGCCGCCCCGTGGACGCGGTGAACTCATCCGCCACCTCACGCGCAATCCGCGCCCCCGACTCCGACAGCTCAAAAACCCGCCCCGGAATGTCGTATTCCGCCAACGCGGCGAAATTTGCGCCGAACGTGTTCGTCTCCACACAGTCCACACCGACCGCGAAGTACTCCTCATGAACCGCCCGCACAATGTCCGGACGCGTCACATTCAAGATCTCGTTACAGCCCTCGAGATCCTCGAAATCCTCAAGCGTCGGATCCTGCGCCTGCAACATCGTGCCCATCGCACCATCAGCCACCACCACACGCGTGGCAAGCGCCTCACGCAGAGCGTCGATCCGGGCCGCGCTCATCCCGCTGCCGCCTTGTGCGGAGTGACATACGCCGACAGTTCGGCGGCGGCCGCCGCGCCGTACGTGCCGCGTATCCGGGCCAGCAGGCCGGCGCCGTTCAGCTCGTCCGGCTGCGTGCCCGTGGTCTCCAGCACGGTGGTGGCCAGTGCGCTGCCCAACTGCGCCGCGCGTTCCAGGCCGAGGCCCCACGCCATGGCGGCGAGGAAGCCGGCCCTGAAGGCGTCTCCGGCACCGGTCGGTTCGGTCGTGCCCACCGGCGGGACCGACGGTACGTCGATGGGCCGCAGCCCGGCCCTTTCCACGCGTGCGCCGTCCGCGCCCCGGGTGGTCACCCAGGTGCCCACCCGGCCCAGGATCTGCTGTTCGGTCCAGCCGGTCTTCTCCTGGACGAGCACACTCTCGTACTCATTGGTGAACAGATAGGTGGGTCCAGCGAGCAGTTCGCGCACGTCGTCGCGTTGCATGAACGCGAGCTGCTGCGAGGGGTCGGCGGCGAACTGCAGGCCGAGGTCCGTGCATTCGCGGGTGTGGCGGACCATGGCCGCGGGATCGTTGGGCGAGATCACCACCAGGTCGAGGCCGCCGACCCGCTCGTGCAGCGGCCGCAGTTCGATGGTGCGTGCTTCGCTCATGGCTCCGGCGTAGAAGGAGCCGATCTGGTTGTGGTCCGCGTCGGTGGTGCACACGAAGCGCGCGGTGTGCAGCGACTCGCTGATGTGCACCGCGTCGGTGTCGACGCCGTTCTCCTTGAGCCAGACCTGGTAGTCGGCGAAGTCCGTGCCCACCGCTCCGACGAGGTGCGGGCCGAGACCCAGGCGGCCGAGGCCGAAGGCGATGTTCGCTGCGACGCCGCCGCGCCGGATCTCGAGCTCCTCGACGAGGAAGGAGAGCGAGACCTTGTCGAGGCTGCCGGCGATGAGCTGCTCGGTGAACCGGCCGGGGAAGACCATGAGGTGGTCCGTTGCGATCGAACCAGTTACGGCTATGCGCACGGTCACTGCTCCTTGGTTCTACGGTGGAAGTTGCGTTGTTCCGTCGGCCGGTCCGTTCGGACGGTCAGTCGGCGATGGCTGCCTGGCGGAGCTTCTCGGCGCGGTCGGTGGCCTCCCAGGTGAAGTCAGGGAGGTTCCGGCCGAAGTGCCCGTACGCGGCGGTCTGTGCGTAGATGGGCCGCAGCAGGTCGAGGTCGCGGATGATGGCGGCCGGGCGCAGGTCGAAGACCTGGTCGATGGCGGCCTGGATGCGCGGCACGGGTACGGTCTCGGTGCCGAAGGTCTCGACGAAGAGTCCGACCGGCTCGGCCTTGCCGATGGCGTACGCGACCTGGACCTCGCAGCGTGCCGCGAGGCCGGCGGCCACCACGTTCTTGGCGACCCAGCGCATCGCGTACGCGGCCGAGCGGTCCACCTTCGACGGGTCCTTGCCCGAGAACGCGCCGCCGCCGTGCCGGGCCATGCCACCGTAGGTGTCGATGATGATCTTCCGGCCGGTCAGACCCGCGTCGCCCATCGGGCCACCGACCTCGAACCGCCCGGTCGGGTTGACCAGCAGCCGGTAGCCATCGGTCTGCAACCGCACACCCTCTTCGGCGAGTTCGTGCAGCACGGGCTGCACCACGCAGTCGCGGATGTCGGGGATGAGGAGCGAGTCCAGATCGATGCCGGGAGCGTGCTGCGAGGAGACGACGACGGTGTCCAGCCGGATCGCCTGGGCCCCGTCGTACGCGATGGTGACCTGCGTCTTGCCGTCCGGTCGCAGATACGGGATGGTCCCGTTCTTTCGGACCTCGGTGAGCCGTGCGGCGAGCCGGTGGGCGAGGGTGATGGGCAGCGGCATCAGCTCGGGCGTCTCGTCGCAGGCGTAGCCGAACATCAGGCCCTGGTCGCCGGCGCCCTGCTTGTCGAGCTCGTCCCCTCCCGCACCTGTGACGGCACCCTCGACACGCTCCTCGTACGCGGTGTCGACGCCCTGCGCGATGTCCGGCGACTGCGCGCCGATGGAGACCGAGACACCGCAGGACGCGCCGTCGAAGCCCTTGGCGGACGAGTCGTAGCCGATCTTGAGGACGGTCTCCCTGACCAGGCTCTGGATCTCGGCGTAGCCCTGGGTGGTGACCTCGCCGGCCACATGGACCTGGCCGGTGGTGATCAGTGTCTCGACGGCGACCCTCGACTTCGGGTCCTGGGTCAGCAGCGCGTCGAGGATCGCGTCGCTGATCTGGTCGGCGATCTTGTCGGGATGACCCTCGGTCACAGACTCCGAGGTGAACAGACGAAGGGACACGGAACCTCCAAGTGAGGCGCGCAGTTGCCGGACGGTCGTTCCCGGCAGACTGCGCGCCACGACTGCAGGAGGGCTCAAAGGCAGCTAAACACCGTCAGTCGTCCTTGGGCGGTGTGCTGCGGGAGCCGAACCACTCGATCCAGTTCATGGCGAAGAAGACATCGCCGGAGATCTTCAGACGTCCGTTGACGAACGCGTCCGTGCCCTTGAGTTCGCCGACGGCGAGGGCGACGAGATCGCCGAGATCCACGCCGATGGTGGCGTCCGCCGGGCGGTCGACGGAGGTGGTGGCGGTGCAGGTGCCCGGGTCGCTGTCGACGACGATGTACCAGTGCCGTACGCCCAGGGGGGTGTTGACCGCGTAGCGGAAGATGCCGGACCGGCCGTGGGCACGCTCGGGGCTGAAGCAGGAGCGGAACCATTCGAAGACCAGCCCCAGCAGCCGCTCGATGTCGTCGTCCGGAAGCGACAGGCTGCCACCGGCCGCCGCGCCCGCCTCGGCGAGATGCTTGAGCTGGAGGTGGCGCGCGTCGGGCGGCCGCGTCATGACACGGCTCCTTGGGAGGAGGCCGCCGCGGTCGTGTGCTCGATCAGGACGGAGGCGTCCTTGTCACCGTCGCCCGCAGCGACCACGGCGGCGAAGCCGGCCCGGACTGTGTCCAGGACGGGGAGTTCGACTCCTGCCCCGGTGGCGTCGTCGATGGCCAGGCGCAGATCCTTCTCCATGAGGGCCGAGCGGAAGAAGGCCGGTTCATAGCTCCCCTTGCGCATCAGCTCGGCGCGGAAGCGCATGACGATCGAGCTGAAACCGCTCTCGGCGATGGCGGAGAGCAGCCGGTCGCGGTCGAGTCCGGTCCGTACGCCGTAGGCCACCGCCTCGGAGAGCGAGGCGACCTGGGCGCCCAGCAGGAGGTTGAAGATGAGTTTGAGGGTGGCGGCCGTGCCGGGGGCTCCGAGGTGCAGGACCTCGGCGCCGATGGTGTCGAGCACGTCCGCGACCTCTGCGACGTCCCGCTCCGCGCCGCTGGTGTAGACACGGAGCTTGCCCTCTCGGGCCTGGAAGGGGTTGCCCACCACACAGGCTTCGACCCGGCGCAGTCCGGCGTCGGCAAGGCGGCCTGCCGCCTTGCGCGCGTACGCCGGGGAGACGGTGGAGGTGTCGATGACGATGCTGCCCGGCGCGAGCACCGGCACGACCTTGCCGAACAGCACATCGTCCACGGCGGCTTCGTCGCTCAGGCTGAGCAGAACGACGGAGTGCCCCGCGGCCGCGTCCGCGGGGCTGTCGGCCGCGGTGGCGCCGGCCTCCACCAAGGGGCGGGCCTTGGCGGCGGTGCGGTTGTAGACGGTGAGGCGGTGGCCGGCGTCGATGAGCGAGTGAGCCATGCCGCGACCCATGTTGCCGAGGCCGATGAAGGCCAGCGGCGGACGGTCCGCGGTGGCGGACGGCACTTCGGTCCCGGGTACCGCTCTGGGTCCCGGGACGGCTTCGGGCCGCGGGGCCGGCGGGATGTCGTGCACGGTCTGCGTCGTGATCATCTCGCCGCTGGTGCGGTACTTCCCGAGCCGACGGCGGTGCTCGACATGGGCCTGGCTGAGTTCGAAGGCCCGGAACGCCGCCTCGTCGGTCCAGTCGGTGATCACGTAGTAGACAGGGGAATCGCCCTCCGTCGCACGCGTCAGCGTCTGGCCGCGGTTGGCGGGCTGCTGGGAGATCGCCGATCCCACCTCCCACCAGGTCCTTTCGAACTCGTCCTGTGTTCCGGACTGGATTTCCATCCGCAGGATCACGCGGAAGAGGGGAGTCTCGGCCATCGGTCAGCCTCCAAGGCGTAGGGATGCTGCACTACGTTCTCCGCCGCCGCTCGACGGCGGATCGAGGACCGGTCCGGCCCTCGTCCCGCTCAAGTCCCACTCGAGTCGCCCCTGTCACCGTCGAAGATGTCGACGACTTGGAGGAGTTCCCCATGAGCCAGACACCGGACGTCCGCCCTGCGGACTCCTTAGACCCTGGCGCGGCGGCGCGTTCATCTCCTCGGCGGCGGGCGGGTGGGACACCGGCGGTCCGGAAGGTCCGGCGGTGGCCACTGATCGTGCTGCGCTGCGTGATCACCGCGTTCCTGTTGCTGACCCTGGTGCAGCCGGTGCTGGCCGGGATGTTCATCACGGGCGATGTGGATCTGCTGGACCTGCACGAGATCAACGCCCACACCATCAGCTTCCTGAGCTGGCTGCTGGTCATCAACACCGTGCTCCTGTGGCGGCCTGGGCGCGGGCCGGCCTGGCCGATCGCGCCGGCGGTGGTGGTCGCCTTCCTCGTACAGACACAGACGGGCTCGGGCTACTCGAGATCGTTGGGTCTGCACATACCGCTCGGGGTCGCGCTGGTCGCCGGTGCGACCGCGCTCACCTACTGGGCCTTCGCGTACCGCGGCGGCCGCCGGTGAGCGCGGGGCGCAGCCGGTCCGAACTGTCCCGCCGGCGGCTGCTCGGGGTGGCCGGCGCCGCGGGTGTGGCCGCCGCGGCCGGAGTCGCCGGCTGCGGCAGCATGACCCGGGAGGTCTCCGGCGAGCTGCTCTCCAGCGACGGCCGGCTGCCGGAGCCGTTCCGTGTGCCGCTGCCGGTGCCGAGGACGGCCGTGCCGGTGCGTACGACGGGCGGTGTGGACCACTACGAACTGGTGCAGCGCGTCGCCGACATGGAGATCCTGCCGGGTCGGAAGACCCGGGTGTGGGGGTACGACGGGAGCTTCCCCGGCACCACGGTCGTGGGCCGGTCGGGGCGTCAGATCGTCGTGCGGGTGCGCAATGAGCTGCCCGTACCGACGTCGACGCATTTGCACGGCGGGATCCAGGCCCCCGAGTCGGACGGCTATCCGACAGATCTCGTGGTGCCGAAGGGGTACCGGCACGATCCCGCGGCGCATGGCATGGGCGGTCATGGGGCCGGTCACGGCGGGGCGATGCAGGTCGCGCCGGCCGACTGGAAGCTGTCGCAGGGCGCCAAGGACTATACGTATCCGCTCGATCAGCCGGCCGCGACGCTCTGGTACCACGACCACCGGATGGACTTCAGCGCCCCTCAGGTGTGGCGCGGGCTCGCCGGGATGTTCCTTGTGCGCGACGACGAGGAGGAGGCGCTGCACCTGCCGGCGGCCGAGCGGGACATCCCGCTGATGATCTGCGACCGCGCGTTCGAGGAGGACGGCGCGCTGCGCTATCCGTCCGTCGACCCCTCGCTGACCGGCGTCCCGGGCGTCGAGGACGCCTATATGGAGGGCGTCATGGGCGATGTGGTGCTGGTCAATGGTGCTCCGTGGCCCGAGCTCGAGGTGGATGCCGCCCGCTACCGCTTCCGGCTGCTCAACGCCTCCAACGCCCGCCGGTACCGCCTCGCGCTGGAGCCCGGTCCGCGCGAGGGCGCCCCCTTCGTGCAGGTGGGCAGTGATGCCGGGCTGCTGGCCGCGCCGCGCTCGCACAAGGAGCTGCCGATCGCTCCCGCCGAACGCTTCGATGTGGTGGTCGACTTCTCGGCGTATCCGGTGGGGTCCACGGTCAGGCTGGTCAATACGCTCGGCGAGGACGGCACCCGGCGGGTGATGCGGTTCAGGGTCGCCCGGCGTGCCAAGGACGACAGCAGGGTGCCTGCCAGGCTCGCCGACGTCGAGCCTCTGCGTCCCGCCGCGGCCGTGGCCGAGCGGCAGTTCAACTTCCGTCAGACGAGCACCTCGGACGGCACGAAGGTCTGGACGGTCAACGGAAAGCCTTTCCGCTCCGCCGAGTTCGCTGCCCGGCCGCGGCTCGGAACGGTGGAACGGTGGCGCTTCACCAGCGACTTCCATCACCCCGTGCATCTGCACCTGGCCCACTTCCAGGTGGTGGCGCGCAGCGGCAGGGCTCCGCTGGACACGGACGCGGGCTGGAAGGACACCGTCGATGTACGGCCCTTCGAGGTGGTCGATGTGCTGGCCCGCTTCTCGGGCCACCGCGGCCGGTACATGTTCCACTGCCACAACCTGGAGCACGAGGACATGGCCATGATGGCGAACTTCCAGGTCGTCTGAGGGCATTGGCGTCGGCCGGTCCGGCCTGCTTCGAGCGGGCTGCGACCGGACCGATAGGCCGCTGCGTCACCGTCGGCGCATCGCGGACCTGGCCCTGTGCCACGGGCGGGGACGCAGTCGGCACTGAGAGGGGTTGGGGCGAGCCATGCGCGTACTGTTCACGACCTGGGCCTGGCCTTCGCATCTTTATGCGGTGGTGCCCTTGGCATGGGCTTTCCGGGCAGCGGGTCATGACGTGCTGGTCGCGAGCCAGCCGGCCCTGCGCGAGGAGACCGCGAGGACCGGTCTGCCCGCCGCGTCCGTCGGCAGGGATGTCGACGCCGTGGGGATGGTGCGCGGTTACGTTCTCCCCACCGCGAACGACCCGGCGGACGGCGGCGGGCAGGCTCCGCGCAGCGGCAAGGGTCCGCGCGCGATGCAGATGTTCTACGCGCACGCCGACTCCATGACGGACGATCTGGCGGCACTGGCGCGCGACTGGCGTGCGGACGCGGTGGTCTTCGAACCGACCGCGCTGG
Organism: Streptomyces sp. NPDC048479; assembly: GCF_040651435.1. Lineage (NCBI taxonomy): Bacteria > Bacillati > Actinomycetota > Actinomycetes > Kitasatosporales > Streptomycetaceae > Streptomyces > Streptomyces sp. NPDC048479. The sequence goes on from NZ_JBEZKA010000002.1 coordinate 11,367, forward strand.
CGGGGCCGTTGGCGGCAGCGGCGGCCGGCATCCCCGCCGTGCGGTTGCTGTACGGCACCGATCTGATGGCGCGGGCCCGCGGCCTGCTGCCGCAGGTGCTCGCCCCGCTCGCCGAACGCAACGGCGTCGGCGACTTCGACCCCTTCGGCCTGCTGACCGTCGACCCGTGCCCGGACGACTTCCAGGTTCCGGTCGACCATCCGCGTCTGGCCATGCGGTACGTCCCCTTCAACGGCCCCGGCGGGCCGCTTCGTCCCCCGCTCGGCCCGCCGGGGACCACCAGGCGCCGCGTGGTGGTGACCTGGGGTCACACGATGGCGCGGCTGGCCCCGGAGCGATTCCTGGCCGGACAGGTCGCCGCCGCCCTGGCAGGGCCGGGGACCGAGATCGTCCTCGCGGTCACGGAAGGGCAGCGTGCGCTGCTCGGCGAGGTGCCGGGCGAGGCCGCGGGGCATGTACGTGTCGTCGAGGACACTCCGCTGCATCTGCTGGTCGACGACGCCGATCTGGTCGTCGCGCACGGCGGCGCCGGCACGGTGCTGACCTCACTGCGGGCAGGCGTGCCGCTGCTGCTCGTACCCCAGCTCCCCGACCATCTCGGCCATGCGGGCCGGGTGCTGGCCACCGGCGCCGGCGAGGTGCTCACCCGCGACGAGGCGACACCGGAGCGGCTGCGCGCCGAGGCGGACAAGCTGCTCACCGGCGATGCGTACCGCGCCGCCGCGAACAAACTGCGCGAGCAGATGCTGAGTCTGCCGTCCCCGGCCGAACTGGTCGCCGAGATCGAGTCGAGGGTGGTCGCATGTGCGGCATAGCGGGCTGGGTCGACTTCGAGCGCGGGCTCAGGGAGGAGGCCTCGACGGTACGCACCATGGTGGGAACCCTCGCCAACCGCGGGCCCGACGACGAGGCCGTGTGGACCGATGAGCGTGCCGCTCTCGGCCATCGCAGGCTCGCCGTCATCGACGTGGACGGCAGCCCGCAGCCGATGGTCGCCGAGGAGGACGGCCGCACCCTCGCGGTCCTGGTGCACAACGGAGAGATCTACAACTTCCGTCAGGTGAGGGCCCAGTTGGAGTCGCTCGGTCACCGCTTCCGTACGGCCGGGGACACCGAAGTGGTGCTGCGCGCCTATCTGGAGTGGGGCGAGCGGTGCGCGGAGCGGCTGGAGGGCATGTTCGCCTTCGCCGTCTGGGACCCGCGCGCCGGGAAGCTGGTGATGTTCCGGGACCGGCTCGGCATCAAGCCGCTGTACTACGCCAGGGCCGGCCGGGGCCTCGTCTTCGGCTCCGAGCCGAAGGCGCTGCTCGCCCATCCGTCGATCGAGTGCGCCGTCGACACGGAGGGCCTGGCGGAGCTGCTCGCGTACATCGCCACCCCGGGCCATGCCGTCTACCGCGGGATGCGCGAAGTCCCGGCAGGCCATGTGACGGTGGTACGGGACGGCTCGGTCACCGAGACCCGGTACTGGACGCTGCCGAACCACGAGCACCCGGACGATCTCCCGACCACGGTGGACACGGTGCGGGGCCTGCTCCAGGAGGCCGTCTCCAGCCATCTCGTCTCCGATGTCCCGCTGTGCACGCTGCTCTCGGGCGGCGTCGACTCCAGCGCGATCGCCGCGATCGCCGCCCGGTCCGTCACGGACGGCCGGCGGCCCAAAACTTTCGCCGTCGACTTCGAGGGGCACACCGAACGGTTCCGCAAGGACTTCTGGCACGAGGACCCGGACGCTCCGTACGCCGCCGAGGTCGCCCGCCATGTCGGCACCGACCATGAGCCGGTGGTACTGCGCACCGCCGACCTCGCGGACCCGGTGGTGGATGCGGCGGCACTGCGCGCACAGGATCTGCCGCGCCCGATTCCCGACATGGACCGCTCGCTGTATCTGCTGCTGCGTTCGGTGCGCCAGCGCTCCACGGTCGCTCTGATGGGCGAGGTCGCCGATGAACTCTTCGGCGGCTACCAGTCGTTCCGCGATCCGACGCTGGTGGACACCGCGAACTTCCCCTGGGTCACCATGGGACTGCGGGTCGCCCCGCACGGCATGAGCACGGGTCTGCTCGATCCCGGCTTCCTCAAGAAGATCGACGTGCCCGGGTACTCGGCCCAGCGGTACGCCGAGACGGTCGCCGAAGTCCCGCGGGTGCCGGGCGAGTCCGACCAGGAACACACCATGCGGGTCGTCGGCCATGCGCATCTCTCGCGCTGGCTGCCGCTGCTGCTCTCCCGCGACGACCGCCTCAGCATGGCCGTGGGCCTGGAGCTGCGGGTGCCGTACTGCGACCACCGGCTGGTGGAGTACGTCTACAACATCCCGTGGGGGATGAAGACGGCCGACGGCCGGGAGAAGAGCGTGCTGCGTTCGGCGGTCGCCGATCTGCTGCCCGCATCGGTGACCCAGCGCCGCAAGAGCCCCTTCCCGGTCACTCAGGACCCGCGCTACGGCGAGGTGTTGAGAGACCGCTTCAACGCCGTCGTCGCAGACCCGTCCAGCCCGGTGCGTCCGCTCCTTGACAGCCCGGCCTGCACCGAGCTCGCCAAGGAGGACCGGCCGATCGCGGTCGACGGCTGGGGCGAGCGGAGGAACGTGGAGATGGTGCTCCAACTGGACGCGTGGCTGCGGCACTACCGCGTACGACTCGACATCTGAGAGGGGCAAGGGCCCATGCTGCAAGAGGAGCTCAAGGAGCTCGCCGCGCCGATCCTGGACAAGGTCATGGCGCATCCGTTCTGGTCCGGCCTGCGGGACGGGTCGCTGCCCGGTGAGTCGCTGGCCCATTTCGTCCAGCAGGACACCGGATACCTGCTGCCCTCCTACACCCGGGGCCTGGCGCGGGCGGCCGCGGCCGCCCGCAGCGACGAGTGCACCTCGCTGCTCGGGCGGTCGATCACCGGAACGCTCGAGGCGCGTGACAAGCTGCGCGAGGCATACGGAAATCTCGCCGGGGAGCTGGGCGCCCCGGCGCCGGTGCCCCACGCGCCCGTGGACCCCGCCACCCATGCCCACTGCTCGTTCTTCCAGGCGGCGACCGCGACGTCGTTCGCCGCCGGCTTCGGGGCGCTGCTGCCGATGGTCTGGTTCAACTACCAGGTCTCCAATGATCTGTTGGAGCGGCACACGCCCGGCTCGCGATATGCGCCCTGGATCGAGATCTACCACCCGGGCGAGGGCTACAGCTACGCGGTGAAGGCCTTCATGGGCCTCGCCGACCGGCTCGGCGACGAGCTCTCCGGGGCCGAACGCGCCGAGCTCGTGGACCACTTCGCCGTCAGCACCCGCTACGAGTGGGCCTTCGCAGAGGCCGCCTGGTCCAGGCCGTCCTGGCCGTTCTGACGCTATATCTACCGCATACACACTGATCGGAAGGGACTGCCGTGAGCACCCAGACCCCGCCCAGGTATCCGTTCGCGTGGACCCCGCCCATGCAGGTTCCCGAGGCGCTGCGGAACGTACACAAGACGTCGGCGATCGAAGTGACCCTGCCGAGCGGGGACGTCGCCACGCTGGTGACCCGTTACAAGGATGTGCGGGCCCTCTTCGCCGACAAGCGGCTCTCCCGCAACATCGCCCGCCCCGACTGCGCCCGGATCTCCAAGGACAACGACCTGTTCATGGATCCGAACATCGACCCGGACCCGCCGGAGCACACCCGGGTGCGGTCGCTGGTCACCAAGGCGTTCACCGCCCGCCGGATCGAGGCGCTGCGGCCGTATGTACAGCAGGTCGCCGACCAGTTGCTGGACGAGATGGCGGCCGGCCCCCAGCCGGTCGAGCTGAACGAGGCGCTGGCCTTCCCGCTGCCGATCATGGTGATCTGCAAGCTGCTCGGTGTGCCGCCGGAGGACCGTGACCAGTTCCGTGCGTACGTCGACGGCTTCCTCTCGGTGACCAAGCTGGCGCCGGAGGAGGTCGGCAAGTGCCGGCAGAATCTGTGGAAGTACCTGGGCGACCTGATCGACTCCAAGCGTGAGAACCCGGGCGACGACCTGGTCAGCGAGCTGATCCGGGTACGGGACGACGAGGACGACAGCCGGCTCAACGAGCATGAGCTGCACTTCTGGACGCAGGGTCTGCTGATCGCCGGCTATGTCACGACGGCGAGCCAGATCGGCACCGGCACGGCGGTCCTGCTGCACCACCCGGAGTTCGTCCGGGCGATCCAGGCGGACTGGTCGCTGGTTCCGTCGACGGTCGAGGAACTGCTGCGTACGCAGATCATGGGCTCGTCGGTGGGCACGATGCGGTACGCCATCGACGACATTCCGCTCTCGGACGGGTTCGTCATCAAGAAGGGCACCAGCGTTCTGCTCTCCGAGGAGGGCGCGAACATGGACCCGGAGGTCTTCGACTGCCCCTTCGAGCTGGACATCCGCCGCAAGGAGAACCACCACATGACCTTCGGCGCGGGCCTGCACTACTGCGTCGGCGCGGCGCTGGCCCGGATGGAGCTGCAGGTCGCCACGGAGTCCCTGCTGCGCCGGTTCCCGGACATCAGGCTGGCGGCGCCCGCCGAGGAACTGCCCCGTGCACTGGGCGGGTTCATGGAGGGCTTCACCGAGATCCCGGTCGAATGGTGAGGAGAGTCCGATGCGTGTGACGGCCAACTCCGATACCTGTGCGGTGAGCAGTCTCTGCGTCTACCGCGTGCCGGGGGTCTTCGACCAGGACGAGGACGGGCTGGTGCTCGTCCTGGACGAGTCGCCGGCCGAGGCCCTGCACGAGGAGATCCGTCGGGCCGCCCGCGGCTGCCCGACGAAGTCCATCCGGGTCGTCGAGGAGTCGGCGGCCGAAGAAGCAGTCGAATTGGCACGGGGAGATGCCGGATGAAGCGCCTGGCGACCGTCCCGGGCGGCAGACGGGCCAAATGGTTCGTCCTGGCCGGCTGGCTGATCATCGCGATGGCTCTGGGACCGCTGGCCGGCAAGGTCGCCGACGTCGAGGACAACAACGCCAATGCCTATCTGCCGGGCAACGCGGAAGCCGCCCTGGTCAACGACCGGTTGGAGGAGTTCCGTACCGACGAGGTCATGCCCGCCGTCATCGTCTATGTGCGCGACAGCGGCATCACCACGGCGGACCGGGCGAAGGCGGAGGCGGACCGCAAGAAGCTGACCCCGCTCGTTCCCGGCGGAGCGATCGAGGCCGCGACGCCGTCCAAGGACGGCAAGGCGCTGCTCCTGACCGTGCCCGTTCCGTACAGCGACGAGTTCTCCGACACGGTGAACGCGGCACGCGATGTCGCCGGCGAGGACGTGCCGACCGATCTGCGGGTCAAGGTCGCCGGCCCCGCCGGCGCACTCCAGGACACCATCGACGTCTTCGACGAGCTGGACGGGACGCTGCTGCTCGGAAGCGCGCTCGTGGTCGCCCTGCTGCTTCTCCTGATCTACCGCAGCCCGGTGCTGTGGCTGGTGCCGCTGATCTCGGTGAGCTTCGCCGCCGTGCTGTCCCAAGTAGCTACGTACCTGGGCGGGAAAGCCGGCCTGCCGGTGGACGCCCAGAGTTCGGGCCTGCTGACAGTGCTCGTCTTCGGTGTGGGCACGGACTACGCCCTGCTGCTCATCGCCCGCTACCGGGAAGAGCTGACCCGTAACGAGGACCGGCACGGCGCCATGCAGATCGCGCTCCGCCGTTCAGGACCCGCAATCCTCGCCTCGGCGGGGACGATCGTCATCGGGCTGCTCTGTCTGCTGCTCGCCGACCTGAACTCCTCGCGCAGCCTGGGCTGGGTGGGCGCGGCAGGTGTGCTGTCCGGCTTCATCGCCATGGTCACCGTACTGCCCGCGCTGCTGGTCATCCTGGGGCGCTGGATCTTCTGGCCGTTCGTCCCCCGATTCGGGCAGACGCAGCGGGCCGGGCACAGCGGCTGGGCGCGCGTCGGCGCGGCCGTGGCGCGGCGCCCCCGGCTGTCCTGGCTGACGGCCACGGTCGTCATGGGAGCACTGGCACTGGGGGCGACGGGCATCAGCTTCGGTCTGACCCAGTCGCAGATGTACACCACGACTCCCGATTCGGTCGCCGGCCAGCGGCTGGTGGCTGCTCACTATCCGGGCGGCGAGTCGGCACCGGCGGATGTGATCGCGAAGGCCCCGTCCGAGAAGGCGCTCGTCGAGGCCGTCGGGCGGCTCGACGGCATCGCCGAGGTGCAGCCGGTCGCCTACTCGCGCGACCATGCACTCGTCCATGTCCCCGTGGTGCTCAAGGACAACCCCGACACTCCCGCCGCCGAGCGCACCATCGACCGGCTGCGGGACACGGTGCACCAGATCGCGGGCGCGGACGCCCTGGTCGGCGGGACCACCGCGAGCGCGCTGGACACACAGCGAGCCGTCTCGCAGGACAGCAAGCTGGTCATCCCGGTGGTGCTCGCCGTGGTGCTGCTGGTGCTGATCGCCCTGTTGCGGGCGCTGGTTGCGCCTCTGGTGCTGCTGGCGACCGTGGTGCTCTCCTACTTCGGAGCGCTGGGAGCGAGCAGCCTCCTCTTCGAGCATGCATTCGACTGGGCCGGGGTAGATCATTCTCTGCCGCTGCTCGGCTTCGTCTTCCTCGTGGCGCTGGGCATCGACTACAACATCTTCCTGATGACCAGGGTCCGTGAGGAGGTCCGTCTGCTGGGCCACGTGCGCGGAGTGCAGTCCGGCCTGACCAGCACGGGCGGCGTCATCACCAGCGCGGGCCTCGTCCTCGCCGCGACCTTCTCCATCCTGGTCTCGCTCCCCCTGGTGACCACGGCCGAACTAGGCGTACTGGTGGGCCTGGGCGTCCTCCTGGACACTTTCCTGGTGCGCAGCGTCCTGGTACCCGCTCTCTCGTTGGACATCGGCAAGGGCATGTGGTGGCCGGGCTCTCTCCACCGCCTGTTGCGCGACGGCGATCCGCCCCAATCAGGGGGATCTCAGGGTCGCATCGCCGACAACTCTCGCCCGCGGGGGGAAGACATCCCTCTCTGAGTACACATCGCACCGGCCGGTCCGCCCTGTTGGGAAGACCGGCCGGCTCCAGGCCCCTGGCCCCGGTGTCCGCCGGGGCCAGGGGCCACACGACCGAACCGGCACAAGCACACGAACGCACAGGAAGTGAGACTGAGCATGGGCAACACAGCAGCGGCAGGAACGCGGAGGGCCGTGCTGATCGGCTGCGGTATCGCGGGCCCGGTACTGGCCATGTTCCTGCAGCGCATCGGCGTCACCGCCGTCATCTACGAAGGGAGCAGTGTGCCCCGGGACGAGGCCGGGGCGTTCTTGAACCTGGCCCCCAACGGAACGGCCGTACTGGACACGCTGGGCATCCGTGACGAGGTGGAGAAGTACGGCACCCAGACCACCAGCACCGCCTTCCTCAACCACAAGGGCAAGCAGCTGGGGCTCAACCCGGCCGAAACCCTGCTGATCAAGCGGGGGTTGCTCAACAAGGCGCTGCGCGACGCGGCCGTCTCCCGCGGTGTGCAGATCGAATTCGACAAGTTCTTCGAGAGCGTGGAGCACACCGCCGACGGGATCGTCGCCCGCTTCAAGGACGGTTCCACCGCCGAGGGCGACTTCCTGATCGGCTGCGACGGCATTCACTCCAAGACCCGGTACACGGTGCTGCCGGACGCTCCGCACCCCCAGTACACCGGGGTCGTCGGCACCGCCGGCTACACGCGCAGTGACCAGGCCGCGCCCGCGGACGGTGTGATGCGGATGTCGTTCTGCCTGGAGGGCTTCTTCGGCTACCAGACCACCTCGTCGGGCGAGATCTACTGGTTCGAGAACTTCCACCAGGCCAAGGAGCCCGCGCGCGGCGAACTGGAGCGGACCCCGCACGAGCAGTGGAAGCCGAAGCTGCTGACCAAGCACCGCAGGGACCATCACCCGGTCTCGGCCATCATCGAGTCCACCGAGAGCGGCATCCTCGGATATCCCATCTACGACATGCTCTCGATCCCGAAGTGGCACAAGGACCTGGTGTGCCTGGTCGGGGACGCGGCCCACGCCACCTCGCCCCACGTGGGCCAGGGTGTCTCCATGGCCATGGAGGACTCGATCGTGCTCGCCAAGTGCCTGCGTGATCTGGACACTCCGCAGCAGGCGTTCGCCGCTTTCCAGTCGATCCGCAAGGACCGGGTCGAGAAGATCATCAAGGAGGGGCGCAAGACCGGAAACCAGAAGGCCGCGTCGAACGGCTTCCAGCGTGGCGTACGCGACCTGGTGCTGCCGTTCTTCCTCAAGCTCGGCGTCAAGGCGACCGAGCCGGTCTACTCCTACCGCATCGACTGGGACGAGACGGTCGCTCCGGCCCATGTCGCGGCGGCCGCAACGCACTGAGGCACGCGCCCCGAGGGGCGCGTGCCTCATGCACCACCTGTGACGCCGGCTCTCCGGTCAGCCTTCGGTGTGGGTGGAGATCTGGACGAAATTGCCCTCCGGGTCGGCCACATACGCGGACCGCTCGCCCCACGGCTGATTCTTGGGCGCCATCAGGACCTTCGCCCCTGCCCTCTTCGCCCTGGCGAAGAGGGCATCGACGTCCGGTGTGAGCACGGCGACCTCGGACTGGTGAATCTTGGTCCGGCCGATGCCCGGAATCCCGGTCGCCTGCTTCACCGTGTCGTACGTGGTGAAGGTGATGTAGTAGTCCGTCCCCAGCCGGACCGTTCCGAACAGCGCCGGGCCCGTCTCCGGCAGCCGGAACAGCACCTCGAATCCGAGGGCGTCCCGGTAGAAGTTCAGCAGCGTGTCGACGTTGGTCGTGTAGAGGGTCGTCTGGCCGTGCCGGACCTCCGCCGCCGTCGGCGTGGCCGTGGCCGTGGGCCTGGGCCGGGGCTTGGCGGTCTCGGCGCCCGCCGTCGTGCCGGCGGCGACCAAACTCACGGCCAGCAGCGCGGTCGCCGTCGTGCCGGCCGCCCACATCCGGGCCGTACGTGCAGCCATCAGGCTCTCCCTTGTTCGATGGAATCCGGCCATTACTGAGCCAGAACTCGGCAGGGTCTCGCTCGAGCGACGCTCGACTCCGGTCGGTCACACTCCCCCCAACTCCCGATGTCTGCGCCAGAAGCGAGGTACGGCATGACGACCGCGGACCAGAACAGGACGACGGAGCTCGCCGCCACCTGTCCGCGGCGCTGGCCCGCGCTGTTCGTCATGCTCTGCGCAGCATTCATGGACCTGTTGGACGTGACGATCGTCAATATCGCCCTGCCCGCCGTCCGGGACGATCTGGGGGCGTCCTTCGCGTCCGCACAGTGGGTCATCACCGCGTACACGCTCGCCTTCGGCCTCGGCCTGATCACCGGCGGCCGGCTCGGCGACCGCTATGGCCGGAAGCAGCTCTTCCTTGCCGGGGTCGCCGTCTTCACCGCCGCCTCGCTGCTCTGCGGCCTCGCACAGAGTCCGGGGATGCTCATCGGTTCACGCGCGTTGCAGGGACTGGCGGCGGCCGTGATGATCCCGCAGATCATGGCGACCGTGTATGCGATCTTCCCGCCCGGCGAACGGGCCGGGGCCAGTGGCGCGTACGGGGGTGTGACGGGGCTCGCCGCAGTGCTCGGGCCGGTCCTGGGCGGGGTGTTCGTGACGTACGACGTCTTCGGCCTCGGCTGGCGCGCGATCTTCCTGGTGAACATCCCCCTCGGGATCGCCGCACTGTTCGCGGCCGCAGGGCTGGTGCCGGAGAACAGCGCCGACCACCCGCTGCGGATGGACCTCGTCGGTATGGGGCTGGTCTCGGTGAGTGTGCTGTGCGCGCTGTATCCGCTGGTGCAGGGCGGCGACGCCGGGTGGCCCGGCTGGATGGTGGCTCTCCTCGTCGCCTCTCCTTTCGTGCTCGCGCTGTACGCGTGGCACGCGGGCGCCAAGGAGCGCAGGGACGGCTCGTCCCTGATACCGATGCGGCTGTTCGCCGGGCGGGGGTTCAGCGTCGGCGCGGCCGTGCTGTTCACCTTCGCCGTAGTGATGATCGGCTTCTTCCTCGCGGTCTCGCTGACCCTGCAGATCGGTCTCGGCTTCAGTGCGATGAAGACCGGGCTGCTCTTCCTGCCGTGGGCAATCGGCACGGGCGTCACATCCGCGTCGAGCGACGCTCTGGTGGGCAGATTCGGCCGGCATCTCGTCACCGGTGGTGCGCTCGTCATGGCGGCCGGCGCGCTGTGGTTCGCCATCGCGCTCAGTGCGGACAGCGGCTGGCTGGACCTCGGGCCCGCCCTCTTCGTCGCGGGGGTCGGGATGGGAGGTGTGTTCGGGCCCGCGTTCACCGTCGCCGGGGCATCGGTCGAGGCACGCGACGCGGGGGCGGCCTCCGGCACCCTCAGTGCCTCGCTCCAGATCGGCAACGCCGCCGGAGCGGCTCTGCTCGGCGTGCTGTTCTTCGAACCGCTCAAGGACGCGGCGGGGCAGGCTCGCGCGGACATGTTCACCGAGGCGTTCCGCAGTTTCAGCTGGTTCACGATCGGCGGGCTCGTCCTGGTCGCGCTGGTGGCGCAGGCGATGCCGCGCCGGGTGGCCGGGTACGCCGACGCCGACGCCGACGCCGGCTGAGCCGGAGCGGAGCGGGCATCGAGTTCTTCTCCAGTACTCCTCCGGCGCCCCGGTGCACGGTGCAGCGGACGGTCAGAACTCCGTTTCGCGTGCTCGGAGGATTGGAGAAATACATGCGTGGTTCCACCCAGATCCTCGTCATCGGGGGAGGGCCCGCGGGCTCCACCGCTGCAGGTCTCCTGGCCAAGGAAGGTTTCCAGGTCACGCTGCTGGAGCGTGACCAGTTCCCCCGCTACCACATCGGCGAATCGATCCTCCCCTCGTGCCGGCCGATCCTGGAACTGCTGGGCGTCTGGGACAAGGTGGAGTCGCACGGCTTCCAGCCCAAGGGCGGCGCCTACTTCTTCTGGGGCCCGGAGGAGTGGGAGGTCAAGTTCAACAGCCTCGGCGACGACGGCGCCAACGCCTGGCAGGTCGTGCGCTCCGAGTTCGACGAGCTGCTGCTGCGGCACGCGGCGGAACTCGGCGTCGAGGTCGTCGAGAACATCACCGTCAAGGAACTCGAATTCGACGGCGAACGCCCGGTGGCGGCTCTGTGGGCAGGCACCAAGGACGCCTCGCAGAACGGCCGTATCGCCTTCGACTACGTCATCGACGCCTCCGGCCGCGGCGGGGTCTTCGCCGCCCGGCATCTGAAGAACCGTGAGTACCACGAGATCTTCCGCAATGTCGCGGCCTGGTCGTACTGGAAGAACGTCAAGCCCCTGGACCGCGGGCCCGATGGTGCGATTGCCGTCCTGTCCTCGGCCGACGGCTGGTTCTGGAACATTCCGCTGCACAACGGCACCACCAGCATCGGCCTTGTCACCGGCCGGGACATCTTCAACGAGAAGAAGAACTCCCTCGGCGGTATCCAGCAGGTCTACGACAAGGCCATCGCGGAGTGCCAGCACCTGCTCCCCCTCCTCGAGGGCGCCGAGCAGGTCTCCGGCATGAAGGTCGAGCAGGACTACTCGTACACGGCCGAGAGCTTCGGCGGCCCCGGCTATCTGCTCAGCGGCGACGCCGCCTGCTTCCTGGACCCGCTGCTCTCCACCGGCGTGCACCTGGCCACCTACAGCGCGATGCTCGCGGCCGCCAGCGTCTCCAGCGTGCTGCGCGGCGAGGTGGAGGAGAAGGAGGCCTGGGACTTCTACAACACCGTCTACCGGCATGCGTACGAGCGGCTGCTGGTGCTCGTCTCCGTCTTCTACGAGAGCTACCGCGGCAAGGAGCACCACTTCTACAACGCCCAGAAGCTCACCAGCGCCCAGCGCGAGAACCTCAGCATCCAGGACGCCTTCGACCGCATCGTGACCGGCATCGCCGACCTCGAGGACGCCCAGGACGTCTACTCACGGGTGCACGCCCACCTCAACGGTGCGGAGAGCGGTGACCCCAACCCGCTGGCCAACCTGAACAAGGTGCACGAGCAGAAGCAGGCGCCGATGAGTCCGCAGAACGCGGTCGGCGGTCTGTATCTCTCCTTCCGGCCCCGCCTGCACCTGGCGCGTACGGAGGGAGAGAGCACCGCATGACCACCGCACGCGCTGATCAGGATCCCGGTGTTGGAGGGGCCGGCACCGGATCCGTCAGAAGCTGGCCGCCGTGGTACCGCACGCTGTTCATGAGCGATGTGTGGGAGCGCTTCGGCTTCTTCGGTATGCAGGCCATCCTGGTTCTGTACGCGGTCGCCCCGCGCTCCGAGGGCGGACTGGGGCTGGCGAAGGCCGATTCCGCGGCCCTGTTCGGCGCGTGGATCGGGCTCGCCTTCATGCTCTGTCTGCCCGGGGGCTGGGTGGCCGACCGGCTGCTCGGCCCGCGGCGGACGCTCATCATCGGGGCCTGCGTCATCACGGTCGGCCATTTCGCGCTGGCCACACCCTGGCTGTGGACGACGCCACTGGGACTCGTCCTGCTCGCGCTCGGCCTCGGCCTGTACAAGCCGAACCACCAGGCCATGCTCAACCTGATGTTCGGCAAGGACAGTGGCCGGCGCGAGGCCGGTATCTCGCTGATGTACGTCGGCATCCAGGTGAGCGCCCTGCTCTCGCCGCTGATCGCCGGATTCCTCGGCGAGCGCGTCGACTGGCAGCTCGGCTTCGCCGTCTCCGGTACGGCCATGCTGCTCGGCACCGTCCAACTCTGGGTAAGCCAGCATCAGTTCAGGGATGTCGGGAGCCGCCCCGGGCGACCGCTGAACCCTGATGAGTCCCGGCGCGCCTTCCGGCTGATCGGCACAACCGCCGCCGTGGTGGTCGTGCTGGTGACGGGCGGGGTGGTGTCCGGCGGCCTGAACGCCGGCGGCGCCATCGGTCTGGTCGGCACGGTCAGCATCCTCGCGCCGGTCCTCGCCTACCTGGTGCTCTACCGCAGCCGTGAGCTGAGCCCCGGGGACCGCAGGCGGCTGCGCGCCTTCCTCTGGATCTTCCTCGGCTCGACGCTCTTCTGGTCGATGATCGCTCAGGACGGTTCCTCGCTCACCCTGTTCGCCAAGGAGTCGACGGACCGTCATGTGTTCGGCTTCGACGTGCCGGTGAGCTGGCTGCAGTCGGCGACGCCGCTGTTCATCCTGGTCCTGGCGCCGGTGTTCGCCTGGGCGCTGCTGAAGTACGGCGGTGGCCGCAACGGCGTGCCGGTGAAGTTCTCCGTCGGACTGACCGTGACCGGCGTCAGCTTCCTGATCATGGCGCTGGCCGCGACCCTCGCGTCGGGCGACGAGAGAGTCTCCCCGCTGTGGCTCCTCGTCGTCTATTTCATGCATGCCTGCGGTGAGCTGATCGTCGCCGCGGTCGGCATCGCGGCGGTCGCCGACGTACTGCCGCGGAAGTTCATCGCCCACATGCTCGGACTGCTGTGGCTGTTCGCGGCGCTGGGCGGCGGCGCGGGCAGCGGCATGGTCCGGCTCATCGACGTCATCCCCGAGCCCGTCTACTACCTGATGCTCGCGGTGATGGCGCTGGCCATGGGTGGCGCCCTCGCGCTGCGGCGGCACGCCGTGCAGCAGGGCCTGTCCGGCGACGAAGAGCACGTGACGGGCGACGACACGGACGACACGCCCCTCAAGGAGGACAGCCCGGCATGACCACCACACATCTCGCGACCGACCCCAAGGACCCCTTCGGCATCAGCCAGTTGGGGCTGGGGTTCGCATCGTCGAAACTACTGCTGACCGCCCTGGAGCTCGGGGTGTTCAGCACACTCGCCGAGACCGCCGACAGCGAGGCGGAGGTGGAGGAGCTGAGGGCGGCGCTCGGATTGCACCCGCGGGCCGCCACCGACTTCTTCGACGCCCTGGTCGCGCTCGGCCTGCTGGAGCGCTCGTCCGGCCGCTACCGCAACAGCGAGGCCGCGCAGCGGTATCTCGTACGCGGGGAGAACTATGCGGGCGGCTTCCTCGAAGGTGCCAACTTCGTGCTGTATCCGGCCTGGGGGCGCCTTACGCAGGCGTTGCGCACCGGCACCCCGCAGGCCGAGGGCGACTTCGAGGCGATGCTCAGCGATCCCGCGGCGCAGCGGGTGTTCCTGGCCATGCAGGACTCGCTGAGCGCACCCCTGGTTCCGTATCTGCTGGGGGCCGTGGAGTGGAGCGGCTGGAGCACGCTGACCGATGTCGGCGGCGCGCGGGGCAATCTCGCGGGGCTGCTGCTGCGCGCCCAGCCGCATCTGAGGGGCCGGGTCTTCGACCGGCCGCAGAACCAGGCGCCGTGCGCCGAGCACGCGCAGACGCTCGGCGTCGCGGACCGGCTGGCCTTCACCGGCGGGGACTTCTTCGCCGACGAGCTGCCCGGGGCCGATGTCGTGGTGATCGGCCATGTGCTGGCGGACTTCTCGCTGGAAGAGCGCAAGCAACTGATCGACAAGGCGTTCAAGGCGGTACGGCCGGGCGGTGCGTTGCTCGTCTACGACCCGATGCCCGGCGACAAGCCCGATCTGGCCAGTCTGGTCGCGAGCCTGCACATGCTCGTGATGACGCCCGCCGGGGCGGGCTACCACCCGGGCGACTGCGGCCAGTGGATGGTGCAGGCGGGCTTCACCGGCATCACCGAGCACGAACTGCCGCTCGGCAACACCCTGGTCACCGGCCGCAAGCCGCGCTGACGCAAGTCCTCGAACCCGTACGGCCTTCGGCCGTGTCCTCAGTCGCCGGACGGGCTTGGGGTTGTCGGTCCGGCAACCCCAGGCCCGCCGGCGATTGAGACGCGGAGGCTCGGGGGCGGAGCTCCCGAACAAACCGACGATCAAGGAGACCCCGTGGAGATCGGAGTGGGCCTGCCCACCACAGTGCCGGACATCGACGGGCGCCGGCTCGTCGACTGGGCGCGGCTGGCGGAGAACCACGGGTTCTCCAGCCTCGGCACGCTCGACCGTCTGGTGTACGACAGTTATGAGCCGCTGACCTCGCTCGCCGCGGCGGCCGCGGTGACCGAGCGGATCCGGCTGACCACATCCATCCTGCTCGCCGCCTACCGTCCCGGCACCCCATTGCTGGCCAAGCAGCTCGCGACCATTCATGAGATCTCGGGCGGCCGGCTGACGGTCGGGGTGGCGGCCGGCGGCCGCGACGACGACTTCCGGGCCACCGGCGCCCCGTACGGCGACCGCGGGAAGCGTCTTGACTCCATCCTCACCGAGCTGGCGGAGGTCTGGGGCGGCAAGGGCCCGGTCCCCGGCATCGGCCCCTTCCCGAAGGGCGAAGGGCCGGAGATCATCGTGGGCGGCCACACTCCCGCGGCGATGGCTCGCGCGGCCCGGTTCGCCGACGGCTGGATCGCAGGCGGCAGCTCGGCGACCGCCTATGCCGAGCTGGCCCGCCAGGCCCGTGAGGCGTGGCAGGCCCGGGGTCGTACGGACGCACCGCGGCTGGTGGCGCTGGTGTACGCCTGCCTGGGGCCGGGCGCCCAGGAGGTCGCCGAGTCGTATCTGCGGGCGTACTACTCGTTCATCGGCCCGAAGGCGGAGATGGCGGCGAAGGCGGTCATCACCGATGCGGCTCGGCTGCGGGAGACGGCCGCGGCGTACGAGGCGGCGGGCTGCGACGAGCTGCTGGTCTTCCCCTGCACCGCCGAGGCGGGGCAGCTGGAGCTGCTGGCAGGGGCTACGTTCGGCCGATGACCCGGGCGCCGCACACAGGAGGGTCCGCCGGCGAGGCCGGCGGACCCTCCTGTTTCTTGCTGTGTTCGTTCGCTCAGCCCGCGGGCCGGCCGGCGGACGCGACGGGCCGCTGCTTGTGCACCTCGCTCTCCGGCACGGCCTCGGCGTAGTCGCCGATGGCTTCGGAGCCGCCCGCGCGCCGCTTCAGCAGATGCAGCAGCGGTCCGGCCATCGCGGTGGTCACCAGGGCCATGACCACCATCAGGGCGTACAACCCGGCGTCGAGGACGCCCAGTTGAAGTCCGATGGTCAGGATGACGATCTCGGTGAGCCCGCGGGTGTTCATCAGGGTCGCGAGCACTGCGCTCTGCAGCGCGGGCACACCGTTGGCCCGCGCTCCGACGAAGGCGCCGATGAACTTCCCCGAGATGGCGACGAGCAGAATGAGCCCGAGCTCGCCGAGCCCCTTCAGACCGGTCTGGGAGAGATCGACCTTGAGGCCCGCGACGACGAAGAACGCGGGGAGCAGCATCAGCCGGCTGAGGTGTTCGAACCGGTCGACGACCTGTATCCGGACCAGCTCGCTGGTGCTGCGGGGCATCACGACCCCGAACAGGAACGCGCCGAAGACGAAATGCAGCCCGAGCCATTCGGTGGCCCAGCAGGACAGCATCAGACCGCCGAGGACGACGATGAGCCGGTCGGCGGTGATCCGGCCGCTGCCCCGGCGTTCGTCGAACAGCCACCGCAGACCTGGCTTGACCGCGAAGAACATCAGGGCCGGATAGACCGGCGCGAGCAGCATGGCCCACTGCCCGCCGCCGCCCGAGACCGTGACCACGACGGCAAGCAGCGACCAGGCCACGATGTCGTCGAAAGCCGCGCTGGCGAGCGCGATCCCGCCGATTCTGGTCCGGGCCAGACCGCTGTCGGCCAGGATTCTGGCGAGCACGGGGAAGGCGGTGACGGACATGGCCGCGCCCAGGAAGAGCACGAACCCGGTCCGGTTCCCGGTGTGGTGACTGCTGCTCAGATGGAGAGCGAGCAGCACTCCGAGGGAGAACGGAAGCAGGACCGAGCAGAGCGAGACGCTCGCCGCGACCTTCTGCTTGCCGCGCATCAGGGCCAGATCGAGTTCGTATCCGATGACGAACATGAACAGGACCAGGCCGAGGTTGGCCAGTGCGGCGAGCAGCGGGCGGATGTCGGTGGGGAAGAGGAATTCGGCGACGGCGCCGCCGAACAGGCTGGGCCCCACCAGAATCCCGGCGAGTATCTCGCCGACCACGGGTGGCTGCCCCAGACGGCGCGCAGCGGCGCCGAGGACCCGGCTGAGCACGAGAATGGCCGCGAGTCCGATGAACAGAGACTGAACCTGATGAGGTGTCATACGCATGCCCCCTAAGCCTGCGGAGAGCTGCCGGGGGACCCGGAAGCCGCTGCTCCGAAGCTAAGGGGGCACGCTCAAGGCCCTGTTGAAGGATCAGCGGGCATCCCTCGGGGTTCCCTCGCGGACACTTTCGGGGGCGTGGACGGTGGGCAGAGTGCCGTCGCGGTGTGCCGTACGGCAGTCGTCGACGAACTCACGGGAGAGCATGGCGGTGAGGGTCGCCACGCCGCCGCGGACGATGCGGACCTCGCTGCGCTTGAGGACGCCGGTCAGCCGGAGGACACGGCCACCGGAGGCGGTGTGCCGCTGCATGTCCTTGACCTTGGAGCGGCCGACGTACTCCAGCTCCGACTCATCGACCACGGTGCCGTCCGGCACCAGGATCTTGAGGATGGAGCGCTCGCCGGCGATCCGGACCTCGATGTCGCCCTCGGGGATTTCGGCGGACCGCAGGTCCATCTGGACCGAGCTGCGGCGGGCGGTCACCTCGATGGTGCGGGCGACGGTCCAGTGGCCGAGTCGCTTCTCATTGGTGTAGTACGCCTCGATTCGGGCGGCTTCCTCCGTCCCGGCAGTGCCGGTCTTGACCGTGGAGACAGTGTGCTGGGTGTTCATCGCAGTGTTCCTTCCTGGAACCCGGGCAACGACCCGATCTTGACTTCTCTTGGAGCTCGACTATCTTGATGGTCAAGCTATCGATGTATTTATCTTGAAGGTCGAGTTACTTGGATGTCAAGCGATAAGAGAAAAAATCTTCAGCAGGAGCTCGCCGGCGAGATCCGCGCGCTCCAGACAGCAGTCGACTCCTTCGATGCCGCGGCCGCCGAGCGGCTGGGAATCAACCGCACCGATCTGCACTGCCTGGACATCCTCATGCAGCGCGAAAGCGCCGCACCCAGCGAACTGGGTGCGGCGCTCGGACTCACCACGGGCAGTGTCACGGCCCTGCTGGACCGCCTGGACCGACTCGGCTATGTGACCCGCTCCCCCGATCCCAGGGACCGGCGCAAGTCGGTGGTGCGGCCGGCACCGGAAGCCGTACGGGCCGTGGAGGAGCTCTTCGGCCCACTCGCGCAGGACGGCTTCCGGCATGTCGCGCGCTACACCACCGAGCAGCTGGAACTGCTGCTGGACTTCATGCGCAGCAGCCGGGAGCTGCAGGAGCGGCACCTCGACCGGATCCGGTCGTGACCCCGCGACCCCGCAACCCCACGAACCGCTCAGTCCTTGTGGGCGATGACCAGAGTGACGTCGTGCCCGAGTGAGGTGCGGGTGACCTCGGCATAGCCGGCCTCCCGCATCCACTCGGCACACTGCTCGAACCGGTAGCCCTTGCCGTGCGGCGTCATCAGCTGCAGGTTCAGGCTGCGGATCAGATTGCGCAGATAGCTCTCGTCGTCATCGACGATGACCGGGTCCCAGACCAGGAAAGCCCCGCCGGGACGCACCGCGGCGAAGGTGTTCTTCACCAGCTGCTTGCGCTGCTCGTCGTTCCAGTCGACCAGCGCATGCCCGATCATGAGCACATCGGCCTGCGGCAGCGGATCGGCGAAGAAGTCACCGCCGTGGTAACGGACCTTCTCCGCCATGCCGATGGCGGACATATGGGCGGTGAAGTCCCCATCGAGCTGCGGCAGGTCGAAGACACACGCATCCAGATGCGGATGCGCCTTCACCAGCCCGGCCAGTACGTTGCCCCGGCAGCCGCCGAGTTCGAGGACCGAGGAGTACTTCGCCCATCCGAACGACTCGGTGAGCGCCGGGATCAGCGGGCGGCTGGCGTCCTCCGCCATGCCGACCAGACCGTCCTTCTTCTCGTCGCTCTCGTAGAGCTCGCCGAACATGTCCTCACCGGTGTACGTGGCGGCCTGCGGGGCACCCGTACGCAGCGCCTCGCCCAGCTTGTCCCACGCCGGGTACATCACCTGGCCCGCGATCCGCAGGAAGCCGCCCAGATACCCCTCGTCCCCGGGTACCAGGAACTGCTGCGCCGCCCGGGAGTTGGAGAACTCCCCGCCGTCGGAGCGCTCCAGGAACCCGAGTTCGACCAGCGCGGCCAGAAAGTGGTCGGTGCCCCGTGTGTGCAGGCCCAGCCGCTCCCTGATCGCGTCCTCGGTGGCCGGCTTCTTCGCCAGCTCCTTGAACAGCCCGATCTCAATGCCCGTCAGGACCAGCCGCGCGGGCTGGAAGGCCATCGCCTGCGCCAGCACGGCGCCGGGATGAACTGCAGCGCCTGCTTCGTATCCGGTCATCTGCGCCCCTCCTCTCACGGAGCCGGTACGGCGGCGGTCTCGACGCCCGAGGCCCGGGCGAGCACATCCGCGAGCTCACTCTGCGGATCGTCGCCTCCCCCGGCCGACCGCCAGGACACAAAGGCGTCCGGCCGCACCAGCACCGCGCCGCCACGGCCCACGCCGTAGACCTCCGCCCAGTCGCGGTCGGTGGACTTGAGCTCCTCGTCCGGTCCGATCGCGTACGTACGCAGCGGAATGCCGAGCTTCTCCGCGATCGGCACCGCGGCCTCGGCCCAGGAACCGCCGTCGGGCCCGGTCAGCAGCACGAACGAGTCCCAGAACAGGTCGATCGTGGAGATCGTCTCGCCGCCCCGCTCCAGCCAGACGTGCGGGGCCCTGGTGCCGGCTTCGCCGGTCAGCTCCAGGTTCGGCGTGAGCACCTTCGTACCCATGGCGCCGACGATGGACGTGGAGCGGTACCGGTAGCCGAGCGTGATGATCACGTCGTCCACGAAGTCGGCCCGGTCCTGCTCGGTGGAGTAGCCGTGCCGGATGCGGTTGCGCACCAGCGCCTGCTCCGACATGGCGGTGCCCAGCGGGCGGCGCTCGGCGTCATAGGTGTCGAGCAGCGCCTCGGAGCCCCAGCCGTGCTGGACGGCGGCGAGCTTCCACGACAGGTTGTGCGCGTCGTGGATACCGGTATTGGCGCCGAACCCGCCGGCCGGCGGGTGCACATGGGCGGCGTCCCCCGCCAGGAAGACCCGGCCGGCGCGGAAGGTCTCCGAGACCAGCTGGGCGCCCTGCCACGGCACCTTGTCCATGATCTCGACGTCGATGTCCTTGCCGGAGGCCCGGCGGACGATGTCGATGCACCGCTGGTCGGTGTAGTCCTCGGGCTTCTCGCCCTTCTCCGGGAAGTAGATGGGCGCGGCCAGCCACGGGTCGCACCCATGCAGCCGGGACAGGCCCATCAGGGTGCCGCCCGCCGAGGCGTAGCACAGGATGAACTTGGTGTCCTTGAGCAGCGTCTCCAGCTCCGGCGCCCGGAAGTAGATGCTCAGGGCGTTGAACACCGTGCCGCGGCCGACCCGCTTGACTCCGAGCGCCTCACGGATGCGGCTGCCCGCTCCGTCGGCGCCCACGAGGTAGTCGGCGCGGATGGTGAACCGCTTTCCGCTGCCGCCCTCTTCGGCGATGGCGGTGACGCCGTCGGCGTCCTGCTCGAACGAGATCAGCTTCGTGTTGAAGCGGACGTCCGCGCCGTACTCCTTGGCCTTGGCCACCAGTACCTTCTCGTACCGGTCCTGGCCGCAGCCCATCACACGCTCGGGGCTCACCGTCTCGCCGTCCAGCGACGGCGACTCCAGCAGCTCCGCGTTGTCGATGTCGGAGAACGTCTCGACCTTGATGATCCCGCCCTCGAAGTAGGCATGGGAGTCACCCATTTCGAGCGCGCGGATGTCCTTGCCGAGTCCCGCCGCGCGGAACAGTTCCATGGTCCGGGCCTGCAGACCCGGGGCGCGGGGCAGCATGGAGGTGCTGTCCCTCTTCTCCAGGAGCATCGTGCGTACTCCACGCCGGCCGCTGAACAGTGCAGTGGACAGGCCGACGGGACCACCACCGACGATCAGCACCGGGATCTTCACGTCATACATGCATATCCCCTCTGGGCAAGCTGGGCTTCCGCCGGGATCCCTCCACGGCACCCAAAATGAGTAGCCACGCCGACTTGAGGCGCAGTGGAGATGCAGCGGTGAGGTGGCTGCCCCAGTCCCCCTTGAGGTGATCTCAACCCGCGGCGTGGATTCTCCGCCACAGCGGCCTGGCGCCAGGCCATGCGCCGTGTTGGAAGGAGTCCTGCGCATGACGCAAACCAGCCCGGATGTCAGCACGTCGGCCGGAATCATCCGGCTGAGCAACGCGTTCTGCGACGCCAAGGCGCTGCTGACCGCAGTCGAACTGGATCTGTTCACCACGCTGCACACGAAGGGGGCCTCCACCGAGGAGGAGATCCGCAAGGAGCTCGGACTGCACGGGCGGGGCCTGAGCGACTGGCTGAACCTGCTGACGTCGCTGGGCCTGCTGGAGCGTGCGGACGGCGGGTACCGCAACGCCAAGGGCGCGGACACCTACCTGGTGCGCGGGGAGCGCACCTGGGTGGGCGGCTTCCTTGAGCGCTCCAACCGCAACCTGTACCCGGCCTGGGGCCGGCTCGGCGAGGCGCTGCGCACCGGCGAGCAGCAGTCCGGCAGCCACTTCGACGTGGTCGTCGAGAACCCCCACATCCTCAAGCAGTTCGTGCACATGATGGACGCCCTCACGCATGTCGTCGGTCCCGAGCTGGTCGGCAAGTTCGACTGGTCCGGCTCCAAGTCGGTGCTCGACGTGGGCGGCGCCCGTGGCAACCTCTGCTCGATCATCGTGAAGAACCAGCCGCACCTGGAGGGCCATGTCTTCGACCTGCCCCCGATGGAGCCGCTGTTCGACGAGCACGTGGAGAGCTACGGCCTGACCGGCAAGGTCCACTTCCACGGCGGCAGCTTCTTCACCGAGCCGCTGCCCGTGAAGGCGGACGTGGTGACCATGGGCCACGTGCTGCACGACTGGGACGAGAAGCAGCGCGGTGAGCTGGTGGCCAAGGCGTTCGAGGCGGTGAACCCCGGCGGTGCGCTGATCGTCTACGACCGGATGCTCGACGACGAGCCCGACCACGTCGAGAACCTGGTGATCAGCCTGGACATGCTGCTCGTCACCGACGGCGGCTCCGAGTACCCGACCTCCGAACTCCTCGCGCACGCCAAGAACGCCGGCTTCGCATCGACCGAGGTCTCCCCGCTCAGCGACTACGACACGGTCGTCGTCTGCCGCAAGGCCGCGTGAGCGCGGTCCGGTCGGCTGGTCACGCCCCGAGGAAAGGAATCCGTCCATGAGCAAGACCCCTGAGGAGGTCCCGGTCCTCGTCGTCGGAGGTGCGGTGACCGGATTGTCGACCGCGGTCTTCCTCGGCTGGCACGGGATACGTTCGCTGGTGGTCGAGCGGCACCCGGACACCCTCAGCCACCCGCGTTCGCGTGGTGTCAATCCGCGTACGGTCGAGCTGTACCGGCAGGTCGGGCTCGAGGACCGGTTGTGGTCGGAGGCCAGCCTCGCCACGGACTTCAGCAAGCTGCTGATGATCCGTGCCGAGACCCTGGCGGGACAGGAGATCTTCAGCGGTCCGACCGACCAGCCCGACCCGAGCGGTTCGGTCAGCCCCTGCGAGTGGGCGCCGATCGACCAGGACCGGCTGGAGCATCTGCTGCGCGAGCGCGCCGGGGAACTCGGCGCGGAGCTGGCGTTCTCCACCGAGCTGGTCTCCTTCGAGCAGGACGACAGCGGCGTCACCGCCGTCCTGAAGGACACCGGCACGGGGGCCGAGCGCACGGTCCGCGCCAAGTATCTGGTGGCGGCCGACGGCAGCCGCAGCCCGATCCGTAACAGGCTGGGCATCGAGTCCGACGGACCCGGCGAGTTCGCCACCACCGTGTCGGTGCTCTTCGAGGCCGATCTGAGCAAGGCAGCCAGGGGCCGTCCTGTCGGGGTCTGCTACCTCGACAAGCCGGCGCCGTCGACGATCCTGTTCGCGCACGACGGCAGGAAGCGGTGGATCTTCGCCACCGCGATGCCGCCCGGGGACACTCTCGACGACATCACCGAGGAGAAGGCCGTCGAGCTGGTGCGCGCCGCGATCGGAGAACCCGGTCTCGAGGTCGGGATCATTGCGCAGCTGCCGGCCGGCGGGGCGAAGTGGCTCAGCTTCGTCATCGGCGCGCAGGTGGCCCGCGACTACCGTCAGGGCCGGGTCTTCCTGGTCGGTGACGCGGCCCATCTGGTGCCGCCCACCGGCGGGTTCGGGGCCAGCCTGGGCATCCAGGACGCGAACAACCTCGCCTGGAAGCTCGCGGCGGTCCTCGACGGTGAGGCCGGTCCCGAGCTGCTCGACACGTACCAGGCGGAGCGCCACCCGGTCGCCTGGATGACGCTCCAGCAGGCCCTGGGAATGATGCAGGAGCGTACGGGCGACGAGGGGGAGGGCCAGGACCAGGCGGACGCCTACGGCACCACGGTGTTCGGCTACCGCTACAGCCCCGGCCCGCCCGTGCCGCCGCAGCAGCTCAGTGGGGAGCCGGGCACGCGGGCCCCGCATCTGGAGCTGGAGCGCGACGGGAAGAGCATCTCCGTGCTCGATCTGTACGGCCGGACTCCGGTGGTCATCACCGCCGAGGGCGGGCAGGTATGGGTGGATGCGGCGAAGGCCGTCGCCGACGACCTCGGCGTCACGCTCACCGCGCACCGGATCGGCGGTCCTGGCGCGGCGATCGTCGCACCGGGGAACGGGGTGGCCAAGACGTACGGCATCGAGGCGGGCGGCGCTGTCCTGGTCCGCCCCGACGGGTTCGTCGCCTGGCGCTGGGCGGGCTCCGTCGCCGATCCGCAAGGTGAACTGGCCGCGGCAGTAGGTCAGTTGCTCTCCCGTACCACCTGATCGACCCAGCTGGTACGTGGGAGGGCCGGCACCCCCGTCCGGGGTGCCGGGCCCTCCCTTCGTCGTCCCAACCCCGGAAAGGCACCTGTCATGGCTACTGTTCCCCGCACCGTGCTGGTGACCGGCGGCAATCGAGGACTGGGGCTGGCGGTCGCGGCCCTGATGCACGCTCAGGGTCATCGCGTCGTCGTCGCCGCGCGTGACGAGGAAGCGGCCCGCAAGACCGCCGCCGCTCTGGGCGACGGCGCGTCCGGCGTCGCCCTGGACATCACCGACCCGGACTCCGTGGCGCGCGCCGCCGCCGGAACGGGAGCTGTCGACATCCTGGTCAACAACGCGGGCGTACAGCTGGACTGGGGCAATACGCCCTCCGCGATCCCGCTCGATCTGGTGGAGCGGACCCTGGAAGTGAATCTGCTGGGGTCCTGGCGGGTCGCACAGGCGTATGTGCCCGCGATGGTCCGGCGCGGCTGGGGCCGGGTCGTCAATGTCTCCAGCGGCACCGGCACGTTCACCATCGGCATCGCCGCGCAGTGCCCCGCCTACTCGGTCTCCAAGGCGTCGCTGAACGCCCTCACCGTCATGCTGGCCAAGGAGACCGAGGGCTCGGGCGTCCTGGTCAACGCGGTCAACCCCGGGCTCGTACGCACCCGTATGCGGCCGGAGGCCGCACAGTCCCCCGAGGCCGCGGCCGAAGCCGTCGCCCGTGCGGCGACGCTCCCCGACGACGGCCCTTCAGGGGTTCTCTTCCGCCGGGACACCGTCGTCGGCTGGTGAGACTCGACCGACGACGAGTCCCGACGCACGACGCCCGCGGGCCCTGACAGCACGCTGTCAGGGCCCGCGGGCGTCCCGGTGTCAGGGCCGGGTGTCGAGGAACGAGGTGTCGTGCTTGCCGTCCCGGAACACCGGGTCGGCGATGACCTCCCGCAGCAGCGGGATGGTGGTGTGCACCCCGGGGCCGGCGATGCGGAACTCGGCCAGCGCCCGGTCCATCCGGTCCAGCGCCTGATCCCGCTGGGGCGCCCAGGTGATCACCTTGGCGAGCAGCGAGTCGTACTGCGAGGGCACCCGCCAGCCCGCGTAGCCGTGGGTGTCCACCCTCACGAAGGGGCCGCCGGGCGGCACGAACTCCTCCAGCGTGCCGGGACAGGGCGCGAAGTTGCGGGCCGGGTCCTCGGCGTTGACCCGGCATTCGACGGCGGCACCGCGCGGGGCGAGGTCCTCCTGGCAGAAGCCGAGGCTCTCCCCCGCTGCGACGCGGATCTGTTCGCGTACGAGATCGACCCCGAACACCGCCTCGGTCACCGGATGTTCCACCTGGATACGGCAGTTCATCTCCATGAAGGAGAAGCCCTCGTCGTGGACGAGGAATTCGAAGGTGCCCGCGCCGGTGTAACCGACCGCTCGGGCGCCGCGCACCGCGGCACGAGCCATCGCTGCCGTGAGTTCCTTGTGCAGGCCTGGTCCCGGACTCTCCTCGATGAGCTTCTGGTGCCTGCGCTGCACAGAGCAGTCGCGTTCGCCGAGGTGCAGAACCGTGCCATGGCCATCCGCGAGTACCTGGACCTCGATATGGCGTGCGCTGTCGCAGAAGCGCTCCAGGTAGACCCGGTTGTCGCCGAATATGGCCTGTGCGGTGGCGCGGGTCTGGCGGTAGGCGGGAAGCAGTTCGCTCTGCTGGCGTACGACGGTCATTCCGCGCCCGCCGCCACCCGCCGCGGCCTTGATGATCAGCGGGAAGCCGATCCGGCCGGCGAGGTCGGTCGCTTCGGCGGCGCTGTCCACCGTGCCGGGGCTGCCCGGCAGCACCGGCAGTCCCGCGTCCGTCATCAGCGCCCTGGCCACGGCCTTGTCCCCGAGGCGGGAGAGCACTTGGGGCCGCGGGCCGATGAATACCAGTCCGTTGTCGGCGCAGATCTCGGCGAAGTCGGGGTCTTCGGAGAGGAAGCCGTAGCCGGGGTGGACGGCGTCGGCCCCGGTGCGCAGCGCGGCCTCGATCACCGCGGGCGCGGAGAGGTAACTCTTGCGCGGCATACCGGGGCCGATCTGCACCGCGGTGTCGGCGGCCCGTACGTGTGCGCTGTCCTTGTCGGCGGTGGAGTGCACCGCGACGGTACGGATGCCCATCTCCTTGCAGGTCCTGATCACCCGCAGCGCGATCTCGCCCCGGTTGGCGATCAGGATCGTGTCGAAGGCCATGGTCATCCCTCTCCGGCCGGGCTCACGGAGTCCTCGGGGTCGAGGAGCACCAGTGGCTGTCCGTACTCGACCGAGGTGCCGTCGTCGACGAGCACCTCGACCACCCGTCCCGCCCTGGTGGCCTCGAGCGGGTTCATCAGCTTCATCGCCTCGATGACGCCGAGCTGCTGGCCCACCTCGATACGGTCGCCGGGGCGGACGAAGGGCGGGGAGCCGGGTGAGGGTGCGATATAGAACGTGCCGACCAGCGGCGCGCACTCGTGGTATCCGTCGACCGACTCCTCATCGTTGGCCGGCGCGGCGGCGGGCTCGCGGGCGGTGGGCGCCTGCCCCTCCTCCCACTCCACCTCGATGCTGGCCGCGCCCAGGGCCACCCGGACCCGGCGCGGGTGGCTGGTGCCGACTCGTACGACGTCCGCGATGCTGCGGCAGATATCGGTGAGAGCCAGCGCGCTGGTGTCGTAGTCCAGACCGGCGAGCGGATCGCCGGTCCTGGTGGTGCCGAGGCTCTCCTTGGTCACTTCGCTCATCGGTCTCTCTCCGTAGAACCTGCCGTCGTATCTGCCGTCGTATGTACCGTTGCCGTGGGGCCTGGTCACGTCCGTGATTCCAGGTCGTGGGCCAGTCCGAAGGCCCGGAAGCGCCGTCGGCGCGAAGCCGGTGACGCGGGGACGCCGCGCAGCTCACGGAGCGCGACAACGGCCGCACGGCGCACGGCGTCGCTCATCGCGGTGGTGTCCTTGTGTCCGCCGCCCTCGGGCTCCGGGATCACTCCGTCGACCACGCCGAGGCGCAGCAACGAGGCGGCGTCGAGGGCGAGTTCGTCAGCAGCCACCGCCGCCTCGGCCGCGTTCTTCCAGAGGATCGCCGCACAGCCCTCCGGGCTGATCACCGAGTAGGTGGCGTTGGCGCACATCAGCACCCGGTCGGCCACGCCGAGCGCGAGCGCTCCGCCGCTGCCGCCCTCGCCGGTCACCACGGCCACCACCGGCACGGACAGCGAGCCCATCAGCCGCAGGTTCTCCGCTATGGCGTTGGACTGGCCCTTCTCCTCGGCGGTGAGGCCTGGATAGGCGCCAGGGGTGTCGATCAGGGTCACCACAGGAATGCCCAGTTTGGCGGCGAGCCGCATCAGCCGGGCTGTCTTGCGGTATCCGGCCGGTGAGGGCATACCGAAGTTGCGGCTGACGAGTTCGGCCGTGGTGTGACCCTTCTGATGGCCGATCACCATGACGGGCAGTCCGTCGAGGCGGCCGAGGCCGCCGACGATCGCCGGGCACTCCTCGCCCGCCCGGTCGCCGTGCAGTTCGACAAAGCCGTCCAGCCAGTATCCGATGTGCTCGAGCGCCGTGGGCCGGCCGGCCTCACGGGCCAGCTGGACACAGTCCCAGGCCGGGAGCTGGTCCAGGAGCTGGCTGTCGCGGACCACCGGGTCCTCCTCGCCCGCGCCCCAGTCGGGGCCCGGCTCCTCGGCCACGGCGAGCAGTCTGCTGAGCCGCGCGCGCAGTTCGGTACGCGGCCAGACATCGTCCACCAGGCCGTGGTCCAGGAGGAATTCGGCGGTCTGGAAACCTGCGGGAAGCTGCTGCCCGATGGTCTGCTCGATGACCCGCGGTCCGGCGAAGCCCATCCGGGCGCCCGGTTCCGCGACCACCACGTCGGACAGCGTCGCGAAGGAGGCGGCCACCCCGCCGTACGTCGGGTCGGTGACCAGAGTGACGGTGAGCAGTCCTGCCTCGTCCAGCTCGGCCAGCGCGTTGCTCGTCTTGGCCATCTGCATCAGGGAGAGAGCGCCCTCCTGCATGCGCGCTCCGCCGGACGCGGTGACGATCAGCAGCGGCACCCGGTCCTTCAGCGCGGTCTCGGCGGCCGTGGTGATCGCCTCACCCGCCGCCACCCCCAGACTGCCTCCGAAGAAGCGGAAGTCCATGACGGCGGCGACGAGCGGCCGTCCGTCGATCCGGCCGCGGACCACCAGCACGGCATCCTGCTGCCCGGTACGGGCTCTGGCCTGCTGCAGCCTTTCCGCGTACGGCTGTTGGTCGACGAAGTCCAGTGGATTGAGCTGGGTGGCCGGTACGGGCACCGCCTGTGTGCTGCTCGAGTCGAAGAGCTGCGCGATACGGCTGGGTGCGTCGAGCCTGGCGTGCGCCCCGCACTCCGGGCAGACCCGCAGCAGACGCGCGTAGCGCTTGCCGTAGACCAGTGAGCGGCAGCCGGAGCAGGAGACCCATGCCACCTGCTCGCCGGCGGTGGCGTTGGCTGCGGGTTGAACCGTGGTGGTCATCTCTTACTAGCCCTTCAGTAGGCCGCCTCTACCTCGTAGATGCCGAACGGCACGGCGAGCCGGGTGTCGCGGTACGGGCGCAGAGGTGCCGTGTCCTCGCGGTGTCCGGCGCCCTCTTCCCAACGCCGGAACGCGGCCAGATCGGCCCAGCGGCTCACGACGACGAGCGAGGTGGGGTCCAGCGGTGAGCGCAGCAGCTCGTTGCCGAGCATGCCGGGCACTTCCGCCAGTCGCTTGCTGACCAGGTGGTACGCGGCGCGTACCGCCTCCAGCTGCTCGTCGTCGTGGGCCGCCTGGTGGACCAGGACCCGTACCTCACACGGCATGCGCGGAGGCCTTGCCCTGGATGTGCGCCACCACCCGCATGGTGTTGAACGAGCCCTTGCCGCGGTAGGGGTGGAGCCGTTCGCGGTGGGCGAGGTGGGCCTCGCTGGACTCGAACTCGCGGAATCCGGGCTCGTCGGTCCAGTCGCTGACGATGAAGTACACGCTCTCCTCGGCGGTGTCCTTGGACAGCCACTGGCCCAGGCAGGCGGGGTGGCCGGTGACCGCCTCGGTGCTGCCGCGCCATGCCTTCTCGAAGTCCGCGTCGAGGCCCGGGTTGATCTCCATCCGCAGGAGTACCCGGAACGCGCCCTCGTTTCCCGAGCTGTTGCGGTTGCTGTTGTCGTTGCTGTTGCCGTTGGTCATCAGGAGATTCCCCCGTCGACGCCTATGGTGGCCCCGGTGACGTACCGGGACAGATCGCTGGCAAGCCAGAGGATCGCGCCCGCCACCTCTTCGGGGGTGCCGAGCCTGCCTAGCGCCGTCTTGGCGCTGTACCGCTCGATCATCAGCTTCTGCTGCTCCGCCGGCATCTTGTGCAGGTTCTCGGTCTCGATGACGCCGAGTGCGACGACGTTGAAGCGGATGCCCTTGGAGCCGAACTCCTTGGCCAGGGACCGGTTCAGACCGACGATGGCCGCCTTGGTGGTGGTGTAGTGGGAGCGCAGCGGAATGCCGGCCTCGACGGCCTTGGAGCCGATGGTGACCACCGAGGAGCCCCTGCGCAGCAGCGGCAGGGCGTTCTGGATCACCAGATGGGACCCGGTGATGTTGGTGTCGATGATCCGCCGCCATTCGTCGAACGGCAGCTCCGCGTACGGGATGTGGCTGATGGCGCCCGCGTTGTTGACCACGAGGTCGAGGCGGCCGAAGTGCGCCTTGGCCTGCGCCAGCAGCGCGGTGACATCGGCCGGATCGGCGACGTCAGCCTTGACGACATGGTGGTCGCCGCCGGTCTCCTTGAGTTCCTTCTCGAGCGATGTGACGGCGTCGCTGGAGTTCTGGTAGCAGGTCAGGACATCGACGCCGGCCTGGGCCAGCGCCCGTACGATGCCTCGGCCGACTCCTCGGGTGCCGCCGGTGACCAGGGCTTTCTTGCCCGTAAGGCCGAGATCCATGGTTCTCCTCCGGAAGAGTTCAGAGCAACAGTGCGAGGGCACAGCAGTTGGCGAGCAGCGCAAGCACGGTGAGCACGCTGCGCCGCTGGTTCCAGGCGCCCCAGTTCCAGCGCGGGTCATTGGCCTCGAAGTCGTCCGGCAGATTGTCCGGATCGAGCGTCTGGACCCACTTGTTGACCGGGACGTTCTTGGTGAGCGAGATGGTGACGGTGGCGGCCGCGAGCACGGCGCCGGTGATGAACAGGGCGCGGACCGCCTGGCCCGGGGCGATCACCGCCAGTACGACATCGCCGATCAGCGTCCCGAGCAGGCACAGCGGCATCGCCGGGTCGTAACGGGTGGCGAAGAAGGAGTGCGCGTGCACATAGCGGTCGGCGGGCAGTGCGGCGAGCAGCGGCCAGCCGCCGAGCTGGGTGCCGAGGAGCACTCCGGCGGCCAGTCCGTTGACCAGGACGACCAGGGGGACCAGAAGGGCGATCACCTGATTCCTCCTAGCCCGCCGTGGTCCGGCGGGTGGCCTCGGCCTCGACCTTCTGCTTGATCAGGTTCATCTGGATACCGGTGTTGCGGTTGAGGTGCTCGGTCATACCGGCGTCGCTGGCCGGGGCCTCGGGCTTCATATGGAAGTCCTGCACCCAGCGCATCCGTACGCCGTCGTCCTCCTGGGTGTACTCCCAGTACAGGCGCATGAATTCGAAGGGTCCGGTCTCGACCCGGAAGGCCTGGACGGTCCTGGTCTCGGGGTCGGGGATGCGCTTGGAGACCCAGCTCCAGACATTGCCGTCCTCGTCCGGGTGCATGGTCAGCCGGAAGGTGATCTCCTTGCCCTCCTCCTCGAGCACCTCGACGGACGCGTACTCGCTGAAGAGCTGCGGCCAGGACTTCAGGTCATTGGTCAAGTCCCAGACCAGGCCCATCGGCGCGTCGATCACGATGCTGTTGTCGGTGTGTCCCGCCATGGCGGCCTCCTGCCGGTAGTCGGTGTGGCGCGGTGGTCAGTCGGCCCGTCCGAGGACGAGCGCGGCGTTGAAGCCGCCGTGCCCGCGGGCGACCACGAGCGCGGTGCGCAGTTCCTGGTGGCGCGGTTCGCCGAGCACCAGGTCGATCTCGTGTCCGGGGGCGACCGCGGTGGGTCCCACGGTGTGCGGGATCACCTGGTCGCGCAGCGACAGCAGCGCGGTGGCGACGTCGAGGGGCGCGCCCCCGCCGTACAGCCGGCCGGTCAGTGTCTTGGGCGCGGTGACAGGGACGCCACGCGCGCCGAAGATCTCGGCGAGCGCCTCGGCCTCGGCCAGATCGTCCGCGGGCACGCCGACCGCGTCGGCGAACACCACGTCCACAGCGCCGGGTTCGAGCTGTGCGTCCGCGAGCGCGGCGGCGATGGTGCGGCGCAGCGACGGCGGGCGCTCGGAGCCGGGTGGCGGGTCGAAGCCGGCGGCGTAGCCGAGCACCCTGCCGTAGATCTTCTGCGCGCCGCGGGCCTCGGCGGCTTCGGCGCTCTCGACGATGAGCATCGCGCCGCCCTCGCCGGGCAGATAGCCGGATGCCTCGGTGTCGAAGGGCAGATAGGCGCGGACGGGGTCCTGAACGGTGGAGAGATTGCCCGTGGACAGCTGCGCGGTGAGTCCGTACGGGCACAGGGAGGCATCCGTCCCGCCGGTGACGACGAGGCGGGAGCCGGTGCGGATCAGCCGCCGGGCCTGGCCGATGGCGTCAAGACCGCCGGCCTGCTCGCAGCAGATCACTCCGCAGGGGCCGCGCAGCCCGTGCCGGATGGAGACCTGGCCGGTGGTGGCGGCGTAGAACCAGGCGATCGACTGGTAGGCGCCGACCCACTCGGGGTTGTGCTGGTAGAGGTTCTCCATCTCGTGCTGGCCGAACTCGGTGCCGCCGGATGAGCTGGAGGTCACCACGGCCAGTTCGTACTCCGGCAGTTCGGCCGGGTTCACCTGCGCGTCGGCGATGGCCGCCTCGGCCGCGGACAGCCCCAGATGCGTCCAGCGGTCGGTCTGCGCGATCAGCCGGCTCGGCACCTGTTCCTTGGTGACGAAGTCCGGCACCTCGCCCGCCAGCCGCACCGGGTACGCGGACGGGTCGAAGCGGCTGATCCGGCCGATGGCCGGTGTCCCGCCGAGGACGGCGGTCCAGTGCGCCTCGGCGCTCAGGCCGGTCGGCGCGACGACGCCGAGACCGGTGATGACCGGGGCCTGTGCTGTGGCAGCGCTCACCGTCAGCTCCTCCCGTACTCGACCGTGCCCGGCCGGGCCAGCAGCATGGCGCTCTGGAAGCCGCCAAAGCCGCTGCCGACGCTGAGCACCACATCCATCCGGTGCTCCCGGGCGGTCAGCGGCACATAGTCCAGATCGCACTCCGGATCGGAGGTGCGCAGATTCGCGGTGGGCGGCACCACTTGGCGGTCCAGCGCCAGTGCGCAGGCCGCGACCTCGATGGAGCCGATGGCGCCCAACGAGTGGCCGACCATCGACTTGATCGAGCTGACCGGCACCTTGTACGCGTGGCCGCCGAGTGTGCGCTTGAAGGCGGCGGTCTCGTGCCGGTCGTTCTGCTTGGTGCCCGAGCCGTGCGCGTTGATGTAGTCCACGGAGGTCGGGGCGAGCCGGGCCCGGTCCAGGGCCACCTTGATCGCCTCGGCCATCTCTCGTCCGTTGGCCTTCAGGCCCGTCATGTGGAAGGCGTTGCTGCGTCCCGCGAAGCCGACGAGCTCGCCGTAGATATGGGCGCCGCGACGCTCTGCGGCCGCCTTCTCCTCCAGAACAAGGACTGCCGAGCCCTCCGCGAGGACGAAACCGTCGCGGTCCTGGTCGAAGGGGCGGGAGGCGTGCTCCGGGTCGCCGTTGTTGGGCGAGGTGGCCTTGATGGCGTCGAAGCAAGCCGCGGTGATCGGGGAGAGCGGGGCGTCGGTCGCGCCGGTCAGCACGACGTCGGCCGTCCCCTCCTCGATGAGCTGCGCGCCGTGCCCGATGGAGTCGAGTCCGGAGGTGCAGCCGGTGGAGATCAGGGCGACGGGTCCTTCCGCGCCCACTTCCCAGGCGACTTCGACGGCCAGGGTGCTCGGCACCATGTAGCCGTACAGATGCGGCACTCCATAGGTGTGGTCCACCAGCCAGTGCCGGCCGGCGTCGCTGAGCAGGACGTACTCCTCCTCGAGCCCCATGGTGCAGCCGACGGCGCTGCCGATGCTCACACCGATGCGCTCGGGCGGAGTGTTCGCGAAGTCGAGACCGCTGTCCTCGACGGCCTCACGCGCGCTGACCACCGCGAACTGCGCCGCGCGGTCCATGCGGCGGACCTGGCGCGGGTTCAGTCCGGCGGCCACCGGGTCGAAGTCGGCCTCGGCTGCCACCTGCGAGCGGAAGGCGCTGGGGTCGAACAGCGTGATCCGGCGGGTCGCGGTGCGCCCCGCGGAGAGCAGGTCCCAGAATGCCTCCCTGCCCACCCCTCCCGGCGCCACCACACCGATGCCGGTGATGACGGCCCTACGGCTCACTGGGCACCGCCCACCTGGGGGTTGGACTCCTGCGGCCGCTGGACCTTCTCGGTGTCCACGTGCCCGAGTTCGGGGCGGGGCGCCAGAGGTGAGAGATGGAACGCGCCGCTCGCCGTCTCGGTGCCGGTGTTGACCAGCCGGTGGCGTACGCCGATCGGCACCAGCAGCGAGTCGCCGGGGCCGAGCGTGATCGGCTGGCCGTCCATCGTCATCTCCAGCTGGCCGGAGACGACATGCAGGAACTCCTCGGAATACGGGTGGTAGTGCTCGGTGACGAAGTCGCCCGGCTCCAGGGTCAGCACACCGCCGAATCCGGAAGTGCACCCCACTGTCCTGGGGCTGAGCGTCGTCCGGATATCGCCGCCGCGCCGGGTGTTGGCCTCGACGTCGTCAGCGTGCACCCGCACGGTGCGCGTGATCTCGGTGGTCACTGCCCGCCTCCTCAACGACCTGGTCCGTCCAGTGGCTGGAACCGTCGCAGCCGTTCCTACAGACCGGCTCGAAGAGGCATTGATGTGCCTGCACCACGCCCCGGTGTACTCACGCTCGAGCCGACGGCGAGCGTTGTGACCTGCCATGGCGCGAGACACAGCACCCATCGAGGGAGCAGCCATGCCTTTCGCCGCCATCACGTACGACATCAAGGCCGGCAACGAGAAGGAGATCACCGAGATCTTCACCGGATTCCGCCGGGTGGGCTCCCCCGTCGTCAAGGGCGACGGGGGCGAGGAGGCCGCGCGGATTCTGGCCACCGCCGTCTTCATCCGCGACGACACCATGGTCCGCGTCATCGAGTACCAGGGGGATCTGGGCGCCATCGCCCGGCACATGGCGACGCAGCCGGGCGTGCGCGAGGTCGAGGAGAAGCTCGCCCCCTATCTGACCAGGCCACGTGCGACGGACACCGTCGAAGGCTTTGTCGCCACCTTCGAGCGGTCCCTGCTCACCTGCATGGCGCAGATGTCCGTACGCGACGCGACAGTCCAGTCCACGAACTGAGGGAGATTCCGTGCTGAACCGCAGAAGTCTGCTCAAGGCGGGTGCAGCGGCCGGTGTTCTGGCCGCCGTACCCGCCGGTCTCGTTCTCGGGGCGCAGCCCAAGCGCACCGTGGACGCCACCACCCCGTTCACCGTGCCGCTGAAGGTGTCGCCGCCGCTGAGGCCGGTCCGGCTTGCCGATTACGACCTGTACCGGCTGACGACACGGGAAGCGGATGTGGAGATCCTTCCCGGGACGACCTCCACGGTGCGTACGTTCAACGGCGCGCTGAGCCCGCTGATCGTGGCGCGGCGCGGGCGGCCGGTGGTCATCGAGCAGGCCAATGCCCTGAACGTGCCGTTCTCGATGCATCTGCACGGTGGGCACGTCCCGGCGCAGTCCGACGGCCACCCCAAGAACGAGGTGGCTCCCGGCAAGAGCCGGCTGTTCCACTACCCCAACTCCCAACTGGCCTCGACGATGTGGGTGCACGACCACTCGCACCACGCGCATGCGGAGAACATCTACCGCGGCGCCGCCGCCACCTATGTGCTCACCGACCCCGACGAGGACCGGCTGCCGCTTCCCAAGGGGCAGTACGACGTCACGCTGCAGCTGCGTGACGCCAAGATCGAGGACAACGGCACGCTCGTGTACGACCTGCACGGCTTCCAGGAGCGGCCGACATTTCTGGTGAACGGCTCGCCCAGGCCCTACTTCCGGGTGGCCGCCCGCAAGTACCGCTTCCGCCTGGTCAACACGTCCAATGAGCGGGCCTTCGTGCTGCGGCTCGGCGAGGGTGACGAGTTCACGCACATCGGCACGGACGGCGGTCTGCTGCCCGCCCCGGTGCCGAGCCGGATCCTGCAGCTGTGGCCGGCCGAACGGCAGGAGATCGTCGTCGACTTCTCCAAGTACCCGGTCGGTTCGAAGATCGTGCTGCAGACGATGATGACGTATCCCGGCGAGGCCCCCGAGGTGATGCGCTTCGACGTGGTGCGCGGCGCGGACGACCCGAGCAGTGTGCCGGGGCGGCTCCGGCCGGTGGCGGACCTCGGTACGCCGACGGTGGAGCGGCAGTTCGCGATGTCCTTCGATCCGCAGAGCCAGCAGCACCTGATCAACGGCAAGCCCTTCGACATCAACCGCGTCGACTTCCGTCCCAAGCTCGGCACCACCGAGATCTGGACGATCGAGAACAAGGACGTGGCATTCACCATCCCGCACTCCCTGCACCCGCATCTGGACCACTTCCAGGTCGTGGAGCGCAATGGCAAGCCGGCCGGGCCGAGCGAGGCGGGGCTGAAGGACACCGTCTCGGTGATGCCCGGCGAGAGTGCCCGGATAAAGATCAGGTTCACCGAGTACACCGGGATGTACATGTTCCACTGCCATCTGATGGGCCATCTGACGATGGGCATGATGGGCCAGATGGAGATGGTGCGCTGAGCGTACGTACCGGCAGAACCGCCGCGGCGGTCACCGTGTCAGATCACGGTGACCGCCGCGGCATTGAGCGCGAGCGCGATGAGGGCGAGCAGAGTGCGCAGCAGGTGCCAGCGGCGCCACAGCGGGCGTGGGTCCTGCCAGTCGGCCGGCAGCTCGTCCGGGTTCTCGACGGCTTTCACCCTGCGGTTGATCGGCACGTTGCACAGATGCGAGACGGCGGAGACCCCCAGCAGCAGCACCGCGGCAGCGGTGAACAGGACCTGGGCGGCGCCGTCGTCGGCCATGACGGCGAGCGCCGCGGTCAGCAGCGTGGAGGTGAGGACGACGACCGGCATGGTCGGGTCCCAGTTGCGGCCCAGCAGTTTGTGCGCGTACACGTAGGTGCCCGTCTCCATGGCGAAGAGTGCCGGGAGCACGCTCAGCGCCACGGCGAAGAGCACCCCCGCGGTGACACCGCTGCCGAGGAGAACAGCTATCCCCAGCACCTCGGTCATGGCACTCAGGCCTGTGCCGGGTGGGAGTCGACGCTGAGCTGCGCGATGGACCGCATCGTGGCGTTGCGGAAGTACGCCGCGAAGCCGGCCGGCGAGGAGGTGTCACGCTCCTCGGCCAGATACGGCTGGAGCTTCTCCTCCAGGATGTGCACGCCCTTCTGGGTGGCCATATGGCGGCCGATGGCAGCGAAGTCGCCCTCGTAGTGGATGACGCGCACCATCACGTCGTCCTTGATGAAGACCCCGGTGCCCAGGAGCCGTCCGGCGGCCGCGCCCTCCTCGCCCTGGTAGTCGGGGGTGTCGACCCGGGAGAACTGGGCGAAGATCTCCGCGATCTCGTCCTCGTGCCCGGGCTTGACCCGGTAGGTGATCGCTGCGTACGGCATCAGATTCCTCCATCGACGGTGATCGTGGCACCGGTGACATAGCGGGAGGCGTCGCCCGCCAGGAAGAGCACGGCCCCGGCCACGTCCTCGGGCCGGCCAAGACGGCCCAGAGCGGTCATCGAGGCGATCCGTTCCCGCAGTTGCGGCGGCAGATCTCCTCCGGTCTCGGCC
Organism: Streptomyces sp. NPDC048479; assembly: GCF_040651435.1. Taxonomy (NCBI): domain Bacteria; kingdom Bacillati; phylum Actinomycetota; class Actinomycetes; order Kitasatosporales; family Streptomycetaceae; genus Streptomyces; species Streptomyces sp. NPDC048479. The sequence goes on from NZ_JBEZKA010000002.1 coordinate 48,025, forward strand.
TCGGTCACACCCGGGGCCACGGTGTTGACGCGGATGCCGCGCGGCCCGAGCTCCTTGCACAGCGCCCGTCCGAAGCCGACGAGGGCCGCCTTGGACGCGGAGTAGTGGGCGCTGAACGGCCGGCCGCGCAGGGCGACCGACGAGCCGATGTTGACGATGGACGCGCCCTCGGTGAGCTGATCGAGCACGGCCTGGGTGACCAGAAATGCGGAGGTGACATTGTGGTCGAACAGCCTTTGCCAATCCGCCGCTTCCAGATCGCCGAACTTGGCGTGGCCGTCGATGCCGACGTTGTTCACCAGGACGTCGAGCCCGCCGAGCTGCTCCTCGCAGGCCTCGGCGAGCTCTCTGGCTCCGTCAGCGGTGGTGACGTCGGCGCGTACGGTCAGATGACCGGCGCCGAAGTCGCCCAGTTCCCGCACGAGCGACTCGGCGGCCTCGCCGTCCCTGCTGTGTCCCGCCACCACCTGTGCCCCGGCACGGGCGAAGGCCAGAGCCGTCGCCCGTCCGATGCCGCGAGTGCCTCCGGTGATGAGCACTCGCTTTCCGGCCAGACCTGAAGTGATGGCATCTTCGGTGCTCATGCCGCCTCAGGAAGATTTACGTTGATCATCTTGAGCAGGATGCGCGGTGTCTCTGCCTCCACCACGGCGTCGTCGGAGAGTTCGACTCCGCGCTCGCGCTTGATGACTCCGGTCACCTGGAGCAGCGCCAGTGAGTCGTAGCCGAGGTCGATGAAGGGAACGTCCAGTACCGCGTCGCTGTCGAGGTCGATTCCCTCGGACTCTCCGGCGCATTCGCGGAGCTTGCCGGCAAGCTCCGCCAGGGTGAACTCGCTCACTGGATCCTTCCTCCTTCTTTGGTCCACACGTAGAAGGGCTGCGCCATCGCGTCCTTGGGCTCCTGCCAGTTCGGATCGTACGGCGAGACGCACTCGGCGAGCCGGGTGTTGATGTCGTCGTAGAGGGGATGGCTGCGGGCCTGGTAGAGACGGGGGCTGATGTCGTTGTCGGCCTCGACGAGATGGAAGTAGAGGTCGTGGAAGGTGAACAGCGACCGCCTCGCCACACCGATCATGTGGGGCAGCTCGCTCGAGTCCGACTCCTCGAAGATCTTGGCGATGTCGCCGGCTTTGCCCGGCTCCATCCGAGCCACTATGAGCGTCCGGTGTGCCACCGTCGGCCTCCTTCGTGGAATGTGCTGGGAAGCCCTGCGGTTGGCGGGCCTTCCAGAACCGTGACAGGCAGCACTGGAGCACCGCTTGACCCGTCGTCCAACTTCGCCCGCGGGGAAAGGAATTCATCGAGGTCCACGGCGCGGCACCGGTCGACGCCCGTGCTGCGCCACGCCACATCCTCCCGCACGGGCCGCGTCCGGTCGTGGAAGTAGACGGCTTCAAGACCGCCGCCGGGCACAGTGGCGAGCAGAGGGTTGGCCACCAGGAAATCGCGTGCCCCCGCACTGTCCCGCGCGATGTGCAACCACGTCCCGAGATGGCGTACGGGGGTGGGCGCGGGCACGATCTCGGCGTTCAGCCGCATCTTGTACTGGACGATCGGGCGGGACAGGAACGGAGCCCCGCCGGAGAGGTCGACCGCGGCGACGCCGTGCCGCCACGCCCAGTCGAAGACGAAGAACTCGGCGGCGATGAGGGCGCCCGCCCTGCGCAGCTCGGGGTCGGCGTCGAGCACTCCGGTGAGCCGGAAGCGCAGGGTGCGCCGTCGTGCGTCCCAGCGGCACAGTGCTCCCGCGATGCGCTCTCCGCCGGGGCCACCGGCCCGTACGAAGAAGAGATGGCCCTGGCGCAACAGGCACTCCCGCATCACGGTCGGGTCCTCGCTGACGGCATAGGGGCCGTACCGGTCGCGCACGGTCGGCAGCAGCATCCGCCGGTGGAAGAAGTCGAGGTCTTCCTGGGTTCCGGCGCGTTCCCAACTCCAGCCCTCCACCCGCTGGTTGCGCCGGAATCTGTCCAGATTCCGGCGGCTGCGGCCGGCCAGCACGGTTGCCAGGTCGCCCCGGATCGGCACGATCTGGTGGACGCGGGCCGGCAGCAGCAGCGAACGGTCGCTGGGCAGTGCGGCCAGTCGGCGGGCCGATGCGGTGACCATGACCAGCTCGGGTCCGGCGGCGGCCGGCGATCCGGGGCTGCCGCTGTGGCACTCGATCTGGGCGAGCAGCCCTTTGCCGATCTCCTGCGGGCCGGTGTACGAGACGCTGGGTCCGCCGTCCGCGCCGTGGGTGTGCACGGACCTGCGGGGCAGGGCGGCGCGCAGCTCGCCTTCGTACAGCCGCCGCAGCTGGGCCACGGCGGGCTCGGCGCTGTGCCGCCAGCCGTAGTCGGCCCGGGCGCGCAGCGTGCGGATCATCGGATGCTCCCATCCGGTGCGGTCAGGACGAGGGAGGAGTTGTTTCCGGCAAAACCGAAGCTGTTGACGAGGCAGCTGCGGGGCGCGCCGGGCAGCTCACGGGGCCTGGTCAGCAGGCGTAGGGACCGGCCGGCCGCTTCCGGGGCGTCGAGGCCGGGCGTGCCGGGGGCCGTGCCGGTGCGCAGATAGCCCAGGGCAGCGGCGATTCCAGGGGCGGACGAGGCGTGCATGAGGTGGCCGATGCCGCCCTTGTGGCCGCTGACGGGGACGGCCTCCCAGCCGCGTGGAGCGCCCACGGCCTGCAGCGCGGCCAGTTCCACGGTGTCGCCCTGGACGGTTCCGGTGGCGTGGGCGTGGATGTAGCCGACGCGTTCAAGTTGGGCGTCGTCCAGGGCTGCACGGACGCAGTCGCTGATGGCTTCCTCGTCGGAGGCAGCCGGGCTGCGGCCGTTCACGCGGGCGGCGGCGCCGGCGAGAACGGCCTGTGGTCGCACTCCGCGCCGGTCGGCGGCCGCCGCGGTCTCCAGCAGGAGCGCTCCGGCGCCTTCGCCGAGGCTGGTGCCGTCGCGGGCGGTGTCGAAGGGGCGGGCGCCGGTGGGGCTGAGCGCCCCGGTGATGGCCATGCCCGCGTATTCGTAGGCGTTGAGTACGCAGGTGCCGACGACGAGGGCGGTCGTGCCGCAGCCGGAGCGCAGCCAGGTGCGGGCGTAGTCGAGGGCGAAGGAGACGGAGGCGCAGGCCTGGGAGAGATAGACGGTCTCGGCGCGCGGGGAGATGCCGGGCAGGTCTGCGGGCGAGGGGCCGGCGAGCTCGTCCCGTCCCCAGCGTGGCGCCGCGCCGTCACCCGCGTCGTTGGCCCGGGGGGTCTGACCTACTATCACCACCATTGCGCCGTAACCGAGTTCTGCGATGGAAGCCTCGCGGAGTGCCTGGGCGGTGGCGACGCGGGCCAGGACGCCGCGGCGGGAGCCACGCCGCTCGCCGCGCGCCGCGTCGTCCGCCATGGCGACCGGCGCGGTCACCGTGCGCTCGAAGCCCGCGGCGGCCAGGTCGGCATGCGGGCGCAGCGCCCGGGTTCCGGCCAGCAGTCCGCGCCAGTAGGCGCTGGTGCCGCCGCCGTAGGCGGTGATCAGGCCCATGCCGGTGATGACAGTGTCGGGTGTGGTTCGTGGGGCCATCAGCGCGCTCCTTGCGAAGTGGCGGCAAGCCGGCGCAGCCGCTGCCGGTCAACCTTGCCGCCGGGCAGCCTCGGCAGGGCACCGACCTGGATGACGCGGGGCCTCAGCAGCGGCGGCAGGCCCTGATAGCAGCGGGTGCGCAGGGCCCGTTCGCTCGGCGGGCGGCCGGGGTCGGCGGCCTCGACGAAGGCGAACACCGAGTCGCCGTGGGCTTTCTGCGTGGGCACGCCGACCACCACGGCGTCGGCGACCGCCTCGTCCGCGCGCAGTACGTCCTCGATGGTGGCCGGTGCGTGGTTCTCGCCGAGCACGATGATGATGTCCTTGAGCCGGCCCAGCACGCTGAGGTAGCCGTCCGGGGCGAGCGCACCGGTGTCCCCGGTGCGCAGCCAGCCGTCACCGGGCAGCGCGTCCCGGGTGGCGTCGGGGTGGTCGAGATACCCGCTCATCAGTCCTGGTCCGCGGACCAGGACTTCGCCGGTGTCGGGGGCGATACGCACTTCGGTGCCGGGCAGGGGCCTGCCGACCGTGCCCGTACGGCAGTGCGTGGCCGAGGACAGGGCCACGTTGGGGCCCGCCTCGGTGAGTCCGTAGCCGTCGTGCACGGGTGCTCCGACGACGTCGAGGAAGTGCGCGGCGACGGTGGCCGACAGGACGGCGCCGCCGCAGCTCCGCGCGGTCAGCTCCCGTAGCCCTGCGCGCAGTACGGGGTCGGACTCGGCGGCCTTGGCGAGCAGCGTGTAGAGGAAGGGCACACCGTCCAGCGAGGTGGTGCGGCGGCCCTTCACATCGGCGGCGACCGCCTCCGGACGCATCACGGTGTGCAGATTGAGCTCACCGCAGAACCGGCGCCAGATGCCGAACACGCTGAATCCGTAAGCGTGGTTGAGCGGAAGGGGCAGCAGCAGCGCGTTGTCGCCGTCGATGCCGAGATGGCGGGCGGTGGCCTCGGCCTGGTAGTCGAGTGCGGACCGGGACAGGACGACCGCTTTGGCGGTGCCCGAACTGCCGGAGGTCCAGAACACCGCGCCGGTGCCGGGGGCCGGTGGTTCCACGGGCCGGCGGGGCGTCGCCGTGACGACGGGGGCGAGCTCACCCCCGTTCGGGGCTGCGACGGCAACGACGTGGGGTGGCCAGTGCTGTACGGCGGCCGAGTGGCCGCGCAGGAAGAGGGGCATGTGCAGCCGCTCGGCGGCGAGCGCCGTGACGATGACGGCGGGGCCGGTCGTCGCGTCGACTCCCACGCCCAGCGGCGGGCGGCCGGTCGCGGGCCCGACTTCACGGCTCAGGGCCTTGGCGGTCCGCTCGACCGCGGTGCCCAGGGCGGTGGGGGTGATGAGGTCCCCGTCGATGACGAGGGGACCGGGAGCTGCCTTCATGTCGGGTCTCCCGCGCCTACTCCTCCGGTCAGGAACAACCGCCTGACGCCGGGCGGCACATCGTCGTCGGGCACCTTGATGCGTACGAGGGCGATACACCCCGACGAGGCGGCGTCCCGGGCCCGGCGGAGCGCGGCGGGGATGGCGTCGGCGCCGTCCGGTGACTCGACCTGCCCGCCGAGGCCGCGTACCACGTCGTCGACGGGCAGTGGTCTGGCGAACCGGGTCAGCCCCGTGGGCGCGTCCAGTTCGTGGCGCAGCAGCCGGGGCCAGCCGTACCCCTGGTTGTCGAGGACGACCAGGACGAGGCCGAGGCCGAGTTCGGCCGCGGTGGGCAGTGCGTCCAGGCCCATCTCGGCGCCGCCGTCGCCGCACACCACGACGGTCGGGCGGCCCGCTGCGGCGAGAGCGACTCCCGGCGCGGCGGAGGCGCCGAAGCCGAGCATCGTCTGCTCGCCGGGTACCACGGTCCGGGCGCGCGGCCCGACCCGGTAGACCGGCCAGTGGTACGACCAGATGTCGTTCATGCCGTTGTCGTGGACGGTGGTGGCGTCAGGGAAGATCTCCGCGAGCGCGTGCAGCGCGGTACGGGCGGGCGAGCCGGCCCGGTCGCCGTCGGCGGACCAGCTCAACTGTGCCGTTCGGCGGGCGCGTGCCGCGGTCCGAAGCCACTCCTCCCGTTCCCGGGTGCGCTGCGGCAGCAGCCCGGCGAGCAGCGCCACGGTGGCGGCCCCGTCTCCGAGCAGCGCGGCGGCGGGCTCCACCACGCCCGCGCCGAACGCCGCCGGGTCGCTGTCGATCTGCACCAGCCGGACCGACTCCAGGGTGTCCCAGCCCATGCGGGCGGTCTCCTCGAGCCGGCTGCCCACGGCGAGCACCGTGTCCGCGCCGCACTGGACGGTCTCCAGCGGCGGCGTCGCGTAGAGGCCGACCGAGCCGCAGACCAGCGGGTGGTCCTCGGGGACGGTGGAGCGGCCCGCCGCGGTCGTCATCACCGGCGCTCCCCAGCGCTCGGCGAGCGCGAGGGCGGCGGGTCCCGCCGCCGCCGCGCGGGCGCCGCCGCCGAGGAGCAGCAGCGGGCGTTCGGCCACGGCCAGAATCCCGGCGGCGCGCCGCAGTTCGGCTTCCTCCGGTACGGAGCGCAGCCGCCGTACCGGCCCGTTGCCCGGCGGCGCATCGGCGGGGATCGCGGCCTCGGTCACTTCGTGGCCGACCTCGACGACGCTCACCCCGGGCCGCCCGTTGACCGACATATGCACGGCTCTGCGCAGCGCCCAGGCCAGCGTCCCCGGGCCCTGGACGCGCAGATACGTGGTGGTGAACGCGGCGGCCAGGGCCGCCTGGTCGACGTCCTGGAAGCCGCCGCGGCCCAGCCCCTCGGCGGGGATACGCGTGGTCACCACGACCACCGGCGCGCACAGCGAGTCGGCTTCGATCAGGGCGGTGACGGCGTCGCCGAACGGCGGTCCCGCGCCGAGGGCAAGCACCACGGGCCTGCCGGTGACCACGGCATGGCCGATCGCCATACAGGCTCCGGCGCGGTGGGCACGTACCCCTACGGCGCGCAGCTTGGGGTGTGCGTCGGCCGCGTCCAGCAGTCCCGGTTCGTCGGTGGGCAGTCCGAAGACGGTCTCGCAGCCCGCGTCGGCGAGGCAGTCGGCGGCCTGCTGCCAGGCGGAGGGGATGCCGCTCATGTCCCTGCCCCCTCGCCCCGTGCGGCGCGCAGCAGCACGCTGTCGAGGGCATTGACGTCGAGGTCTTCGGCGAGGGTGCGTACGCCGGTCGTGGCCGCGCCGCTCCGCCCGATGAGCCCGGCGACCGCCACCACACTTTCCTGGCCGGCGAGTTGACCGTGGACCACCTCGCAGACCACCGCGGCGGGCACGCTGCCGCTGCGCACGGCGGCCGTCGCCCAGCGCAGCGCGCCCGCGCCCGCCCCGCCGGGCGTCACCAGGGCGTAGCACGGCGCGGCCCACCCCTGCTCGACGGCGAACCGGCCCAGCAGCAGCGAGGGTTCGAGCGCCAGGGACACCGAGGGCCGCAGCCGCCGTGCGGTGTCCTCGCACTTCGTCACATACTCGGCGACGGCACGCAGGCAGTGGTCGGTCGCGGCGAGCACGATGGGCGCATCGCGCGGCGGCGGATCCGACTCGGCCACCAGAGCGGCAAGGACCCGCGTGACGAGTTGCACGGTCCCCGGTCCCGGCCTCCCCGCGCCCGCCACCAGCGTCCGCGCAAACCCCGCCTGCGCGCCCGTGTGGGTGCCGTACTCCTGGGTCGCGACGCTCACCGCAGCGGTCCGGTGATGACGGACTGCCGCAGGCCTGCCTCCGCCGACAGCAGCAGCGGCCGGCCGATCAGCCGCCCGTCGCGCCGGACGCTGCTGGCGTGCACGCCGTAGCCGCCGAACGGCTGGTTGCCGTCCTCCGCGTCCAGCGTGGTGGCGTTGCGGTTGATCACGCCGGTGCCCAGGGTCTCGCCCGTCAGCCGGGGCTCGCCCAGCGCCGAGACATACATGCCCCGGTCCAGCTCCTCGGGGCTGCGGGCCCACTCGCGGAGCATCTCCGGGTCCTCGTACGGCACGATGCAGAAGACCGGCGAGAAGAGCTCCGGCGGGTGGAAGTCCACGCCCTCCGGGAACACCAGCAGCGAGGGTTCGACCAGCATCCGCTCCAGGTCCACTTCGCCGCCGCTGACCACGTGGTCGGCGTTCTCGGCGAGGAACTCCGCCGCGCCTTCGGCGGCGTCGTCGTAGACCAGCGGGGTCAGTACGGTGTCGGGCCAGCTGCGCGCGCCCACAGTGAGTACGGACAGTTCGGCGCGCAGCTGCTCGACGATCGCGTCGAGCCGCAGCCGGTGCACGAAGATGACATCCGGGCACAGGCAGTCCTGGCCGGAGTTGTACAGCCGGGCGCGCAGGATGGCCCGGCAGGCGGCACCCGGGTCCGTGCGCGGGCCGACGATCAGGGGGTTGGGCCCGGAGCCCATGACGAGGAACAGTGGCCGGTCGCCGACGGACTTCATCACGGCATGGGCGTTGGAGGGCTGACCGGTGAAGACCACCGCGTCGGACCCCGAGCAGATCGGCTTGAACTGCCGCTGGGAGACATCGACCATCTTGATGCGCTGGGCGAGATCCGGGTCGAGACGGCTGCTGATCAGCTTGTGCACGGCATACGCGGTGTCTCGAATACGCGCCGAGGGACGGATGATCACCTCGTCGCAGTAGAGCGCGGGGATCAGGCCGAACAGCGCGTACGAGTAGAGGATGTTGTTCGACGGCAGGAACACCGAGAGCCGCGACAGCTGGGGCGGGCAGTTGCGGGCAAGCTCCCAGGGCGCGCCGGTCAACGCCCCTACGGAACGCAGTAGTTCATCGCGGGCACTGCTGTAGGTGGCGACCCGTGTCAACAGCGACAGCAGGTCCGCGCGGCAGGTCAACAGGGCGGAGGCGGACCTCATCGACTTCTCGTGCGCGGCTTCGAGGTTGGGCCAGGTGCGGGTGAACGACTCCAGAACAGGCATGGACGGATGGCTCATCGAGCTGTCTCCTCGCGGCACAGGGATGTCGGGGCGGGACCGACGGGAACCGGTGGCGGCCGGAGGGTCTCCAGTGGTTCTCGAGACCGTCCGACTAACTTTCCTGCGGCTCTTCGCACGAGAGCCCGGAACTCAGCCCGGTGCAGCGATGGATGACAGAATAAACAGAAGAAGGAATACGTGTCCAGAAGAGAGAAGGAGAAGGAGCGGGGCGGAGAATTACTCTCGAAAGAAATAGCAATGCGCTCGATTCCCGCTCGCAGCGCGCTTCCCGGAGTTGAACCCTACGGGCTGCAGAGGGCGATGCTGCTGCGAGCCACATTCGACGACGACGGCCATCCCACCCTCCATCGATATCCGCCCGTCCATGAACTGATCCAGTGGCACGGCCCGTTGGACCGCGAACTGCTCGCCACTGCGGTGCGGCCGGCCACCGAGGACGTCGATGTGCTGCGCGGCCGACTGCGGTCGTTCGCCGGCACGGTGCGCTGGGTACCGGATCCCGGCCGGCCGCCGGCACCCTGCGCGGCGAGTTCGTCCGCTGACGGGCCGCGAGGTCCTCGTCGGCCGGCACGCCGGGGCCGCCGACTGGAGACAGGCGATCGAGTCGGCCTTCACCGCACGCGACAGCATCGTCCAGGAGTACGTCGAGCCCGCCACCTGCCCTCTCGAACTCACCGACGGCACCAGCACATTCACCGCCCACGTCGCCCCCGTCCTCAGCCCGATGCTCTTCGGCGACCGGCCGGGCGGATGCATGGCCCGCTACTACGCCACACCGAAGCCCGAGGCAGGCGGAGTGGTGAGTGTCAGCGCCTACGGCGCCTCCGAGAACGCCGTGCTCACCTGGGGCTGAGTCTTCGCCTCCAGTTGTCCTCAAGACCGTCCCGCTAACGTGCGGCGGCCGTCCGCATCGTTCAACAGGAGCGCCACTATGCGTGAGTCACTGCGGAACTGGCCGCTTCTCCGACTGGCTCTGTCCCTGTTCGCCCTGCGACTCGGCGCCACCATGACGGCCGTCGGACTGCCCCTGCTGGTGCTCCAGCGGTACGGGTCAGGCCTCCAGGCGGCGCTCACGCTCGCTCTGGAGCTGCTGCCGAACGTGCTGTTCGGGGCCGTGGTCGGAGATCTGGTCGACCGCGGCGACCCACGCCGGTATGCGATGGGAGGCGCGCTGGGCGGCGCCCTGGTGATCCCACTGCTACCGGCCGCGGACGAACTGTGGCAGGTCCAGGTGCTGGCCATCGCCTCCGGCATCGCCTACGCCTTCGGGGTGCCGGCCCGGATGTCCCTGCGCACCGTGGCCGTCCCCGCCGGATCCGAGCTGCGCGGCAACGCGCTACTGGTGTCGGCGCAGCGGCTGCCGAATCTGATCGGGCCCGCGGTCGCCGGTGTGCTGGTGCCCTTCGGGCTGTCCCTGCTGTTCTTCACGGACGCGGCCTTCGCCCTGGTCGCGGCCCTGCTGCTGATCGGCATGCCCGCGCCCGCGCCCGTAACCCCGGACGATCAGGCGTCTGTCGCGGCCGCGCCGTCGGGTCGGGCCGCGCTGCTGGCCCTCACCCTGCGCCGGATGTTCGTCGACAATGTGCGGGAATTGACGCGGATCGTCACCAAGGACCGCTTCCTGGCGGTGATGACGCTCACCTCCTTCACGTACATGTTCGGCTTTGGAATCAGCAAACTCTTCCTCCCCCTCTACGCCCTTCACCATTACTCCGGCGTTCCCGGGATGTTCGGCTATCTCTCCGCCGGAATAGGTCTCGGGGCCTCGCTCGGAGGATTTCTCGCTGCCGCATTCGGCCGCTTCCGCCAGGGCGCCGTCTATATGACGGTGAATGTGGTCGAGGGAGTCTGCTGGCTGATGCTTCCGGTGCTTGACCATCCGGCGCCTGCGATCGTCGTACTGGTACTGGCGGGGGCCTTCGAGGCGGTCGGCACGGTGGTCTTCTACGCGGAGGTGCAGAGCCGGCTCGCGGCCCGGATGACCGGACGCTACTTCGCCCTTCTCGTCCCGCTGTGCGATGCCTTCCTGGTGCTCGGCGTCTGGGTCTCCGGAGCGCTGACGGGCTTCGGCGAGCTGGGGCTGGCCGCTCTGATCGCGTTGGTCATGGCAGGTCCCGCGCTGCTGCTCGCCCCCGGCCTGCTGAGCGGCCGGGCGCGCGAGCCGGAGCCGGATCCGGAGCCCGCCGCAGCCTTCACAGCCGAGGAGCGATAGCCGATGGACGCCGAACCGTACGGTCTGCAACGGGAGATGCTGCTGCGCGCGGAGTTCGGGGCCGACGGCCATCCGGTTGTGCACCGCTATCCGCCGGTGCATGAACTCCTGCTGCTGCGCGGCCCGTTGGACACCGCATTGCTGGGCCGTGCCGTGCGTCGGGCCACGGAGGATGTGGATGTGCTGCGCGGGCGGCTGCGCGCCCGCGGTGACGGCACGGTGTGCTGGGTGCCGGACCGGGGCCGCCCGCCGGCCCGTCTGGAGGAGATCGAGCCGGGACCGGCGCGCCAGGTCATCCGGGCTTCGCTGCGGGAGGCCGCCGAGGCGTCGTTCCATCTCCAGGACGATCCGGCCGCGCGCGTCCTGCTCGCCCGCACCGGCCCCGACGAGCATCTGCTGCTGATCGCCCTCGACCATTCATGCGCCGACGGACGCACCCTGGTACTGATCATTCGTCATCTGCTGGACCAATATGCGGTATTGGCGGGAGAGACCGCCCACGCGCCGGCGTCGTTCCCTTCGTTCCACGCCTTCGCCCGGCCGTTCGGCGAATCCGCCGAGCGGACGGCCACCCGGGCGTACTGGCAGAAGGCGCTCGGCCGGGCCGCGGACGGACACCGACGGCCGCGCTTCCCCGGCGCCAAGGACAGCGAGGTCACTTCGTACAGCACCGACGCCGCCGCACAGCTGGCCCTCGGCGACGAAGACCTCGCCGTCATCAACCGGCTTGCGCAAACGGTGGGCAGCGACCGCCACCGGCTGCTGCTCGCCGCGACCCAGCTGGTCCTCTCCGCCTGGAGCGATGAAGCCGAGCCGCTCTTCGTACCCTTCAACTACTTCCGCAACGGCCGCCACCGGCGCGACTGGCTCAATGTCCCCGGCCCGCTCGCCGAGCATGCCGTCACCGTGCCTCCACAGCAGGAGCCACGTCTGCTCGGCGACTGGCTGGCGGGCTTCGTCCGCGCCAATGCCGCAGCGCCGCCCTTCCACGGCCTCTCGCTGCGGGAGCTGGAGACACCGGCCACCGAGGACAACCGGATCGCCGTCTTCAACTTCCTTCCGCCCCTCGGCAGGCTGACCGCCGCCGGGCTGCGAGTCCTGCCCTGCCCGCCCGAACTGGCCGCGGAGATGGAGCCCGAGGACCAGACCGCGCGCTTCGCGCTGCGCGTCCGGCTGGTCCAGGACATGGACGCCCCGCTGATCTTCCGTATCGAGCACGACCCGCGTGTTCTGCCGGACGGCACACCGTTCCTCGACGCCGCTCTCGGCGTGGTGCGGGCCGCGGACCGGCGGCCCGGCCGGCCGCTCGCCGCGGCGTACCGGAGGATCCGGCAGCACTGGACATGAACCCGCGCCGATCACCCCCCACCTCTTCTTCTTCCCTTCCTCAGCAGAGTCAGGAGTCAGCCGGACATGAACAGCACTGAGACAACCGACCGGTTCCAGCACGCCGATACGGCAGTGGTCCCCGCCCTGTCCCGGTACTGGGAGACGGTGGGCCGAGCCGTCCGGGCCATGCATGAACACAGGTCCCTGCCCGGCGACTTCACCCCCGGCGCCGAGCTGCCGCCGCTCGACGGCGCGGTGCTGCGCTACCTCGAAGCCTCCGAGGCCGCCGTCGTCCGGCTTCCCGACTACCGCGGCACCCGGATGCGGCTGCTGGATCTGCGCCGCAATCCCGGTACCCGTACCACCAAGACCTTCGGTTCTCTGGTGATGGTGGCCAGGGCCGTGGCATACATCCGGCGTACCGGCGAGCCCGTCACCCTTCTCACCCCCTCGTCCGGCAACAAGGCCACCGCGCTGCGCGACGCCGTGCTGCGCGCGCACCGGGCCGGGCTCGCGGACCGGGACCAGCTGCGGATCGTGAGCGTCGTGCCGGAGCGCTCCCGCGTCAAACTGTGGGACTCGCCGCTCAGCTCCGACCCCGAACTGCGCCGCCGCAACCCCGTGGTGACCTACCCGGGACCGGACCCCGCGGGAGTCAAGGAACTCGCCCGCAGCTACTACGACGAGAACGCGGACATGCTGCGCACCCGGTACGGCGGCGCCCTGTGGTACACCCTCGACATCGCCAACTACCAGGCCGCGGACACGGTCAGAGCGCTGATGGAGGAGGAGCTGCTGCCCCCGCCGCCGGCCGGCGGCCGCCTGCACGCGCACGCCGTGTCCAGCGCCTTCGGTCTGCTCGGCCACCACTACGGAATGTCGTTCACCGGTGGCGGCCAAGAGCGGGTGCCTCCGCGCTACTTCCTCGTACAGCACCTCAACACCCCTGACATGGTCCTGGATCTGCTGCACGGGGATTCCTCCCACGACCGGATGCCCCGCTACACCCTGGAGGCGGCCACCGGGCTGTACCACCAGAGCAGCGACCCGCACTTCCCGCGCACCGCCCACCATCCCGACGAGGTCATCGACCCGACCTTCTACACGCGTACGCCCATGACCAGCCAGGTCATGACGCCGCTGATCCGGGCGAACGGCGGCGGGGGCATGGTCGTCTCGCTGCACGAGTGCCTGACCCGCTACCCCCAGATCCGCGAGATGCTGCGGCCGGCCGGGGTCGAGCTCCCGCACGATCCGCGCATGCTGCGCGAGTGGTCGCTCGTCATGGTCTTCACGGGTGTCATGGAGGCCGTCGACCGCGGGCTGCTGACCGAGCCGGAAGTGCTCGTACACGGCTCGGGGTCGTACGCGGAGACGGACTTCTCGCCGATATCGGCCCAGCGGCTGCAGAGGGCGGAGCACCCCGCCGAGCTGCATCCTGTCGTGGTCCGTGCCATGGGGCCCGCGTCGTCGCACCGGGGACGGCGGCCATGACCGGTACCGCGTCCCTGCGGACGGGCAGCTCCCATCCGTGGTTCCTGGACGACGAGCGGCCCGCACCTTCCGCTCTGCGGACGGCGTCGCCGAGTGAGGTGACCGCGCTGCTGCGGGAAGAGCTGGCGGGGCTGAGCGTGTCGCTTCCGGGGCCCTGGGTGCCGGCACAGCCGTTCGTACTGCCACGGCAGTCCTACGACGAGCTGTTCGGCATCGCCCGTACGCTGCTGGCCCTGGTACGCCGGGCTGTCCTCGCCCTCGGTACCGGATGGCCCGCCCGTGCGGAGGCGCTCGGCGCGGATCCGCACGACTATCCGCTGCTGTCCGGGCAGGACAACACCGAGACCGCGTACTGCTCGATGATGGCCCGCCCGGACATCGTCATCGGGGAAAACGGCCCGCAGCTGCTGGAGTTCAACGTCAGCGGCACCTTCGGCGGCCCCAATGAGTCCCACGGTCTGACCGAGGTCTGGCAGCACACGCATCGCGAACGCTTCTTCGGACACGATCCGCTCGCCACCAGGGTGCGCGCCTTCGAGGACGTGTGCGCGAGCCGCCGGCTGCCCAGGGCGATCGCGATCATCGGAAGTCTCGGCGATCTCGAGGGCGACGACGCCGACATCCGCTTCCAGGAACGCGAACTGGAGCAGTTCCGCCGCCGCGGCTTCACCGCCGACTTCCTCGAACCCGACCGGCTGCCGGAGGCACTCGGCCGCCCCGGCAATCTGCGCTACCCGCTCGGACTGCGCAACTTCGCCCCGGCCGACTGGCGCGAACGCGGTCAGAGCCTGCGCCCTGTGCATGACGCCCAGCGCGCGGGGCTGCTTCTCCTGCCACCGCAGAGCAGCGGGCTGCTCGCCAACAAGAAGGCCCTCGCGCTGGTCTCGGAGGGCCGCCCCTGGATGACCCGCGCCGAACGCCGACTCGCCGAACGGCATCTTCCCTGGACCCGTATCACTCTCCCCGGCCGCACCCGCTGGGAGGGACAGGAACATGAACTCCTGGAACTGCTGCTCGTCCGGCGGGAGCGGTTCGTCCTCAAGAAGGCCATCGGCATGATGGGCCGCGAGGTCCTCGTCGGCCGCTACACCGAGCCCGTCGACTGGCGGCAGGCGGTCGAGTCGGCCTTCGCCGCCGGCGACAGCATCGTCCAGGAGTACGTCGAGCCCGCCACCTGCGCTCTCGAACTCACCGACGGCACCAGCACGTTCACCGCCCAGGTCGCCCCCGTCCTCAGCCCGATGCTCTTCGGCGACCGGCCCGGCGGATGCTGGGCACGCTTCCTCACCGACGGCGCCAGTGGGTCCGCCTCCCGCGGTGTGATCAGCGTCGGCGGGGCCGGCGCATCGGAGAACGCCGTGCTCACCTGGGCCGACCCGACTGCGCGCCCTGCCGCCGGTACCGAGGAGGAGCGCCGGTGATCCGACGACAGAACCCGCCCACGCTCGTCGTCGTCGGCACGGGCTCGCTCGCCCGCGCCGTCTGTGTGGCACTGGCCCGCACCCCCGCGGCGCAGGGCCCCAGCCAGGTGCATGTCCTTGGCCGCGACAGCCGGCGTGCCTCCTCGGTCTGCTGTCTGGCGCGCGCCGAGGCGGCACTCTGCCGGGTGCCGCGCCGGTTCCTCCCCGGTGAGCTGGACTCCGACGACGCGGTTCTGAGGGAGCGGCTGGCGGCGGTGGGGACGGGCACAGTGCTCGTGTGCGCCTCGTGGCACTCGCCGTGGGAGCGAGACCGTACACCGTCCGCCTGGACGAGAGTGCTGGACCGCTGCGGCTTCGCCGCGACCCTTCCGCTCCAGGCGGCCGTCGCCCTGCGCGTCGGCCGCGCACTCCAACAGGTGGACTCCCAGGCCAAGTTGGTCAACGCCTGCTATCCGGACGCGGTCAATCCGCTGCTGTACCGGCTCGGACTCCCGGTCGTGTGCGGGGTGGGCAACGGAACGCTGATCACCACTTCGGTACAGACGGCGCTCGGCCCGGCGGCCCGGCGGGGCCTGCGGGTGCTGGCACACCATCGCCATCTGCACCGGCCCGACCACCCGGACGACGAGGCCAGGGTCTGGCTCGGCGACCATGAACTGGGCGGTGTCGGACAGCTCCTGGCCCAGCAGCGCGGCGTACCGCGCGAGGCACTCAACCCGGTCACCGCGCACACGGTGGCCCGCTTGCTCACGGCGCTGCACGGCGGCCCCGAGCTGCGCACCGCCGTGCCGGGACCGCAGGGGCTGCCCGGCGGATATCCCGCGCGGGTCTCGCGACGGCGGGTCGAACTCGATCTGCCGCACGGTCTCACGCTGAGCGAGGCCGTCACCTACAACGAACGGCTCACCTTCGCCGAGGGGGTACGTATCGCCCCGGACGGGGATGTGCAGTTCGCGCCCTCCGTCCAGGACGCGCTCCGGCCCCATCTGCCCCAGTTGTGCGAGGGCTTCCGCGCGAAGGACACCGCCCGGGCGGCGGCACAGATGTGGCAGGCGGCGCAGCTGCTGCGGCGCCGGGAGGATCCGGCCGATGCCGTGTACGCGCGGAATGCCGCGAACGGCGATGAGGGGTGACACGGATGGGGAACGGGCTGCTGGAGGGCCGGCGGATTCTGGTGACGGGCGTGCTCAACCGCTTCTCGCTGGCCTTCCACACCGCCGCGCTCGCTCAGACCGAGGGGGCCACGGTGGTGCTCTCGGCTCCGGGGGCCACGGCCGGCCACACCGCTCGTACGGCCGCGCGGCTGCCTGCTCCGGCCCCGGTCGTGGAGCTGGATGTGACGTCCACCGACGATCTGGCAGCGCTGCCGGACCGGCTCCGCAGCCATGTGGACGGGCTCGACGGCATTCTGCACGCGATCGCGTACGCGCCCGCGGAGGCGATGGGCGGCGGCTTCCTCACGGCCGGCCGGCCCCAGGTGGCGCAGGCGCTGCAGTCTCCACGTACTCGCTGCAGTCACTGACCGCGGCCTGTCCTCCGCTGCTCGGCCGGGGCTCGTCCGTCGTCGGCCTGGACTTCGACGCATCCGTGACCTGGCCCGACTACGACTGGATGGGCGTTGCCAAGGCGGCCCTTGAGTCGACGGCCCGCTATCTGGCGCGGGACCTCGGCCCGGCCGGCGTCACCGTGAATCTGGTGGCGTCGGGCCCGGTCCGTACGCTCGCGGCCCGGGGAATTCCCGGAGCCGAGTCGTTCGAGGCGCTGTGGGCGAAGCGCGCCCCGCTCGGCTGGGACTCGTCCGACCCGGAGCCGGTGGCCCGGGCGTGCGTCGCACTGCTCTCCGACTGGTTCCCCCGCACCACTGGGGAGATCGTGCATGTGGACGGCGGCTTGCATGCCACCGGGCGTGAGCTGTCAGCGCGCCCGCAAGGCGCGCTCGATGCCTGCGCCGGCTCCGGCGCCCACTCCCACCCGGACGGGCTCGGACGAGACCTCCAGGTCGAGTGAGGATTCCAGCATCGCGCGCTGCAGATGCTGGAGCCGGGGGGACGGGTCGAGGCCCAGCTCATGAGAGAGGACCGAACGCAGTCGCTGGTACACCTCGAGCGCGTTGCCGCGCCGTCCGGAGCGGTACAGCGCGAGCATCAGCTGCCCCTGGGTGTCCTCGTGCATCGGATGCTGGGCGGCGAGTCCGGACAGCTCACCCACGAGTTCGTGGTGGCGTCCGAGCCGCAGATCGGCCTCGATACGCTGGTTGAGGATGCTCAGGCGCGACTCCTCGAGCCGGGTCGCCTCGATCTCCAGCAGCGGTCCGCACTGTACGTCGACGAGTGCGGGGCCGCGCCACAGGGCGAGCGCCCTGCGGAAGGAGTCGGACGCCACCGGGCAGTTGCCGCTCTCCAGGGCGCGATGCCCGGTCCCGGCGAGCCGTTCGTACTCGGAGACATCGACCACCCCGCCCTGGGTGTCGAGCAGATAGCCGCCCGACTCCGTGACGAGGATGCTCTTGGCGCCGTTCGGCAGCTCGGGCCGGAGGGCCCCGCCGAGTGCGGTGCCTATGAGGTTGCGTAGCTGAAGAATGTAGGTCTGCAAGGTGGTCTGGACGCTGCGTGGCGGGGCTTCACCCCACAGCTCCTCCACCAGCGTGCCGACCGAGACCACTTGGTCCGGGTGCATGGCGAGCAGGGCGAGGACCTTGCGTGGTTTGACTGCAGTGGGGACGACAGAGACTCCCGACTGGATGACCCGGCAGGGCCCCAGCACGCTGATGTCCATATCCGCTACTCCCTTCGAGGCGTTGAAGCTCAGGCGATCGGATGTGGTGCGAGATGGCGCAGTTGTGCCGCGAGCAAGGTGGGCAGCTCGGCGTCACGGACGAAGAAGTGACCGCCCGGGACCGTCCGCAGATCGAAGGCGGCGCTGGTGTAGCGGCTCCATGCGGCGACCGCCGGAGCGGTCGCGACCAGGTCCTCGGCACCCGCGAAGGCATACAACGGGCTTGGCAGCCGTTCGCCGGCCCCGTCCCGCAGGCTCCGTGCGAGCCGGAGATCGTCACGCATGGTGGAGAGCAGGATGCTCAGCCACTTGGGCCGCTCGAAAAGATAGGGCGGCAGCGTGCCGTACCGCGCGAGCGCGGCCAGCAGTCCCTCGTCGGGCAGATCCGACTGCTCGACGAGCGGGGTGGGCAGATGGGGCGCGGCACAGGCGCCGACGCCGACCAGCAGCGGCGGCCGCTGCCCGGCCCGGACCCGGTGGAGCGCGAACCGGTAGGCGACCAGGGCGCCGAGACTGTGCCCGTAGAAGGCATGCGGCACATCGAGCAACGGGCCCAGATATGTGTCGAGTTCGGCGAGCAGTTGCCCGGAGTCGGTGATGCGCGGCTCCCGCAGTCGGGTCTCCCGGCCCGGCAGCCGTACGGGAAGGACCTGCACGTCCGCCGGGAAACGGGCACGCCAGCGGGCGAACGTCAGAGCCCCGGCGCCCGCATGATGGAAGCAGAACAGCCGGAGCGCCGGGTCCGGCAACTCCGAGATTCCGGGCGACACCGCGAGATAGTGGTTCACGCCGCCTCCTCACACCGCACCGGTTTCGACTACGCGGGTCCCGATCGTCACGACCACCACTGGAAGGCCGCTTGATCAGAGCTGGAGTGAGGTGGAGCGGGTTCACCCGGGTACGGCGTCAGCCGGTGAGAACGCCGGCACCACCCGGGCGGCAAGAGCCGCTCCACACTTCCATGGCTTCCTCACCGCGGAGGATTGCCTGGTGAAGCCGCTGAATTCGGGGAGAAGGCTCAAGGCCCAGTTCCTCGATCAGGGTTTCGCGAAGGCGCTTGTAGGCGATCAGTGCGTCGGATGACCTGCCGTCCGCACAGTAGGCGAGCATCTGCAGCGCCCGCAGACTCTCGTGCAAGGGGTGGCGTTCGCACAGCGCGCACAACTCACCGAGCACTTCCCGGTGCCTGCCGAGCCGTACATCCGCGCCGATGCGTCGCTCCAGCGCGCCGAGGCGGCTCTCCTGCAGGCGGGTCACCTCGATACCCAGATGCCGCCCATGGGGTACGTCGGCCAGCGCCGGGCCGCGCCACAGCTCAAGAGCCGCGGTGAGACTGCCCGATGCCGCGGCCATGTCGCCGACTTCGAAGGCCGTGTGGCCGGCACAGGTGAGCCTGTCGAACTCCAGGGCATCGACATCGGCGGGATCCGCGTCGAGCAGATAGCCGCCGTGCCGTGTCACCAGCACGTTCTTGTCCCAGACCCCCGTCGTTTCGGGAATCGCGGCACGCAGTCTGCGGCGCAGTTGCAGGATGTACGTCTGCAGCGTGGTGGGCGCGCTGCGCGGCGGGCCCGCGCCCCAGAGCTCTTCCATGAGGACCGGGACGGGCACGATGTGCTGCGCGTTGAGGGCGAGAAGAGCAAGGATCTGCCGCGGTTTGGAGGCGCTGGGAAGGACCGAGACGCCCGCGGCCTCGCCGCAGAGAGTTCCCAGTACCTCGACGCGCACTCGGCGCCCCCTGTTCGGCATGGTCTTTTCCTCACCCCGTCGGACAGCTCCTCTGTGGCGAGAAGCTGATTCACGGAGGGTCCCATGCAGCACATGTGCAGAAACAGTGACCAACTCACAAGCCACGCATGGAGATCACCTGGAACGGGCCTATGAAATCTTCACATCCAGGGAGATGACGCCCCCACTGTTCGATTCAAGTCACCCGACAGCACACTGCTCTCGTATGCGCAGCCGAACATCCGCAGGGGAAACATCCGCCCGGCACCGTTCACATCACGATGGGAGCACGATGATGTCTGGTTACGCGTCCAGCGGAACCGCAGCTCAAGGGGCCTGCACCACCTCCGTGGAACACGACTGGCGTTTCGCCGAACTCGTCGCCCGGAGCTTTCTGCAGCCGGAACTCGCCCTGCGGTACGCGCTGGAGCCGCGCAATGTTCTCGCCGAATTCGGCATTCCGATGACACCGGAAAGCACCGTCCCCGCGCTGCCGGCGGAGGCCG
Organism: Streptomyces sp. NPDC048479; assembly: GCF_040651435.1. Lineage (NCBI taxonomy): Bacteria > Bacillati > Actinomycetota > Actinomycetes > Kitasatosporales > Streptomycetaceae > Streptomyces > Streptomyces sp. NPDC048479. Next base: position 67,959 of record NZ_JBEZKA010000002.1, read on the forward strand.
ACATCGAAGTCACGATCACCAACCTCAGTTCCTCGGGGGAACCGGACGCCGCGCACTCCGTGCGTGGGGCGGTACGTGCCTGCATCTGCTTCACCGAGCAGCCCTACCCCCCTGGGCCGGCAGCCCGACAGGGCGCCGTCGGCACCCTGCCTGTGTGAGCCGCACATGGATTCCCTATGGCCACGGATCGGGTTCAGGAGACACCTCACCACCGCTGTCATACCGGGCGAGGCGACCTATCTGGTCTCCGAACAGGGTGTCACCGCGATCGAGGGCGACGCAGTAGCAGCCATCGCTCCTCTACTCGACGGCAGCCGGGACCTGCCCGCCCTTGTGCGGGACACCCAGGGACTGCTGTCGCCCACCGAACTCGGCAGTCTCCTGGGGAAGCTGACGCAGGCGAATCTGGTCACCGGGTATTCCGCGCCGCAAACCGAATCGACGGACCAGGACGCATCGGCGTACTGGGAAGCCGCCGGTCTGGAGGCGACGCTTGCCGGAAGGGCGCTGACCGAAAGCCGGGTCCGATTGCTGGATTTGGGTGACGTCGGCGGGCCGACCGCCCGGGACGCCTTTTTCACCGCCGGGGTCGCGCTGAGCGGCCCCGGCGGCTGTGATCTGACGGTCGTCCTGTGCGACGACTATCTCCTGCCTCAGCTGCGTGACATCGACAAGGAACAGCGCCGTAGCGGACGTCCGTGGCTGCTCGCCAAACCACATGGCGTCGAACCATGGATCGGCCCGGTGTTCCAGCCGGGCGAAGGGGCCTGCTGGAGCTGTATGGCCTACCGGCTCAAGCACCACCGCCAGCCGGAACAGCTTGTCGGGCAGGCGCTCGGCATGTCGTCGCCGCCGACGCCGCCACGCGCGACCATCGCCGCGAGCCGCTCGCTGGCCCTGCAGGCGATCGCCGTGGAAGCCGCCAAGTGGGTTGCCGGCTACCGCGACAAGAGCCAGCTGGCCATACGAGTTCTGGACACTCTTCAGCTCGCCATCCGGGCACATCCGGTCGGTCAGCGGCCGCAATGCCCCGAATGCGGCGACCCGCGGCTCGTCGGGGACCGCGTGCAGCAGCCCGTCACCCTCACGTCGCGGCCCAAGAAGACCTTCAGCGGAAACGGTCACCGGGCCCTGACGGCCGAACAGGTCATGGAACGCTACGAGCACCTGGTCGGCACGGTCACCGGAGTGGTCAGCTCGCTGCACCGCGCGCCCGGCGGTCCCGACTTCCTCAACGCGTACCGCTCGGGGCCCAATCCAGCATGGACCGCGCGCAGTCTCGCGGCGTTCCGCTCCGGATTGCGCAGCCAGAGCGGTGGCAAGGGGGTCACCGCTCTGGATGCGAAGGTCGGCGCGCTCTGCGAAGCGGTGGAGCGTTACTCCGCAACGATGCACGGGGACGAGCCGAGGATCCGCGCCAGTCTCAGGGAGCTGGCCGGGGAGGCGATCCACCCCAATGAGTGCCAGCTGTACCACGAGCGGCAGTACACGGACCGACTGCAGTGGAACGCCGTACAGCCACCGTTCCAGTACATCTGCGACCCGTTCGACGAGAAGGCGGCCGTCGACTGGACGCCGGTCTGGTCGGTCACCCACGGCAGGCACCGGATGGTGCCGACCGGGATGCTCTACTTCGCCCCACCGCCCGCCAAGGGGCCCTGCTTCACCGTGGCCGACTCCAATGGCAACGCGGCGGGCAGCAGTCTCGAGGACGCCATCCTGCAAGGCTTTTTCGAGCTCGTCGAGCGGGACTCGGTCGCGCTGTGGTGGTACAACCGCACCTCACAGCCGGCAGTGGACCTGGACTCGTTCCCCGACCCGTGGATCGACGGGATGCGCGCCGAGTACTCCTTGCTCAAACGGGAGTTCTGGGTGCTCGATCTCACCTCCGACCTGGGCATTCCGTCGATGGCCGCGATCTCGCGCCGGACCGACAAGCCGGAGGAGGACATCATGTTCGGCTTCGGCTGCCACTTCGATCCCGATATCGCACTCCGGCGCGCACTCACCGAGATGAATCAGCTGCTGCCCGCCGTACTGGAGGCGCCTGCCGAGGACGACTTCGCCCTCCTCGACTGGTGCACCCGCCGCACACTTGCCAATCAGCCCTATCTGGGCCCCGATCCGAAGGTCCCGGCGAAGCGCCGCACCGAGTACGGCTACACCCTGCGCCCGGACCTCCTGGACGACGTCCGGGCCGCGGAGCAACTGGTCCGCGCACACGGCATGGAGCTGCTGGTCCTCGATCAGACCCGGCCGGATCTGGAGCTCCCGGCAGTGAAGGTTCTGGTACCCGGATTGCGCCACTTCTGGACACGCTTCGGTCCCGGCAGGCTCTATGACGTACCTGTGCGTCTGGGGCGGCGCACCACGCCGATTCCCTACGAGGAGCTCAATCCGATACCGCTGTTTGTCTAGTAATGACAGTCACGGCCCCGTTGCACTCGCCTAGGATCTGAATCCACGCTACGCAGTGCAACGGGGGGTCACATGCTTGACGTGAATCGAACCCAGGAGAGACAACACTTGCACAGCGCAGACCACCGCGATCCAGCCATGTACGGTCGCGATGGAGGGGATGCAGGACTGGCTCCCAAGATCGCCCTGGGCATCCTGCTGGTTGCTCTCGGCGGCGTGCTGGCCGCTGCGACCCTGCATCTGCTCACCGTGCAGCAGAGCTTGTTCCAACTCATCGCGGGCGCGCTGGCCCTGCTCGGGATGTTCGCGTGCCAGGTGGTGCTCTCGGCACCCCGTCGGGTACGGCTCAAGCGCAGACAGCAGTACTGGATCCTGGTCATCCAACTGGCGCTGAGCTATCCGCCGATCCTGCTGATGGGTACCGCTTGGGTGGGGATCACCGGCTTTCTCACCGGATCACTGCTGCTCGTCCTGCGCTCACCGTGGTCATGGGTGTGCGCAGGACTCAGCGTCGCCACCACCATGGGCCTGACGACGACCTGGTCCGGCAGGACCTACCTCGACGTCACGTACATCGGCGTCTCCACCATCACGACCGCGAGTCTGGTCTACGGACTGACGTCGCTCTCCGAGATGGTGCTCAAACTGCGCAGCGCGCAACAGGAGATCGCCCGGCTCGCGGTGGAACAGGAGCGGCTGCGCTTCGCCCGCGATCTGCACGATCTGCTGGGATACAGCCTCTCGGCGATCACTCTCCGCAGCGAGCTGACGCTGCGGCTGGTCGATCAGCATCCGGCGCGGGCCCGCGAAGAGCTCTCCACCGTGCTGGAGATCTCCCGTCAGGCGCTCGCCGACACCCGGCAGGTCGCCCGCAGCTATCGGGACATGTCGTTCTGCGCGGAACTCGCCTCCGCCCGCTCGGTGTTCGGCGCGGCAGGCATAGGCATCGAGGTCGACTCCACGCTGATGGACCTGCCCGACCGGGTGGGCACGGTGCTGGCGACCGTACTGCGGGAGGGGATCACCAATATCCTGCGGCACAGCACGGTCCGCCGCTGCCACATCTCGGCACGGGATATGGGCAATGGCACGGTGGTGCTGCATGTGAGGAACGACGGGGTCGCCCGCGGGTCCGGCGATCCGGCCTCGTACGACGGCAGCGGAATCGGCAATCTCTCCACCCGTGTCAGCGTGATCGGCGGTGAACTCACTGCCGGTGTACGGGCGGACGGCTGCTTCCATCTGGAGGCGAAGGTGCCGCTGGACTGCGGAGACAGCCGGAGGGCGCACCGGCCGGCCCTGGTCCTCATGGACAAGCAGATCATTTAGGGCGGGCGCTCAGAGCCAGCCCTGCTCCCGGGCGATGCGGATCGCGTCGACGCGGTTGCGCGCGCCCAGTTTGGTGACGACTGTCGTCAGATAGTTCCGTACGGTCCCCACGGTCAGATACAGCCGTCCCGCGATGTCGGGCGCCTCGGCCCCGCCCGCGGCCATCCGCAGCACCTCGGTCTCCCGGGCGGTGAGGGGATTGTCCCTGGCCGCCCAGGCGTCGAGGGCGAGCTGCGGGTCAATCACCCGCTCACCCGAGGACACCCGCCTGATGGCGTCCGCGAGTTGGCTCGGCGGCGCGTCCTTGAGGATGAACCCGGACACCTGGGCCTCCAGCGCCCGGCGCAGATTGCCGGGTCGGCCGAGTCCGGTGAGGATCAGGGTGCGGCAGGACGGCTGTTTGGCATGGACCTCGGCGGCGGCGGACAGCCCGTCGACACCCGGCAGATCGATGTCGAGCACCGCCACATGGGGATGGTGCTGCAGCACCGCGGGCAGAATGTCACGTCCCGTTCCGACCTCCGCCACTATCTGTATGTCGGCCTCGAGGTTGAGCAGGGCGACCAGTGCTCCCCGCACCATGTGCATGTCCTCGGCAAGGACCACTCTGATCATGTGCGATGGATCCCGCAGCACTCGGCCTCCCCCAACCCGCCGTCAGCGAAGGCTGAGGATACCTCCCCGACCCGTCCTGAACATCCGCTCGAGCACATCCCGAGTACCAGGTCGGACGGTGTGGTTATGCCTCAGGACTCCGCGGTGCGCAGCTACCCGCCCCCTCGTCACTCGGCGACCGACCTTCCGGAGGAGTACGCGCGGCTGCGCAGCAACGCCCCGGTGTCCGACGTCGTCATGCCCAGCGGCGACGGAGCGTATCTGTTCAGCCGCTACGACGATGTACGTACTGTCCTCTCCGACGCCCGGTGCAGCAGAGCGGCCACGGTGCTTCCCGAGTCGCCGAAGCTCACAGCCGTCCCGTTCGACGCGGGCGGTCTTTTCACCATGGACCCGCCGGAGCACACCAGGCTGCGCTCCCTCGTCTCGAGTGCCTTTACGGCGCGCCGGGTTGACCTGTTGCGGCCCCGTATCCAGGAGCTGGCGGACGAGCTGCTGGAACGGATGGCGGATGAGGGTGGCCCGGTCGACTTCAACGAGGCCTTCGCCTTCCCCTATCCCGTTGCCGTGATCTGCGAGTTGCTGGGTGTGCCCTTCGCCGACCGGGAGCTGTTCAGGGGCTGGTCGGACGCGGTCCTCTCGCTCACCGCGCACACGCCCGAGCAGATGCTGGAGCGCAAGCTGGCGCTCGTCACCTATCTGCAGCATCTCGTGGCCGAGAAGCGGCAGCAGCCCGGCGACGACCTTCTCAGCGCGCTCGTCCAGGTACGGGACGAGGCCGGCCCGCTGACCGAGCACGAGCTGATCACCATGGCGATGACGCTGCTGATCGCCGGGCACGAGACGACGGTGGGGGTGCTGGGCACTTCGGTGTTCACGCTGCTGCGGCACAGCGGCGGCATGGGTCTGGTGCCCACGTCGCCGGAGCCGGCGGCCACGCTCGTGGAGGAGCTGCTGCGGATCAATCCCATCGGGGACGGCGGTCCGCTCAGGGTCACCACGGCCGAGATCGAGGTGGGGGGCACGGCCGTGCCGGCGGGCAGCGCGGTCATCGGAGCGATCTGCTCCGCCAATCGGGACGAGAGCCGGTTCCCGGACGCGGACCGCTTCGATCCGGGCCGCCGGGACGCCTCGCATCTGGCCTTCGGACACGGCCCGCACTACTGCCTGGGCGCACCGCTGGCACGGGCCGAGCTGCAGATCGCCCTCGGCTCACTGGCCCGCCGCCTTCCCTCGCTGCGACTTGCCGTGCCGGTGGAGGAGGTCCGGATGCACACCGGGCTGCTGGTCAACCGGCTGGAGTCGCTGCCGGTGAACTGGGGCTGAGGAACGAGGAGTTCAGTACCGCAGACCGTCGGGCCTGCGGGGCCCGTACCCGAAGGCGCGGTCGACGGCGATATGGCCCAGCCAGCCGAGCCCGGCGACCGCGAAGCGCCGGCTGCGTGTGAGGGCCGCGAGCGTGAGCAGGGCGGCGGGTACGGCGGGCGAATGCAGCACGTTGTAGGGGCGTACGGCGTAGGAGGGCAGGCGCTCGAAGGCGGGCGCGGCCGCGATGCCGTAGAGCAGGGCGATGTCGGGGAGCACGGTGGTCGTCCAGAGCACCCGGCTGCTGGCCCCTCCGAGGCGCGCGCCCGCGACGAGGGCGGCCACGCCGACGACGCCGCTGAGGGTCCGCCCCGCGGGGGCGTGATAGGTCCAGCCGGAGCGTTCCCCGCCCCTTCCCCCAACTGGGGGCAAGCCCCCGGACCCCCGGACGCCCTTCGGGCGTGTCCTCAATCGCCGGACGGGCTGGCCTTCCCGCCCGACGGGCGGGAAAATCCAGCCTCGCCGACGTTTGAGGCGCGGGGTCTGGGGCGGAGCCCCGGTTCGCCTGCCACGGGCGTCGTTCATACAGCCAGCCTTCCTCTCCGGCTCAGCAGGCGCTGCGTCCCGTCCGCCGCGGCCAGCAGCCCTCTGGGCACCGGATGCGCACCCACCGTGCGAAGCGCGGCGCGGAGCAGGGCCACGCGCACCCGGCCGAGCTCGGCCGGCGCGCCGTGCTCGTCGTCGAGCAGCAGCACCTCCCGCCGAGCCGTGCGGTCGCGCAGCAGCGCGGCCGTTTCGGCGAGCGGCACGATGTCGTCGCGCAGCGCGGCTGCGTAGGTGACCGGGATGTCCAGCCGTCTCAACTCGTTCTCGGTCAGCGCCCATTCACGTACGGCGTCGAGGACGTCATCCGGCTTGCAGCCGATGAGATGGGCGAGCGTGAGCACGGTCGTGCCGGGGACCCGGCGCTGCCACTCCCGGTCGAGAAAGAAATGACGCAGCGGTGCGCCCACGGTGGCGACCCCGCGCACCCGCTCGTCGACAAGGGCCGCGCGCAGTGCCAGATGGCCGCCGAAGCTCAGCGCGATGGCGCACGTCCGCCGTACCTCGGCCCGGTCCGCCACCGCGTCGAGCACCGCGCTGAGCATGCGATGGCTGTCCGCGCGGTACGGCAGCGTGTTCTCACCGACGCCCGGCATCTCGGTGACTGCCAGGGCCACGCCGAGGGCGTCGGCGCGCGCCAGGATCGGTGCCCACTGTTCCTTGACGCTGACGATGCCGCCCATGACGACGATCAACGGACGGGGCCGGGTGGCGGAAAGTCCGGCCGTCCAGCAGGCGAACCTGCCCTCGGGCAGGGCGATGTCGATACGGTCCATGCCGGGGCGCGTCCGGCGCCACTGGTCGAAGGACTGGACGCACAGCAGCTGCGCGCGACGGCGTACGACATCGTCGGCGGCGGCGTACGGGAAGCGGGCGAGGCCGTAGTGGCGGCAGGCCTGCAGCCATTTGCCGCGGCCGGCCAGCCGGTCCCCCGCGCGGCTCCAGACGGCCGGCCAGGAGTCGCGCCCCGCTCCGTACGCGGTCGCCACCCCGGCCAGCAGCCGGCGGCAGTGGGCGGGTGCGAGGCCCTGTGCGCGGGCGTGCAGCAGCACATAGCGGCGCAACTCCTGCAGCGACAGCGAGGGCCTGTGCGGATCGTTCATGTCCGCTGCTCCGTCCGGCGCAGGACCGCAGCGGGCCCGGGCCGCTGACCGGGAAAGTACGCCGGTGCGAGTACCCGGCGCTGGAGGGCGGGGCTCGCGTTCATCGCCCGGTACACGGTGCGCCGTAGCGCCGCCGCCGGCCGCGCGGAGAGGCTGAACATCCGCTCCTGGCGCAGCTGCAGCCCCCGGGAGCGCCGGACCGCGCCCTCCCTGGTCTGCTGGAAGGCGAGCACGGCGGCGGCGAGGGCGGCCGGACGGCCGCTGCGGGGCGCACCGAGAGCATCGGCGAGCAGCGGAGCGAGTGCGACCGCGTCGGCCAGAGCGTGGTTGACGCCCTGGCCGAGTACGGGCGAGAGAGTGTGCGCGGCATCGCCGATCAGTACGACTCCGGGCGCCGACCAGCGCCGTACATCGGTGGTGAAGATGTCCAGCAGAGTGGTGTCGGACCAGCCGCGTATGCCGTCGACAGCCTCCTTCTCGAGCTCGGGCGCGAGCTCCGCGAGCCGCGCGTGCAGCTGCCCGAGCCCGCCCGAACGCAGTTCACGCAGACCGCCCTTGGGGATGTTGAGGCCCACCCGCAGAGTGCCGTCGGTGCTGGGCAGGAAGAGTCCGTGGCGGCCCGAGCTGATCCGTACCCGGTAGGCGCGCCGGTCCCAGGCGGCCGGGAACGGCAGCTTCATCCAGATCACGTCCCGTTCCAGCGGCGTGCGCTTCGCGACGCGGTCGAGGCCGGAGAGCCGGCGTACGGAGCTGTAGCGGCCGTCCGCGCCGACGGTTATCTCGGCCCGTATCTCCATCAGCCCGTCGGGCGTCCTGGCGCGCACTCCGCGCACCGCGCACCCGTCCAGCAGCAGCTCGGCCGCCGAGGCCGGTTCGACGACGGTACAGCCGCCCTGCTCCGCGGCCGCCTCGGCCAGCGCGGACAGCAGTACGGGCTGGGCCAGCTCCACCGGATGGCGATAGGCGTACGGGAAGGTCTCGAACCGTACGTCGAGGACGCGGGCGCCTTTGTCGGCGATCTCCAGCCGGTGCACCTCGTGCGTGTGCTCCCGCACGCGTTCCAGCACGTCCAGGCCGGCCAGCAGGCGCACCCCGTCGGGCGAGACGGACTCGCCGCGGAAGACTCGTGCTCCGCCCGTGCGCTGTTCCAGCAGGACCACCCGGCGCCCGAGGCGTACCAGCGCGAGAGCGAGAGCGCGGCCCCCGGGGCCGCCACCCACCACACAGACCTCTGTCGTGATCGTCATGCCGGTGACTCGTCCTGTCCCGTGTTCGCCAGCGCCTCCAGGAGGCCGGCGTCGAGCATGGTGGAGGCCGCGGTGTCGCTGGTGTCCCCGAAGCCCGCGTCGAACAGCGCCACGCTCACCGTGTACCGGCGGTCCACCAGGCAGGTGTGGAAGGTCCATTCGTCGCCGGTCCCCCGCGATCCGTCCGGTCTCAGGACCTGCACTCTGCGCTCCTGGGGTCCGAAGCCGAACTCGGTGAAACGGAACCGCATGCCCTGTCCGATCGCTTTGCTGTACGCCTCCTTCAGCGTCCACAGGCGTACCAGCGCGCCGTTGCGCCGCTCGTCGGCGATCTGCGCGAGGGCCGTGCGCTCGTGCGGCGTACACACCTGGTTCTCGGTGCCGAGTCCGAGCATCGGCCGGTCCCTGAGCTCGGCGTCCACACCGATCCAGCCCCGGCGGGTCAGCCCGACCAGGAGCAGCGTGTCGGTGTGGCTGAGGCTGATGTCGATCTGGTCGAGGCCGCGCAGATAGGGGCGTCCGCCCGGCTTGTAGGCGAGTTCGACACTCTGCGGTTCGGCCTCGATGACCGCGCACGCGACATGTTTGAGCAGCAGCCTGGACGCCACGAAACGGGACCGGATCTGATAGTGCGTCATGGCGGCGAAGCGCGCGTAGTCGCGGCCCAGCAGCGGGCGCAGCTCCGGCGCGTCCAGGTCGCCCGGCAGCCAGTCGTCGAGCTGGGCGTGGACCACCACGCTGCCGTACTCCCGTACCGCGTCACGGACTTGCTCCCAGGGGCCCTCGGGGCCGGTCACCCGCACGGGCCGCGCGAATCCCTGCTCCGTCGCGGGGTTCGCCACGGGTCCCGGAAAGATCACCATGCCAGCCCTCCAACCGCTTCACCACTCCGTCGAGTACGTCCGCCGCGGCAGCTCCGTCGAGCACTCTGTGATCGAAGGTCAGGCCGAGGCGCATGACCGGCGCTGCCGTCACCCCGCCACCACGCACCACGGCACGGTCGACCACCCGTCCCGCGCAGAAGGTGACCGCCGTGCCGCCGTAGGAGTGGAAGATGTCGACAGCGCGGTGCCCGAGCGAGCTCACCGCGAAGGTCCCGAGCCGCTGGGCCCTGGTGCCCGGACTCCGTACTCCGAGCCGGAACACCAACTCCCCGACGGGCGGCGGCAGCTGGTTCAGCAGCCGCACCGCGGCGGCACCGGGAAGGTCGTGCGGGTCGCTCTCGCGGCACAGGTCCACCAAATCCTGGATCTCCGTCAGTGACGCCACGTCCATGCGCGGCAGTACGGCGGTGAGCACCACGCGCTCGCCCGCTTCGGTCCTGCGGTCGAGGGCGAGTTTGGCCGCCACGTCCGGCAGCGGCGCGGTGCGCGGCCACAGAACGCCCCGCGCGATCGCGCGGGCCTCGGGATGCCGGGCGACGACCCGACCGGCGGCATACAGCAGATAACTCACCACCGAGTACCGCAGGTCCGCCCGGCGCGCGGCCGCGCGGTGCTCCTCGACGCGGGTCATGTCGACATCGGCGCCCAGATGCACGGGGGCCGCTGCCCGTGCCCAGTTCAGGTAGTAGCGCGTATGGCGCCTCGCCCGGTCACCGGACACGCTCATGTCCCCACCGCTACGGTCCAGATCTCGCCCAGGCTGCGCGCCTCGAGCAGCTCGGCTACCGGCACCGCCCTGCCCAGCTCCCGCTCCAGCAGGCTGACGAGCCGCAGCAGACTCACCGAGTCCCAGCAGGGCAGCTCGGTCAGCTCACGTTCCGCGTCGGCCGGCTCGAGATCGGTACCCAGGTGTTCGTTGGCGAGAGAGATCAGATCGACGACGGTGTGCATGACTCCACCTCCTGGGCCCGGTCGTGCGTGAGGCGCAGCCGCAGCCGCACATGGGACGGGACGGGCGGCAGCTCCTCCAGAGCGTGCAGGTAGCGGACCTCGCCACTGCTCTCGTGCGTGGTCCGGAAGCCGTGCGCGGGACAGAAGGCGCGCTGCGCCTCGTTGGCCACAGTCGGCCGCCACGCTGCGTGTACGGCGGGCAGGTGGGCCTCGCGGGCCGCGTGCAGCAGCCCGGCCAGTACGGCGTTCTCGATCCCGCGACCGAGCACCCGGCAGCTGACGACCATGTTCTCCAGATGCAGTCCCGCGCCGTCCGTTCGGGCGAACACCGCGCCGACCACTCCGTCGTCGCCGAAGCGGTCGATGGCCCGTACCGCGAGCACGAGCGCGTCCGGGTCCTGCGCGATGTGCTGGATCTGTGCGCCGGTCAGCCGTTCCCCGGTGAGGTTGAAGCGGTTGGTCCGCAGGCTCAACTGGGCGATTCTTGCGGTCTCATGGCTGGCGGCGGGGCCGGCGTCGACCTCGATGTCCAGGTTCCTCAGGAAGCTCTCGTAGTCCTTCGACGCGGCCCGCCGGCGCTCGCGCTGTTCGCGTTCCCGGTAGCGGGCGGCCCGGCCTCGGTCCTCCTCGGTGACGGAGGGTACGTCGAACCAGGCGTCGGCCAGCAGGCGTTCGGTGTGGTGGGCGGGCTCGCCGTCCAGGGGAACGACGGCAGCGCCGGGCACTCCTGCCCGCACGACCTCCCGCTCGAAGTGGCTGTCGTCGGCGAAGACCACGGCGGACGGCGAGATGCCCAGGTCCGACGCGATCCTGCGGACGCCTTCGGCCTTGGAGCCCCAGTCGGCGACGATGCTGACGAAGTCATCCGTGCTCAGCGGCCAGTCGGGGTGGGCCGCCAGGGCGCGGGCCACCGGTACCGGATCGTTTTTGCTGCACACGGCGAGCAGTACGCCCTGGGAGGCGAGCTGTTCGACGGTACGTCTGAAGCCGGCGAACGCGCCCGCGCGCAGCGAGTCCGCGGCCCGTACCTTCTCGGGGCCGTCCTCGGCGAGTATCCCGTCCCACAGCGTGCCGTCGAGGTCGAGCACCAGGCACTTCTTGGCGTCGCCGCGCTGCGCCCGGGCGAGGTGCGCGGCCTCGCGGGCGTACCCGGCGAGCAGCTCGGCGGTGCAGTGCGCGTCGGCGTACGCGCCCAGGCGCGGATCGTCGGCGCGCACTCCGGCAGCGGTCAGCGGTTCCAGGTCGAGTACGGCCACACCTGCCGCCGGGTCGGTCATCCGCAGCAGGTCGGCATTGAACTCGCGCCAGATGGCGCCCAGTTCGGCGCGCTGCGCGAGTCCGGTGAGCTGGTGGGTGAAGCGCCGCAGCAGCGGCACGGTGTTCAGTACCAAGGTCGCGCCGGCCGGGGCGTGTGCCGCGTGGGCGCCGCCGAGTTCGGCCAGCAGCAGCCGCTGGCGCTCGGCCTCGAGGGCCGTGTCGTACGGCTGCCAGGGCGGCCGCACCCGGTCCCAGACGGTGAACGGGTCCAGTACGCACAGGGTGAGGTCCGGCTCGTGTGCGTACAGTCCGGAGGCAGGGTCGGCCAGGTCCTGGACATAGCCGCCGCTGCCGCCGGCGTACGGGATCAGCAGCAGTCCGTGCCGGGCCAGCTGGGCGGTGAGCGCTGGGACGAGCCCGGCCGTGGTGGAGCGACCGGTCACCGCGATCCGTACCGACGGGGTGCCGGGGTGGGCCGCGAGCACGTCCGAGGGGTCCAGTCGGGCGAGCAGCCGTCCCGCGAGGTCGAGTTCACCGTCGTCGAGCCGGGCGAGCAGCTCGGGGATCCGGGCATACGCGTCGACGAGCCGGCCCGCCGAGTGCAGCGCCCGGAATTCTTGCTGTGCTCCGCCCCGCGCGCTCATCCCGTCGCCTCCACTGCGAAGCCGGACTTGATCCATTTGCTGGACTCGATCGCGATACCGACCGCGCGACCCCCTGCCGCCAGCCGTGGCAGAAGCCGCTCCAGCTGGAGGAAGACCAGCGCGTTCCCGTTGTTTCCGGTCTCCGCGACACAGGAGACCTCCTCCCACTCGAGGCCCTGCCTCAGACCCCTCGTGATCCGCTCGGTCATCCGACCGCTGAGCTGAGGCGGAAGGACATGGCCGAGGGACTCGGCGGGCCAGCCGAGCGTGTCGAGCAGGGTGTCGAGCATCTCCTGGGCCATGACCGGCACCCGGGCCTCGACGGCCTTGTAGTCCTCCGTGACGGCGGGCCGGCCGGAGTGGCGGTCCGCCTGTCCGAACCACTCGACGCGCTGGCCCGGCGCGCTGCCGAGACCGCTGAGCCGGTGGTCGGCCCTGCTGAGCACGGCACGGGCGGTGCCGGGTGCACGGCTGAGGGCGACGGCTCCCGCGCCGTCGCCGAACAGCACATAGTTGACCAGCTGGGAGGGCGGCATCTCCCGGAAGTCCTGGCGCAGATCGAGGTGTTTGCTGCAGACGTCGCCGCCGATCACCAGGCCGACCGGTCTTTGGCCGCGCGCCCCGCCCACGAGGAGCGACGAGGCGAGCGCCATCGCCTGGACGGCGCCCGAGCAGCCGGACTGGAGCTGGTACACGGGCACCCCGTCGATGCCGAGCCGGTCGGCCACCAGCGCGGCCGTGGTCGGCATCAGGGCGTCCGGGGTCGCGGTGGCGAGGACGATGAACGCCACGTCGTCGGGGTCGGCCCCGGCGTCGGCGAGCGCCCGGTCGGCGGCGTCGGTGCACAGGTCCTCGAGGGTCCAGCGGACCGTTCCGCCGTCGAGGTCGAGCGCGAAGTGCCGGGTCCTGGTGCCGATGAATGTCTCCATCCACTCCGGGGCGATACCGAGGCGGAGGGACAGCGCGGCGTTGTCGACGGGCTCGCCGGGCAGGGCGGTGCCGACACCGGCCAGCAGGACCGGTCCGCCCCGGCCGCCGGACCGGCTCACCGCGCCACCGGACGCGTTCACTCGGACTCACCTCGCGAGAGCGGTCCGGCCCGCCCTGCCGACCCGCTCTTCGGCCGGGGGTCCGGGGGTTGTCCCCCGGGAAGACACAGCGCCCGGGGGTCCGGGGGTTGTCCCCCGGGAAGGCACAGCGCCCGGGGGTCCGGGGGTTGTCCCCCGGGAAGACACAGCAGCTGCTCGCCCAGATACCCGATGAGTGACTCGACGCTGACCAGGCTGGAGAGCATCTCCGGCATGGACAGTTCGCCGATCTCGGGGAAGCGGACCTCCAGCCGGTACTTGAGCTCCATCAGCATCACGGAGTCGAAGCCGAGGTCGTCGTAGAAGCGCAGGGCGTCGTCGAGTTCGTCCTGCCGGATGCCCCCGACCATGGCGACGGCCTCGTGCACTACCTGGCGTACGCGGTCGGGCGCGGCGGCGTCGGTGGCAGCGCGGGCGGGTGCGCCGGCCGGCTGCGGAGCCGGGCCCGTCACCGTGAGCTGCTGCTGCCAGGAGCGCCATTCGGTGGAGAAGACATGGGCGGGCATCCGCACGGCCCGTTTCGCCGCGTCCGGGTAGAAGGCGTCCCAGGCGGGGTCGAGGCCGTCCTGGTGCAGGTGGGCGAGGAGTTCACCGAGCTCCCGCAGCCCGGAGTCCTCGTTGCGGCAGACGCCGATGGCGGGCACGTCACGAGCCGGCCCGATCCGCCGGATCAGATTGCTGAGCACCGGTTTGGGGCCGATCTCGACGATATGGGTGGGCGGCCGGTCGCAGAGGGAGGTGACAGCGCTCTCGAACCGTACGGTCGCCGAGATGTGCTCCGTCCAGTAGGCGGCGTCCAGTTCCTCGCCGGGCGCCAGCAGTCGGCCGCGTACTGTCGAGTGGAACGGCAGCCGGGGCCGGCCGCCCGGGATACGTGAGGCGACCCGCTCGAAGCGGCGCAGCATGGGTGTCATCAGTGGCGAGTGGAACGCATGCGAGACCCGCAGCGGCGTGCAGACAAGGCCCCGCTCCTCGAGCCGGGCGCGGATCCGGCTCAGAGCCGCAAGGTCGCCGGAGAGAACCGTGGCGCCGGGCCCGTTGAGTGCGCCGATGCCGACGGTGGGCTCGTCGGCGACAAGTGCGGCGGCCTCCGCGGGACGGGCCCTGGTCGCCAGCATCCCGCCGCCCTCGGGCAGTTGCTGCATAAAGGCGCCGCGGACGGCCACGAGCCGTGCCGCGTCCGCCAGGTCGAGCGCCTCGGCGACGACGGCCGCGGCGAACTCGCCGATACTGTGCCCGACGACCGCCGCCGGCCGCACGCCGAGCTCCATCAGCGTGCGGGACAGCGCGTACTGCACGGCGAAGAGAGCGGGCTGAGTGGTACCGGTCCGGTGGACGGCAGGATCCCCGGCGAGGATCGACTCGTGGACGGGGGTGACGGTGTACGGCTGCAGGGCTTTGGACGCCTCCTCGAGGAAGGTCCGGTAGACGGCGGACTGCTCGTACAGCCGGGCGGTCATCCGCGGGTACTGGGCGCCCTGTCCGGTGAACGCGAAGGCCAGCACGGGTTCTTCGGCGGCCGCTGCGGGTTCGGCGTATGCGGTCTCCAGCTCCGCCCCGGCGAACAGCCGGGAGGCGAGTTCCTCGGGTCCGTCGGCGGCGGTGGCGAAGCGGTACGGCAGGGCGGCGCGGGAGCGGTTGCTGGTCCAGCAGAGCCGGGCCAGTTCGGCGCCGGTGCGGCCCGCGACATCAACGGCCTGGAGCCGCAGATTGCGGCGCAGGGCCCGCGGGGTGTCGGCGGACAGCGTGAACACGCCGACGCGCGGGCCGGGTTCGACGGCGGGTGCCGCCGACTGCGGGGCCGTCGCGAGGACCACATGGGCGTTGGTGCCGCCCATGCCGAAGCTGGAGACGCCCGCCCGGCAGCCGTCGGCTGGCAGCGCGAGCGGCTCGTTGATCAGTTCCATGGAGCGGCGGGCCAGCCCGAGCCGCGGATTCTCCTGACCGCACCACGGACCGCCGGGCACGACTCCGTGCCGCAGCGACAGCACGGTCTTGATCAGTCCGGCGATCCCGGCCGCGCCCTCGGTGTGCCCGATCGCGCCCTTGACCGCGCCGATGGCCAGGGGCCACTCCCGTACGCCGTGTTCGTCGCGGAACACGTCGCCGAGCGACAGCACTTCGATCTGGTCGCCGAGCGGTGTGCCGGTGCCGTGCGCCTCGATGAAGCGGATCTCGTGGGGCGCGACCGCGGCCCGGCGGCAGGCGGTGGCGATCACCTCGCGCTGGGATGCGCGGTGCGGCGCCATGATGCCGTTGCTGCGGCCGTCCTGGTTGACGGCACTGCCGAGGATGACCGCGTGGACGGGGTCGCCGTCGCGTACCGCGTCCTCGAGCAGGCGCAGCGCCACCACGCCCACGCCCTCGCCGCGCCCGATGCCGTTGGCGGCTTCGGAGAACGGTTTGCACCGACCGTCGGGGGCGGCGAGCCCCGCCTGGGCGTAGATCTCGTCGAGGACCGAACCGACGACGATATTGACGCCGCCGGCGAGCGCCAGGTCGCACTCGCCGGAGCGCAGGGCGGTGCAGGCGAGGTGCACGGCGACCAGGGAGGAGGAGCACGCGGTGTCCACGGTGAGGCTGGGGCCGCGCAGATCGAGCTGGTAGGCGATGCGGTTGGCGAGCATGGAGCGGCCGCTGCCGGTGCCGGTCCTCGGGGTGACCCCGTCGGGCGAGGCGAGGCTGAGCCGCATCCAGTCGTCGGACATGGAGCCCACATAGGTGCCCACCGAGCCGCCCGCCAGGCGCGTCGGGGAGATCCCGGCGTCCTCGACGGCTCGCCAGGAGCATTCGAGCAGCAGCCGCTGCTGCGGATCCATGGCTTTCGCGTCGGCGGTGGGCACGCCGAAGAAGGAACGGTCGAAGGCGTCGGCGTCGGTCAGGAAGCCACCGGGCACGGCCGAGGGGCCGCGTGACGCGGGACGTTCGCCGATGGCGTGCGCCCCGCTCAGCAGCAGCCTCCAGTACGCCTCCGGTCCTGGCGCGCCGGGGAATCTGCAGTCCACACCCACCACCGCGACCGGGTGCCGGGACGGGCCTGATGAACGGCCCATGGTCACACCTCCCGATGCTCGCCGCCGGCCTTCGTGAACTCCTCGGCAAGGTGACGGGCCAGATCGTCGGCCGTGGGGTGGTCCCAGGCGACGGTCGGTTCGAGGAAGAGACCGAACTCCTCCTCGATGTCCCCGTAGAGGCTGAGCGCCGCCACCGAGTCCAGCCCGTACTCCGCGAAGGGTGTGCGCGGGCCGATCTCCTCGGCGGGGCGCTGCAGATACTCGCTCAGCCGGGTGATCAGCCAGTTGCGGAAGTCGCGTTCGTCGAACTCGGCCACAGGCTTGGTCGACCAGGGACCCGGGGCTTCTCCCCCGGTGGAATGCAGCACCATCTGATGCTCCTCAACAACGTGTCTGCGGTCAGCCGGCGATCGGGGTGTCGTACAGGTCGTAACTGCGTGCTTCGTGATAGCGGTTCAGGACTTCGTGGAGCAGCTGGTCGTCCCAGCCGTCCGGAAGCCCGGGCAGCGGATGGCCCAGCCGCTTCACCAGCCGGGTGAGCGCGGCGGCGAGCCAGGCGGGCGAGGCGAGGAACGGCTCGTCGTCAGGGTCCTGGTGCAGCCATACGCCGAGGCAGGCCGCGCCGGCCAGCAGCAGCGTGTAGCGGTCCGCGATGGCGTACGCCTTGGGGCTTGCCAGGACGGTGCGGTCCTTCGGTGGCATGTCCCGGCATTCGGCCTGGAGGCTGCGCAGTTCGTCCTCGAGCGCCGCGGCCAGGGCGGTGAGCGCCTCGGTGTACTCGCCGGCCCGGGAGCCGGCGGCGCCCGCGATGGTCTCCGCCGCGCCTTCCAGCGAGCTGACGAGCGCATCGCTTCCGGCGACCAGTACCAGCCGGGCCGGGTCGAGCGGCGGGAGTCCGTCCCGGACCCGGAACAGCCCCTCGGGTGCCGGCTTGCCGGAGAACCAGGCGGTGCGGGCGAGCCTCGGCAACTGCGGGATGATCGTGGCCTGGCAGGCTGCGGTGCCCGCGTGACCGAGGCTGATCATGGGCAGATCGCGCACATGCTTCTGGAAGGCTCCATAAGCCCCGTCGCGTACATAGAAGTTGGCGCCGAGGACGATGGACAGGTCGTAGGCGGTCTCGGTGAGCAGTTTGGGCAGCAGATACTTCACGGCGGCCGCGTAGACGCTGGTGGCCTCCGGGACCAGATGTACGGCCCGGGTGGCGGTCAGCGCCAGGCAGTCGCTGATCAGCAGTTCGGTGAAGGCGCCGACGATGGTGGCGCGGGCGTGCGGGATCTCCAGCACGGAGCGGTGGTAGAGCTTGCGGTCCTGTGCGAAGCCGACCGCGGTGCGCAGTGCCGTGTCACCGCCGCCGAGGATCATGGAAGGCAGCACGCTGCGGGTGATCTGGAAGGAGCGCAGGGCCAGTTCGACTCCGTCGCCGAGCTTGCCGACCAGCGCGTCGGCGGGCAGCGGGCAGTCGGTGAACTCCACGCCCGCGTTCTGGCAGCCGCGTACGCCGACGGTCTCGTACCGCGGCAGATAGCTGTAGCGGTCGGCGGGTACGGCGGCCTTGTCGACGAGGAGCACGGAGTGGCTGCGGCTGCCGACGGTCTCCTCGGTGCGGCTGAACAGCACCAGCGCTTCGGCCCGTTCGACGTTGTTGATGACGTGTTTGGCGCCGGACATCACAAAGCCGTCGTCGGTCGGCATGGCCCGGAACTCATTGCGTACGAAGTCGTTGCCGTGCGCGAGTTCGTGGTACGCGATGGCCAGCCGACCACCGCCGAGCAGCAGATCGGCGACCTTCCGCTGCTGTTCGGGGGTGCCGCCCGCCCAGACCGCGATCGCCGCGAGGAAGGTGGTGGCGCCGTAGCCGAGGCCCAGGCTGGCGTCCCTGCGGAAGACTCCGCGCAGCACCCGGCCGAGCGTGTCGATCCGCTCCAATCTGCCGCCGAGCTCCGTCGGTACGAATTCGGCGTTGAGCCGGAACTCCGCCAGGGCCTGCTCGGCCTCGGCGAGCAGTTCGCCGCGCTCGTCGGCGGCGAGCAGCGCGGCCAGGCCGAGCGGGTTGCCCGGGTCTCCGGGGTCGCCGAGGCGCCTCTCCAGGTCGGCGACGCGCTGCTGGATGAGGACTTCTTCCGCGTTCGGGGTCAGCATGGCGGTCCTTCTGCGATACGGCCTGGCAGCAGCGAGAAGAGGTCTCCGGCTTCGTACTGTGCGGTCAGCCGGCCGAGCAACCGCTCGAACAGCGACTCCAGTCCGGCGTCGTAGGCCGCGGGCCGCCGTGGCTGCGGGCCCGTGATCCCTGGCACCGCCTGCTCGAGCCGGTCCACGAGCCGGGCCAGTACGGCTTCGAGCCAGAGGCCCGACGTCCACAGCCCGGCGGTGCGCACCTCGCGGACGAGGCGCCGGTTGTGCTGCCATACGCCGAGGCAGCAGGCGGCGGCGAAGCAGATGCTGTAGCCGCGCGCCAGGTCGAAGCTCTCGACCGGTGCGCCGCCGGGCACGGGGCGTGCGGCCCGCATCCTGGTGTGCAGTTCGGCCGCCGCCCGCGCCAGCGTGTGGGCGAGCGCGGCGGCCCGGCCGAGCTCGGGCTCCCGGGACGCCTGCGCGCCGAGCACCTCCGCGGTCTTCGGCAGCGTTCCGAGTACGGTGCTGCCGCGCCGCGCGAGCAGGCTGAGCCGGCCGGGGCGCAGCCCGTGCAGCTCGTGGGCGTAGCAGAAGGTGGCGGCGACGGTGTCCGGGTCGCGGTCGTGGACGGGGTGGCGGCGGGCCAGGGTGCGGAACTGGGCGGTGAGGGCATAGAGGTTGACCATGGTGTTGCCGTCGAAGATCCCGACGATGCGGTGGTCGCGCTCCAGCTTCTGGAACCGGCCGTGTGCGTAGTAGTCGGTGAGGAAGGCGCGTGCGCCGAGCACCCCGCGCAGCCGGTTCAGGATGTCGTCGGCCACGGTCGGCACCAGATACTTGGCCACCGCGGAGGTGACGCTGAGCTCGTCGGGCAGAGTGTGGATGGAGCGTGCGGCGACGGTGCTCAGGGCTTCCATCGCGAGCAGATCGGCGTAGGTCTCGGCCAGGGTCCGGCGGGCCGCGGGGAGGTCGAGCAGCTTGCGTCCGTACAGCTCGCGCTCGGCGGCGAAGCCGTAGGCGACACGCAGTCCGTGGTCGGCCGCGCCGAGCGAGAGTGCGGTGCAGAGCGAACGGGTGATCTGCAGGGCCTTGAGTACGGTCTCGGGGCCTTCGCCCTCGCGGCCGACCAGGCCGCAGGCGTCGACGGGCGCCCGGTCGAAGGCGATGCCGCTGATGTCCGCGCCGCGGATGCCGAGGGTGTGCACTTTCGGCAGGGTGCGGTAGGTGTCGTCCGGCAGTTCGTCCTTGTCGACGAGCAGCAGGCTGAAGCCGCGCGGGCCGCCCTCGACGGCGGTGCGCGCGAGGAGGCAGACGAGCCGGCCCCGGGTGGCGTTGTTGATGAGCCACTTCTCGCCGCTGATGAGGTAGCCGCCGTCGGTGTGTTCCGCGACGACCTCGCCGGCCATCAGATCGCTGCCGTGGGTCCGTTCGGTGAGTCCGAGGGAGACCGGTTCACCGGCCCGTACCAGGGAGGCGAGGCGTTCGGCCCCGGCGCGGTCCTCGGCGACCCAGACGCAGACGGCGCCGAGGAACGTCTTGCCGTGTCCGATGGCGGTGGTCAGATCGCGGCGGGCGATGGTGCGCACGATTTCGAGCAGTTGCGGGAAGCCGGTGAGCGAACCGCCGTACTCCGCGGGGATGTAGTAGTGGTGGACGCCGAGGGCGCTCAGCAGTTCGCACGCGGCCGCCGGGAACTCCTCGGCGGCGTCGTCGCCGGCGGCGCGGGCGTAGGAGAGCGGACCCGCGGCGTTGGGGTCGCCGAGCCGCCGGTCCAGCTGTTCCGCGAGCTGCCAGCGCAGGCCGGGGGCCGTGTCGGAGTCCGCGGCGTCCACGGCGGCAGAAGCGTCCGCGGCGGCCTCCGCGGCCAAGGCGTCCTCGGTCCGTACGGCCTCGGCCCGTACCGCCTCCGCCGGTTCGGTGATCGCCGTCATCCGCCGGTCCCGTCAGGGCCGTCCTGGCCGCCGCTCACCGAGACCAGCTCGCGTACCTCCGGGTGCAGCACTTCGTGCAGCGGCTGGATCCTTCCGTCGAGGAACAGCTGCCGCATGGCGGTGCGCTGGAGTTTCCCGCTGGTAGTGCGGCGTACGGTGCCGGGGCGGACCAGCAGTACGTTCTCGGCCGCGACCTCGAACTCCTTGGACACACACATCCGTACCGCGGCGGAGAGCGAGGCCAGTTCGGCCTCGAAGCCGGATCCGGTGCGCACCTCCTGGACGACGACGACATGGTCCCGGTCGGACTCGACGGCGAAGGCGGCGCTGGAGCCGAAGAGGGCGCTCACCCGCTGGACGCTGCGCTCGATGTCCTGCGGGTAGAGGTTGCGGCCCGCCACGATCATGATGTCCTTCATCCGCCCGGTGATGTAGAGCTCGTCGCCGACCATGGCGCCGAGGTCTCCGGTGCGCAGATAGCCCTCGTCGCCGTCCTCGGTGGTGGCCTTGAAGGCGTGGGCGTTCTCCAGCGGGCGGTTCCAGTAGCCGGGGGCGATGCTCTCGCCGCGCAACCAGACCTCGCCCACCTCGCCGCCGGGCAGCTTTCTGCAGTTCGCGGGGTCGACTATGGCCACCTCGCACTGCTGCGGCCTGCCCGAGCTGACCAGTGTCCTGGCCGGCCGGCCCGCCGGGGCGGGACTCAGCCGGTGGTGTTCGAGGTCGACGGCGTCCACGATCCGGGAGTTGGCCTTTCGCCCGGGTTCCCCACCTGTGACCAGCAGGGTGGACTCGGCGAGTCCGTAGCAGGGGTAGAAGGCCTCCTTGCGGAAGCCGGCGGGTGCGAAGCGCTCGGCGAAGGCCTCCATGGTCTCGGCCCGTACCGGCTCCGCGCCGTTGACGGCCGTCTCCCAGCGGGAGAGGTCGAGCTGCTCTATCTGGTCGTCCTTGATGCGGCGCAGGCACAGGTCGTACGCCAGGTTGGGGCCGCCGCCGGTGGTGATGCCGAACTGGTCGACCATCTGCAGCCAGCGCAGCGGGCGCTTCACAAAGGTCATCGGCGGCAGCAGCACTCCGGCGCCGCCGAGCCACAGCGGGTGCAGCAGATGCCCGACGAGTCCCATGTCGTGGTGGAACGGCAGCCAGCCGCCCACCCGGGAGTCACGGGTCGTGCGCATTGCCTGCTGGATGGCGCGCTGATTGGCGAGCAGATTGCGGTGGGTGACCATGACGCCCTTGGGATCGCTCACCGATCCCGAGGTGTACTGCAGGAAGGCCACATCGTCGGGGTACAGGCCGGGCTCCTGCCAGGCGCCCGGGTCGCCGACCTCCGCGCGGTCGGTGGCCAGGCACGCGATCTCGGGGTGGCCGATGTTGGCCAGCAGCTGGGAGACGGTCGACGCCATCGCGGCGTCGGTCAGGATGTAGCTGACGGAGGCGTCGCGGACGATGTTGGCAACCCGTTCGACGTTCTGCCGGGATCCGACGGGTGCCGGTGCGGGCACGGCCACGGCCCCGGCGTAGAGACAGCCGAGGAAGCTGCTCATGAATTCCCGTACGCCGCTCTGGAGGATGAGCACCCGGTGGCCGTGCGATCCGTGTTCCTGGAGCCAGGAGGCCAGCCGTTTCGCCTTTTCATCGAGTTCGCCATAGCTGAGCACATCGGATTCCAGCTCTCCCTGCTGATTCGCGCGGACGCAGAAATAGGCCTCCTGGCGCGCGAGTTCCGATGCTCTGTGCAACGCGAGTTCGGTGAAGTTCCGGTGTGCAGCCATCTTTTCCCCCAGAGCCGCGTACTTATGGCCAGAGCTTGGGAAATGCGTCTCAAGACCGCCTTGAAGGCGGCTCGATCTGATCGAAAAGACTGAGATATTCCTGGCTGTCTTCTCGGGGGAAACTGTCTCGCGGCATGATTTCCTCATGGTTGACGCCCGGGATCCACACCCAGTACATCCCGTAGGCGATCAGTGCCCGGCCCATCGGACGCAGCACATTGACGAGGACGAGACTTCTTAATGACGACATGGCCACTCTCCTCTGCGCGGAAATGCAAGTGCCGTACGACCATGCGCCGGGCCGGTCGACTCTCGCTCTAGGCGCGGGCCGCGGACCTGCGTTCAGGACAGCCGCAGAGCCGTGTCGATCAGTGGCACATGGCTGAAGGCCTGGGGGAAGTTCCCCACCAGCCGGCCGCGCCGGGTGTCCCACTCCTCGGCCAGCAGACCGAGATCCGTACGCAGCGCCAGCAGCCGTTCGAACAGTCGGCGTGCCTCGGACCTGCGGCCGATCAGCGCCAGATCGTGCGCGAGCCAGAAGGAGCAGGCCAGGAAGACGCCTTCGCCGCCGGGCAGTCCGTCTCCGCCGAGCGTGTCCGAACCGCCCCCGGGCACCGGATAGCGGCGTACGAAGCCGTCGTCGCACAGCTCCCGCTGTACGGCTTCGATGGTGCCGACCACACGCGGGTCGTCGGGCGGCAGAAAGCCCATCTGCGGGATGAGCAGTAGCGAAGCGTCCAGTTCGCTGGAGCCGTAGTACTGCGTGAAGGTGTTGCGCTCGGGGTCGTAGCCGTGGGCGCAGACGTCGCGGTGTATCTCGTCGCGCAGCGCTCGCCAGCGCTGCACCGGGCTCTCCAGTGGCAGCCTCGACAGTCTGCGTACGGTGCGGTCCGCGGCGACCCAGGTCATCACCTTGGAGTGGACGAAGTCGCGGCGTGGGCCGCGCACTTCCCAGATGCCCTCGTCCGGCTCCCGCCAGTTGGACTCGAGGTGGTTCATCAGCTTCATCTGGAGGATGTGGGTGCTGTCGTCGCGGGAGAGTCCCGAGGTCTGGCCCAGCCAGAGGGCGTCCACGACCTCGCCGTACACATCGAGCTGGAGCTGGTTGGCGGCACCGTTGCCGATGCGAACCGGTCCTGACTTCTCGTAGCCGGGCAGCCACGGGAGCTCGGCCTCCGGCAGTTCGCGCTCCCCCGCGACTCCGTACATGATCTGGAGGTTCTGCGCGTCCCCGGCCACGGCCCGCAGCAGCCACTCCCGCCACCGGCGAGCCTCCTCGCGGTAGCCGGTGCGCAGCAGGGCGGTGAGGGTCATGGCGGCGTCGCGCAGCCATGCGTAGCGGTAGTCCCAGTTGCGTACGCCGCCGATCTCCTCGGGCAGGGAGGTGGTGGGCGCGGCGACGATTCCGCCGGTCGGGGCGTAGGTGAGCGCCTTGAGGGTGATCAGCGAGCGGACCACGGCCTCGCGCCAGGGTCCCGAGTAGCTGCACTGGCCGGTCCAGTGGGACCAGAAGTTCTCGGTGTCGGTGAGGAGTTGGGTGGCGTCGGGCCGGGGCGGCGCGTCGCCGTGGGAGGGCTGCCAGCTCAGGGTGAGGGTGACTCGCTCACCCGCGCCGACGGTGAAGGCGGCGTGGGTGGTCAGATCGCTGCCATAGGTGCCGACGTCCGCGTCGAGCCAGAGCGCGTCCGGGCCAGCCACGGCGACGAGCCGGTCCCGGCCGCCGGGTCCGTGCTCGCGCTGCACCCACGGGACGATCCGGCCGTAGCTGAAGCGCATCCGCAGTGCGGAACTCATGCGGACCCGGCCTGAGACGCCCTCCACTATTCGTACGAGACACGGTGCGGCATCCGGCCTACCGCGGCCCGCACCCCTGGGCGGCATGAAGTCAATCAGCCGAACCGTTCCTTCCGGGGTGTCCCACTCCGATTCCAGGACAAGTGAGTCACCGCGGTAGCGGCGGCGGGTGGCGGCGCCCGCGCCGTCGGCGGGCCCCGCGGGCGCCAGCCGCCAGAAGCCGTGGTCCTCGGTGCCGAGCAGCCCGGCGAAGACCGCGGGCGAGTCGAAGCGCGGCAGACAGAACCAGTCGACCGATCCGTCCCTGGCGATCAGGGCGGCGGTCTGCATGTCCCCGATCAGTGCATAGTCCTCGATGAGCGCAGCCACACGAACTCCCGGAACACCGTCGCAGCCGTCTTCCGGAGGCGGACCCCCGTCTCCCCCGCGGAACGCAGGGGATCCGGGCACGTTACGCGTGACACCTCAAGTCTCGGCTGGCCGCCGAATCAGCGCTGGGGAGCGGGGAATGCCACCGGGCTGCGCAGCCCGGCCCGGTTCACGGCGCGGACTCCGAAGAAGACGTTGTCCTTGGAGAGATCGACCGTGTGGCTGGTCGTGTCACCGGCCGGGACGACATGGGTCCACTCGGGCGCGGTGGTATCGCGCCACACCACTTCGTACCGGTTCCTGGATGTACGACTGCAGCTCGACCGTCATCCGGCCGCCGCTGCCCGTGGCGTACCGCTTCAGCTCGGCGAGGATCCAGTCGCGGGCCGCGCCGATCCCGCGCTTCGGGTCGTCCTGGCCGGAGAGGGTGTGCCGGGTGCCGAAGGAGGCGAGCTTGCGCACCGTCGCCTCGATACGGTCCCGGTCGATCTCCCGCAGGAGCGCGCGCAGTTCGCGGGAGGGGAGCTGGGCGGTGGCGGGGCGGTCCCGGTCGGGGGTGCGCGCCCCGGCGGCCGCGGGCGGTGCGCCGACGCCGGTCAGCGCCGCGCCGAGCGCGGCGGTTCCGGCTGCGGCCGCCAGAACCGCTCTCCGGCCGGCGCCAAAGGGGTTGGTGGGGCCGCCTGCGTTTCCTGAGGTCTGCTGCGACATGAGTGCATCGTCATGGACGCGCCAACCCCTGACAAGGGTGAGGGGCCGCTGCCACCGGCGTCGGCCCCCGGTCCCGGCTCAGCCGCTGGAGACGGCCCTCAGATGCGATTTGCCCCGCCGCAGCACCGGTTCGGCTACGCGCGTTTCGCGCAGTACCAGCGTCATCCTGGTGAACCCCCGGCCCTGAAGGCTCGCGGGGGTCTCGTCGACGATCCGGCACTCGGTGCGCCCCCGGCGGGGATCGGGGTGATGGAGCGGCCGCAGGGCACCATCGTGATGGACGGCGGCCGCGCCCGCGGCGCGCATCCAGTGCGGGAGACCGCACCGGTAGGCGGCGTCCATGATCGGGTCCTCGGCGATGTCGTGACGAATGGCCTGAAGAACTCGGTCCTCGTCGTCGCTCTCCAGGGCCGACTCCAACTGCGCCAGCAATGGCAGGCACCAGCTCGTCTCGCGGTCGGCGAGCACCGTGCCCGCGTCCGGGTGGAAGAGCACGAACCGGAGGAAGTTCTGGTCCGGCATGGCCGTGGGGTGCGGCCCGATGCCGCGGAAGAGCGTGTCGAAGGCCGGGTTGGCGTGCGCCACCTCCCAGCGCCGGTCGAAGAGCACGGAGGGCAGCGGCACGGCGTCCATCATCACGGCGTAGTCACGCAGATAGGCCCGTGTCTCGGGGTCGGAACTCTCCGCGGGATCAGCCCGATCCGCGGGATCGGACGGGCTCGCGGGCAGCGACGGGGACACAGGGATGTACGGACGTACGGGACCGGACGGAAACGCGGGACCGGACGGACGCGCGGGCCCCAGCGGAGGCGCCGGAACGGACGCCCCGGCAGGGGTCTTCCAGGGCGGCGGCGGATCACGGTCGACGGCGAGGCGGAAGAGCCATCCTCCCTGCTGATCGCTCATCTCGAGAGCCTTGACCAGGGCACAGAGCGTCTCGTCGGTCCACTCCTGGGCGGGTGTCCGCTCCCAGCTGCCGTACGCGCCCGTGCTGATCTCGAGCCGCGCGGCGACGTCCTCCACGCTCAGGCCGAGCTCCTCACGGCGCCGTCGAAGGACATCGGTGACCCGTCTCGCCCGCACCGCGCCACGGGCCGTTCCGGCACACCCTCGGCGCCCTTGGACACCAGGCCGTTCCACGCCTGCCTCATGTGTCATCGAGAACGCCACCCTTCTCGAAGTCCCGCTGCGGCAGGGCCATTTGGATCATCATCACCGCGTGGCGATCCTGCTACCGCAACAACGACCATGTCAACTATCGTGGCATTGCCCGCCGTTGACCGCTCAATTCGCGCCACAGCTGTGGCAAGACCTGGCTACGCTCTCCCTAAACGGATAATCTCCCGGCAGCGCCACTGTATGCGGGGCTGCCTCGCGTGATCTAGGAGACCTACTGGTGACAGACGGCTTCTCGGTTCCGGGTTCGACGGCCACAGTCCCCCTGGCGGCATCCGTTGCCCGTGTCGCCGAGCTCGCGGACAAGCTCGGGCTGACCCATGGCGAGGTATTCGACGTCCATCAGCTGTCCGAGGCCTCGGGCGTCCCCGCCGACGTGATCGGCGCCCTGCTCGCCGGGCAGCGGGCCGGCGAACCCGACCTCCAGGCACGCTTTCTGCAGCGCTTCGATCTGTTGCGCAGAACACGGCTGAAGCCCAACGGCCGCCGCTACACCCAGCAGGAGATCGCCGACGGCGCGGGCATGTCACGGCAGCAGGCGGGGGCCCTCATCAACGGCGACCGCCGGCCGACCATGGAACACTGCGACGCGATCCAGCGGTTCTTCAAGGTCCACGCCGGATTCCTGACCGCCGAGG
The DNA here is from genome assembly GCF_040651435.1 of Streptomyces sp. NPDC048479. NCBI lineage: Bacteria > Bacillati > Actinomycetota > Actinomycetes > Kitasatosporales > Streptomycetaceae > Streptomyces > Streptomyces sp. NPDC048479. The sequence goes on from NZ_JBEZKA010000002.1 coordinate 94,920, forward strand.
ACGCCGACGCACTCGACGGCGCCCTGCAGCGCACCGAGCAGACCCTGCTGCAGGACTTCGCCGGTGACGGCGATCCGCTGGAGCGTCTGCTGCAGGACCACGGGGTACGGGGCATCGCCTGGCGTGCGGCCCAACTCCCCACCGACAAACACCGGGACAAGGTCACCGAGTGGCTCGACATGCTCCTGGAGAGCGTCAAGCCGACGGAGTCCTGAAATGAACTCTGCGCCGACGGGAGAACGGTGAGCATAGGTAAAGAGATGCGGCGGTTGTGCGGCGAGCTCATGGCCGGGATCGACCTGCCCGTCCCTGCGGAACCGGCAGATCTCTATGCGGCGCTGTGCAAGAAGATGGGCAGCCGCCGGGGCCGGCCGGTCCAGTTCCGCGTGGCTTCGTTCCCGCCGGGAACCGCCAGCGGGCTGTGGCTCGACATGGCCGACCAGGACCTGATCGTCATTGAGGAACGTACCGCCCCCGACCACCAACTGGTGATCCTCGGACATGAGTTGTGGCATATGCAGGCCGGTCACTGCAGCCACCATGTCGAAGGCGCGGCCGTCGCGGCGCGGCTGCTGACGGACGGCGCCGATCTGCAGGACACCGTGCTCAAGGTCGCCGCCCGTACGCGCTTCGACGCGGCCGAGGAGAACGAGGCGGAGACCTTCGGACTGCTGCTGAGCACCAAATGCCGTTCTTGGCTGACCGGTTCGCACACACGCGGCCGCGTTCCCGGCCGGGATGCGATCGAAGGCCGTATCGAAGCGTCGCTGGGGTACCGAAAGCCGCAGGGCTGATGCGTGGAGGGTCTGGACTTCTACATACCCGGGGCCGCGCTCGCCGTCGCGTTCGCGTTCCGGCTGCCCGGAATCAGCCGCACCTGGCGTGATCCGCTGCTGCGGTCCGTCAGCGCGCTGTTGCTGGTGGCCGTCTCGGTGTTCTTCTTCGCGGCGCCGCCCACCATCGCCGCGGTGAACCGCATCACCGGTGTACCCAACTTCTCCGCGCCGCTCGTCTACTGCATCCTCACGGCCTTCAGCGCTTCCTGCCTTGTGCTCATCATCAACTGGCGCGGAGGCCCGCCCGAAGTCACCCGGCGTGCGTCCCGCCGCTGCATCACCGCGTACGGCACGGTCATCGTGGCGATGATCGTCCTCTTCGCCCTCGGTGACGCTCCCGTCGAGCGGCTGCGGGACCTGGACACGTACTACGCGAACACTCCGTACATGCGCGAGATGATCGTCCTCTATCTTGTGGCGCACACGGTGGCGGCGGTCGTGATGACCGTCCTGTGCTGGCGCTGGTCGTTGCGGGTCCACGGCTGGCTGCGCACCGGTCTGGTGCTCATCATGATCGGCTACTTCCTCAACCTCGGCTTCGACGCGGCCAAGTACTCCGCCGTATCCGCTCGGTGGGCCGGGCACAACTGGGACGCCCTGAGCACCCGCGTGGCACCGCCGCTGGCGTCCGCCTCCGCTCTGATCATCGCCGCCGGGTTCATTCTCCCGGTGGCCGGACAGCGACTCTCCGAGTCCTGGCAGAGTTGGTCCACCTACTGGAAGCTGGGCGCGCTCTGGCGCGAACTGCGCTCCACCGCTCCTGAAGGTGCCATGGCGGTCCCGATCTCCCGGTGGTCGTCCCTCGACCTCCGGCTGACCCAGCGGGAAGCGTTCATCCATGACGGCATCCTCGCTCTGGACCCGTACTTCGACCACGGCCTGCGGGCGGAGTCCCATGCCGCGGCGCTCGCTTCGGGGACCGATACGCACCAGGCGGAGGCCGTCGCCGAGGCGGCGATGCTGGCCGCCGCGGTGATCGCCCGGGACGCCGACCCACAGGGGATGATCATCACCGCGGCGGACACCCGTTCCGCCGCACCCGAGCAGGCCCAGCGCGATCTCGTCGGGATGTCCCAAGCGTTGCGTCACTCACCTGTCGTTGCAGCAGCCCGCCGTTGTGCGGCCAGGTCGGAGAGCAGCCACCCATGAGCCAACCACACAGACCCGGCACGGGCCCTGCCCTCCGTCACGCCGTCGTCGTCGGCGGAGGACTGGCCGGGATGCTGGCGGCCGCCGCACTGGGCGAGTTCGCCGACGAGGTCACCGTCGTGGAACGCGACTCTCTCCCGGCCGGCCCCGAGCCCCGTAAGCACCTGCCTCAGGCAGCTCATGCCCACATACTGTGGTGCGGAGGAGTCGAGGCGATCGAGTCCCTGCTGCCCGGTGTCACCGCTCGCTGGCTGGCGGCCGGCGCCCGCCGCATCCCACTGCCGACGGGCATGGTCGGACTGTCTCCGCAGGGCTGGTACCGGCGCTGGACCGAGACTCACTACCTGATCGCCTGCAGCCGCGATCTGCTCGACTGGGTCATACGCGAGCAGGTCCTGGCAGAACCGCGCATCACCCTGCTCGAGCACACCAAACTGCTCGCCCTCGAAGGAAGTTCCGCCCGTGTGACGGGGGTGCGGGTACGGACCCCCGAAGGCGGTGAGCTTGTTCTGGCTGCCGATCTGGTCGTCGACTGCAGCGGCCGCGGCACTCGCGCGCCGGAAATGCTGCGGGCGCTGGGCGTCGATGCGGTGCACGAGGACCAGGTGGACGCCGGCCTGGTGTACGCCAGCCGCCTCTTCCGTGCTCCACGGGGCACGGCGGAGTTCCCCATCGTCAATGTGCAGTCCAACGCGCGCGAGCAGCGGCCCGGCCAGGCCGCACTCGTCCTCCCGGTCGAGGACGGGCGCTGGCTCGTGACACTGTCCGGCACCCGGGGCGGGCAGCCCACCAAAGCGGCCGATGCCTTCGAGGCATTCGCGCGCGGAGTGCGGCACCCCATAGTCGGTGAGCTCATCTCGCGTGCCGAGCCAATCAGCGACGTGGTCACGTTCGGCAACACATCCAACCGGCGCAGGTACTTCGAGAAGGTCGCCGGCTGGCCCGACGGTTTCGTCGCGGTGGGTGACTCGGTGGCCACCTTCAATCCCGTCTACGGCCACGGAATGTCCGTGGCGGCGCAGGGCGTACGGGCCTTGCGCGACCAGATCCGGACGCACGGGCCCACCTCGGCGGGGCTGGCCCGGCGGGCACAGCGGGCCATCTCCAAGTCCACCGGAACGGCCTGGGACCTGGCCACGGGACAGGACATCTTCTACCCGGGGGCGACCGGCAAGCAGCCGGGCGCGGTGGACCGGCTGCTCGGCCGCTACGTCGACCGTCTGATGCTGACCTCGACAGGAAACTTCCTGGTCACCACTGCTCTGACGGATGTGATGACGCTCTCCGCACCGCTCACCTCGCTGGTCGGGCCACGGGTCGTGCTGGCCGCGCTGCGCGGACCCCGGCTGCCGCGCCTGCCGGGGCCGCCGCTGACCGACGAGGAGCTGCAGATCGCCGAGGAACCCCACAGCGAGCCGGAGACCGACCCGGCCCAGGCGTGAGATCGGAAGCCGATCGCCTAGGCTCGGCCGCGAGATGAACGGCAATGACACGAACGGCTCCGCGGGCAATCACACACCGCTGGAGCCCAAGGCCGACCGGGAGACGGTGCGACGGCACAATCTCAGCCTGGTGCTGCGGGCTGTCCGCGACGAGGGCGAGGTGACACGGGCCGGTGTCTCGGCGCGGGTGGGGCTGACCCGTGCGGCCGTCTCCTCGCTGGTCGAGCAACTCCTGGAGAGCGGCTTCCTGTCCGAGTCCGGGAAGACGTTCAGCGGTCAGGCCGGCCGGCCCGGCACGGTACTGAAAGTGGCCCGTACCGGCGTCGCGGGCATCGGGGTCGAGATCAACGTCGACTATGTGTCGGTGTGTGTGGTGGATCTGGCGGGCACCGACCGGGTGCGTCTGGTCGAGCACCTCGACCATCGTGGCGCACCGCCCGCCCAGGTACTCGCCCGGGCTGCCGGGATCGCCGCCCGGGCGCTGACGTCGGCCGCCGAGCAGGAGCTGCGGCCGGTCGGCGCGGAGCTGGCGCTGCCGGGGCTCATCTCGGCGGGTACGGTCCGGCAGGCGCCCAATCTGGGCTGGACCGGGGTCGCGGCCGAGACTCCGTTCGCGGAGGCGCTCGCAGCGCTGCGGCCCGGCCTGCCCGCGCTGCCGGTGCACGCGGAGAACGAGGCCAATCTGGCGGCCCTGGCCGAGCTGTGGTTCGGCGGTCTGGGCGAGGTGCGCAGCTTTCTCTATCTGTCGGGCGAGATCGGCGTCGGCGGCGCGCTGGTCCTGGACGGTGAACTGCTGCGCGGGGCGCACGGATTCGCCGGGGAGATCGGCCATGTCGTGGTGTCCGCGGACGGTCCCGAGTGCCGCTGTGGCTCGCGGGGCTGTCTGGAGCAGTACGCGGGTCAGTCCGCGTTGCTGCGGGCCGCGGGCATCGACGAGTCCACCGGCGCGGCGGGCGTGGCCGAACTGGAGCGCCGGGCCGGCGCCGGCGACGAGCGCGCGGTGACGGCGATCGGACAGGCCGGGCTGATGCTGGGCCGGGTGCTGTCCGGCGCGGTGAACCTCTTCGACCCGGACGCGGTGGTGCTCGGCGGGATCTACCGGCCGCTACTGCCCTGGCTGTCGCCGCCGGCCGGCGGCGAGCTGGCCGACCGGGTGGTGTCGGGGCTGTGGCCCGAGGGCAGCGGGCGGTTGCGCGCCTCGTCGGCGGCTGCGGACGCGGCGCGCGGCGCGGCTGCTCTCGTGGTGCGGGACGTGCTGGCCGACCCGGTGGCGTACGCGGTGTCCTAAGGGGAATCCAGCCCCGCCGGCGTTTGAGGCACGGGGTCCGGGGCGGAGTCCCGGCAAGCACCCGGGCTGTCAGCGCACGCCGAGAAGGTGGTCCATGGCCAGCTGGTCCAGGTACTCGAAGGCCATGCCCCGCTCGGCCGCCGACTCGACGTCGAACTCCTCGAACGACGCACGGTCGGCGAGCAACCCGGACAACCCGTCCTCGGCGGTGGGCCGGGCCAGCTCGTCGAGGCGCGCGGCCCGCAGCGCCTCCTGTACCCGCGGATCCGCGCGGAAGGCGGCGGCCCGCTCCTTGAGGATCAGATAGTTGCGCATACAGCCGGCCGCCGATACCCACACCCCGTCGAAGTCCTCGGTACGCGGGGGCTTGAAGTCGAAGTGCCGCGGCCCTTCGTAGCCGCCTGTCTCCAACAGATCGACCAGCCAGAACGCGGAGCGCAGATCACCGGCGCCGAAGCGCAGGTCCTGGTCGTACTTGATGCCGCTCTGCCCGTTGAGGTCGATGTGGAAGAGCTTGTCGGCCCACATCGCCTGGGCTATGGAGTGCGTGAAGTTCAGCCCGGCCATCTGCTCATGGCCGACCTCCGGGTTCACCCCGTACAACTCCGGCCGCTCCAGGCGCTCGATGAAGGCCAGCGCGTGGCCGACGGTGGGCAGCAGGATGTCCCCGCGCGGCTCATTGGGCTTGGGCTCGATGGCGAACCGCAGGTCGTACCCCTGCTCGGTGACATACTCCCCCAGCAGGTCGAAGGCTTCCTTCATCCGGTCCAGAGCGGTGCGTACGTCTTTCGCCGCGCCCGACTCCGCGCCCTCGCGGCCGCCCCAGGCGACGTAGGTACGGGCCCCGAGCTCGGCGGCGAGGTCGATGTTGCGGATGGTCTTGCGCATCGCGTAACGACGTACGTCCCGGTCGTTGGCGGTGAAGCCGCCGTCCTTGAAGACGGGGTGGGTGAAAAGATTGGTGGTGGCCATCGGCACCACCAGACCGGTCGCGTCCAGCGCCTGCCGGAAGCGCTTGATGTGCGATTCACGCTCGGCCTCGGTAGCGCCGAAGGGAATCAGGTCGTCGTCGTGGAACGTGACGCCGTACGCGCCGAGCCCGGCGAGGTACTGCACGGATTCAACGGGGTCCAGCGGCGCCCGGGTCGCCTCTCCGAAGGGGTCCCTGCCCTGCCAGCCGACCGTCCAGAGGCCAAAGCTGAACCTGTCCTCGGGGGTGGGTGTGAAGCGTTCCGACATCGCCATGACCGCCTTCGATCCAGGGTTTGTTTTCTTACCTTACTAATACTGCACCCGCCCATGTGATCACAGGGGCCCATCAGTACCTGTTCTTGATCTGTTCGCGCGGGACCGGGTGACGTAATTTGTTGGGCGTCGGCCAAAATAGGCCGGGAGGGAGAGGTGAGGCAATGCCGACCCAGACGGTCGTCATCGGCGTGGACAGCTCGACCCAGTCCGCCAAGGCCGCGTTCATCGACGCCGCCACCGGCCGTACGCTCGCCGTCGGCCGGGCCGCGCACCAGGTCACCGGCGAGAGCGGCGCACGCGAGAGCGATCCCGAAGTGTGGTGGCACGCGCTGCGCGAGGCCGTCGCCATGGGCCTCAAGGAGTCCGGTCTCGCCGCGTCGGCCGTGACCGGCATCGCGGTCGCCGGGCAGCAGCACGGCCTGGTCGTCCTCGACCGCGCCGGGCATCCGGTGCGTCCCGCGCTGCTCTGGAACGACACCCGCTCGGCTCCGCAGGCCGCCGCCCTGACCGAGGCGCTGGGCGGCCCGGACGCCTGGACGGCGCGTACCGGATCGGTGCCGGTGGCCTCGATGACGGCCGCGAAGTGGCAGTGGCTGCGTGAGCACGAACCGCGTGCGGCCAAGGCAGCGGCCGCGGTCCGCCTTCCCCACGACTTCCTCACCGAACGGCTGGCGGGCATCGCGGCCACCGACCCCGGCGACGCATCGGGCACCTGCTGGTACTCCACCGCCATCGGAGCGTACGACCCCGAACTCCTCCAACTGATCGGCCTGGACGCCGACTTGCTGCCCGAGGTGGCCGCCACCGGCGCGGCCCATATCGGCTCGCTGACCGCCGCTGCCGCCGCGGAACTCGGCCTGCCCGCCGGCATCGCGGTCGCCGCGGGCACCGGCGACAACATGGCCGCCGCGGTCGGCCTCGGGCTCGGCGGCGCCGGGCTACTGGACCATCCGGCCCTCAGCCTCGGCACCTCCGGCACGGTCTTCGCCGCCAGCCGCACCCGGCCGGCGTCCACGGCACTCGCCGGGTTCGCCGCAGCCGACGGTACGTACCTCCCGCTGGCCTGCACGCTGAACTGCACGCTCGCGGTCGACAAGATCGCCGCCCTGCTGGGCCTGCACCGCGACACCGCCGAGGCGGGCGGTGAGGTCGTGCTGCTGCCCTACCTCGACGGCGAGCGCTCCCCTGATCTGCCCGCCGCCTCCGGTCTGCTCACCGGGCTGCGCCACACCACCAGCCGCCAGCAACTCCTCGGCGCCGCCTACGAAGGCGCGGTCGTGACAGTACTGCGCGCTCTCGACGAGGTGCTGCGCACCTGCGGCCTCGATCCGAACGACGGGGAAGTCGCCGCCCGCCCGCTGCGACTGGTGGGCGGCGGGGCCAAGGGGCGGCACTGGGTGGAGACCGTACGCCGCCTCTCCGGCCGCCCCCTGCTGATTCCCGAGAGCGGCGAACTGGTCGCCCTCGGCGCGGCGGCGCTCGCCGCGGGCGCAGCGACCGGCCAGGATCCGGTGGCGGTGGCGGGCAGCTGGCAGGTCGGAAATGCGGCCGAACTGCCGCCGGTGGAACGGGACATGGTGACATGGGAGCGGGTCTCCGCAGTACTGGAGCGGGCGGCGCCGACGTTGCTCAGCTGATCGGCGACGGCCCAGAGAGAGTGGACGCGGGTCCGATCCGGGCTCTTTGGGCCGGACAGCACCGTGGAACGCGGTCATCGTGACAGACTCGCGAGGACCGCGCCGCCCGTCATCCCGCCCGTCGTACCGCCGTTCATCACCACCGTCGTCACGCCCGTCATCACGCCCGGACTCGATCTCTATCGGCAATCAGGAGGCTGCTCCCGATGACCCCGCCCGCCCGGACCGCGAAACAACGCAAGCAGGACGTGCTGAGCCGGCTCGAGCAGGACATCGATGTATGGGTGGCCACGGCCGACGCAGACAGCGGGACCCCTTATCTGATTCCGCTGTCGTTCCTCTGGGACGGCGCCACCCTGCTGGTGGCCACAGCAGCTTCCAGCCCGACCGCCCGCAATCTCCAGGCCACCGGCAAGGTCCGCCTCGCCGTCGGGCCCACCCGCGATGTCGTCCTCATCGAGGGAACGGTGCAGGCGCTGGCGGCCACCGATCTCCCGGACGGGACCGGCGACGCCTTCGCCGACAGAACCGGCTTCGACCCGCGCCGGCTCAGCAGCACCTATCTCTACTTCCGCATTCACCCCCAGCGGCTCCAGGCCTGGCGCGAAGAGAACGAGCTCAAGGGCCGCGAGCTCATGCGCGACGGACAATGGCTCACCCCCGAATGAGCGGCGAGAACGCCCCTGAGCGGCCGCCGTACGTTCTGCAGCCCATCGGCTGGGTCGAGTCTCCCTTGCTGCGTCGCGCCGAGGCTCCGAAGCAGGGTGACGAGGGTTCGCCCGAGGCGTGGCTGGTGTTCGAGCAAGGCGTGGCGGAGGGTATTCGCGACCTGCGGGCCGGGACCGAGGTGCTCGTGCTGACCTGGCTCGACCGCGCCCGCCGGGACGTGCTGGCGGTGCGCCCGCGCGATGATCGGTCGCGGCCGGAGACGGGCGTGTTCAGCACGCGCTCCCCCGACCGTCCCAATCCGGTGGGGCTGCACCGCGTGGAGATCGTCGCCATCGAGGGGCTACGGGTCCGTGTGCTCAACCTGGAAGCCTTGGACGGCACACCCGTCATCGACGTGAAACCGCTGCTCGGCAAAGGCTCCGAGCGCTGACGCGGGACGGACACGGACGCACGACGCGCGGCGCACGACGCACGAAAGGCGACGCACGAAAGGCGACGCACGGCGGCTTCACGAAGCACGTCCGCGCGAGGCTCAGCCCATCACCAGCAGCACTCCCGCGTACGAAACCCCCGCCACCACCGCCCACGCGCACAGTCCGAGCGCCGCGACCCGCACGCCCGTTCGTGTCAACGACGGCAGGTCGACCGCGCTGCCCAGGCCGAACAGCGCGGCGGCCAGCAGCAGTTCCTGCACCCGCTGCGCCGCGTCGATCGCGGCCGTCGGGAGCAGGCCCGTGCTACGCAGGGCCACCATCGCCAGGAAGCCGACCACGAAGAGCGGGACGAGCGGAAGCCGCTTCCTGCCTGCCGTACCGGAGCCCGATGTCGCGCCGGCCCGTCGCCGGCGGCGTACGGACACGGCCACCGCAGCGACGAGCGGCGCGAGCAGCGCCACCCGCATCAGCTTGACCAGGACCGCCTCACCGAGCGCGCCGGGACCGGCGGTCTGCGCGGTGGCGACGACCTGGCCCACGTCATGCACGCTCGCGCCGACCCACCGGCCGAATTCCGCGTCGCTCAGCCCCAACGGCTGCTGCAGCAGCGGCAGTACGGCGATGGCGAGGGTCCCGCACAGGGTCACCAGCGCCACCGATGTCGCCGCGTCGCGCTCGTCGCTGTCCGTCGCCTCGCTCACCGCGCCGATCGCGGACGCGCCGCAGATCGAGTACCCGGCGGCGATCAGCAGCGGCTGGTCGCCGGGCAGCCCCATCCGGCGGCCCAGCCACCAGGTGCCGAAGAAGGTCAGCGTGACGACTCCGAGGACCATCGTGACTGTCGCCCAGCCGAGTCCGAGCACATCGTTCAGGCTCAGCTTCAGTCCGAGCAGCACAATGCCGATGCGCATCAGGCGTTTCGCGGCGTACGAGAGTCCCGGGCGGGCCGCTCCCCGGACGATCGAGCGCGCCACCGGCAGATGCGCGGCCACGATGCCCAGCACCACGGCAGCGGTCAGCATCGGTATGTCCGGCACCAGTTGATGCACGGACCAGGCCACGGCGACGCCGAACACCGCGAGCGCGAGCCCGCGCCGGCGAGTCGGCGCCGAGACGGAGCCTGACGGTGAGGCTGTGGCCGCCCGTTCCCGGAGCAGCGCCATCAGCGGTCGGCCGGCAGTTCGTAGACCCGGCGGACGCTCGTGCCGAGACGGGAGATGTCCGCTCCGTAGACGTGGAGCGATATCGCCCGGTCCGCGCCCGCGTTCCAGACCCGGTGGATGTCGCCGGGCGGAGCGAAGCCGCATACATCGCCCTGCGCGTTGATCACATCGCCGGTGGCGACCAGGCGCGCGGCCGTGCCGGTCGTCGGGGACGGGAGGAGGCGGTAGCGCCGCTCGCGCTCCTCGCCCTCGTGCACACCCGTCGTACACCACGACACATGGTCGTGCACGGACGTGCCCTGTCCCGGCAGCCAGACCAGTGCGACGACCGAGAAGCTCCCGTCGTGCTCGGCGTGCAGCAGATGCTGGCGGTAGCACGCGGAGTCGCTCTCGCACTGCTCCGGTGTGAGCAGATCGTCCGCTCCGAGATGCGGCGCCAGGCGTTCACCGACCAGATACGCCGTCAGGTCCGGTGGCAGTCCGCGCCCGACGGCCTCGCGCACCTCGGCGATCAGCGTGTCGAGACGGTCGGTCGTACGCGTCACCCGGAAAGCTGCGGATGCACTCGATGCCGTCGAAGTGGTCGAAGTGGTCATACGGGCAGCGTCGTGCCCCCTGATCCATCACGTCCAACGAGGGTTTCTTCGCGACTTCCCAAGCCCCGCTTATGAGTTCAGCTCATGAGCTCAGCGCATGAGCTCAGCGCATGACTTCAGCAGCCGACCTTGTTCGCCGCGACAGCCTTGAGTTCCTCGAGAACCAGAGCCGTCGCCGGAATCCGCAGATGCTCCCGCAGGATGTACGCCGAGATCTGCCGCCGCCTGGCGGGCTGCAGCGCCCGCCCGGTGACCTTCCGGTGACAGAGGAAGTTCAGTACGAGCGCCGGGATCATGGCGACGCCGAGACCTTCGGCGACCAGGCTCTGCACCACAAGATTGTCGTCCGTGGTGAACGCGATGTCCGGCGCGAATCCCTGTTCCGCGCACTCGTGGAGGAGGTTGGCCCGGCAGCGCAGACACCCCGCTATCCACCGCTCCTCCGCCAGATCCGCCAGCTGCACCGCCCGCCGCCGCGCCAGCGGATGCCCGGCCGGCAGCAGCACCGTCAGCTGGTCCTCGAGGAGCGGGATCTCCACCAGCTCGTCGGGTACGTGTTCGTGCAGCCCGGGATAGGTGAACGCGAGCGTGATGTCGCACTCGCCGCGCACCAGCCGCTGCAGCGACTCCGGCGGCTCGTTCTCCAGCAGTTCGACGCGGACCCCGGGATGGCCGGCGGCCAGCCGGGCCATCGCCTCGGGGATGATGGTGGCGTTGGCGCTGGGGAAGGCACAGACACGGACGCGTCCGGCGCGCAGCCGGGTGAGTGCGCCCATCTGCTGCTGGGCCGCGGACATGCTGTCGAGGATGACCGCGGCGTGCCGCGACAGCGCCTCTCCGGCCTCGGTGAGGCGCATGCCGCGGCCGACCCGGATGAACAGCGGTGTGCCGACGTCCCGTTCGAGAGCCTTCATCTGCTGCGTGATCGCCGGCTGTGTATAGCCGAGCGCGCGAGCGGCCGCGGAGTACGAACCGGTGCGGACCACTTCATGGAACGTTTTGATGTGCCGGGAATCGAACACACGCGCATCATAAGCAGAATTTGGGTACCGCGGGACCGGGACTCCCGCTCCCGCCCGAGCGGGCTACGGCTACGGCTACGGCTACGGCTACGGCTTGCGTGCCACTCCCGCGTACAGCGAGGCCGCCTCGTTCCCTTCGGTGACTTCGTCCACGCCGAACTCCGGGTGCCACTGCGTCAACTGGACGATGCCGGGCTCCGTCAGCTCGAGGTCCTCGAAGAAGCGGCCGATCTCGGCATACGGGCGCGGCACCAGCGTGACGCCGCCGGCCGCGTACATGTCGACGCCCCGCTGGACGGCCAGCGGGTCGAAGTCGGCGGTGAGCTGTGACAGTACGAGGTAGCTGCCGGACGGCAGCGCGTCCACGAGCCGGCGCACCAGCTCGTACGGGCTGTCGTCGTCGCCGACGAAGTGCAGCAGCGCCACGAGCGAGAGGGCGATCGGCCGCTCGAAGTCCAGGATCTTCCTGGCCTGTTCGAGGATGCGGCCGGGTTCGCGCACATCCGCCTGGATGTAGTCGGTGACGCCTTCCGGGGTGCTGCGCAGCAGTGCTGCCGCATGGGTGAGCACGATCGGGTCGTTGTCGGTGTAGACGACGCGTGACTCGGGGGCGGCGGTCTGGGCTATCTGGTGCAGATTGGGCTCGGTGGGGATGCCGGTGCCGATGTCCAGGTACTGGCGCACGCCCGCCTCGCCGACCAGCCACCGGGTGGCACGGTGCATGAACCACCGGTTGGTCCGGGCGACATGCTTGGCGCGGTTGTCGATGCCCATGATGTGGCGGCCGAGTTCCTCGTCGACCGGGTAGTTGTCCTTGCCGCCCAGGAACCAGTCGTACACCCGGGCCGGATGCGGCTTGCTGGTGTCGATCCGCGCGGCAGCCGGCTCGGTCCCGGTCATACGAAGCCCCCAGATGCTCAAGGTGTCAAAGGTTGATCGATCACGCGATCCTCGCAGCAGGAATCTCCGGCGGCAAATAACTCCTCGTGTGCCGTGGGGAGTTCACGACCGTTCGGTCCGTGACAGGCGGTATGGACACCGGGTGCGGGTACGGGAGCGAATGCAACCCCACTGGCATGTTCATGCCCACATGAAGAGGTCCTGCCTACAAGGGCGTGCTGCTACCGCCGTCACGATCAGCGCGGTCCTCACGGCCGGGGCAGCACACGCCGCCCCGCCCCCCACTCCCACCGCCTCGCACCTCGCCCGTCGTCACCTGGGCCGTCGGCACCGACCGGCTCGGTACGGTGGCCGCGCAGGAGCGGACCTACCGCCTCTCGTCCGTACCGGCGTCGGCGGACTGCGGATCCGGCTCTCCAACGCCTTCGGCGACCAGCGGGTCGGCCCTCCGCTCCGCCGTCGGCGTCATCATCACCTACTGTCCGCCTTGAAGGCAGAGGGCGCGGGGAATTTCACGTCGGTGCAGCCGCGACGTTCGGTGATGTCGTTGACGTACGCCCGGAAGAGAGCAGGCAGGCGGTCAAGCACGACGCTGTCGTAGGTGTAGCTGACGGTGAGGGCGTGGATGGCGGGCCGCCCGTCACAGACTGACGAGGCCCACCAGACGCCGGGCCCCTCCCCGCCACCTGCGGTGCCCGGTTTGAGGTACTCGTGGTCATCGATGTCCGCCATGGCGACCGACTCCGCCTCGGCACCGAAGAACGAGGCGGTCCTCATCCACCAGGGAGAGTGCGTGAGTGCACTGTCCGCGTACTCACGCTCGGATCCACCCAAGTGCTGGGCGATCTCGCGCACGCCGGCAGGGCTGACGGCCAGCAGGCAGGTTTCCGTCGCGCTCTTGTCACCAGTGGGTGCCTCCAGCATGCGGTCCGGCAGCCGTCCACGCCGGGAGCCTCCGAGGTGCCTGCCGTACCAGGCACAGGAGGCCTTCGCGGACTTCGGTGCGCGGAGCTCTCGTGCGGGCGTCGTCAACCGCTCCGGAATTTGCTCGAGTTGAGAGTCGCACTTCAGTCTTGCGGCAGCTTGTACCGCAGATCCGCGGGCCAGCTCGGCAAGAATTCCGCGGTCCTCGTCCGACACCTCGTCGTAGTCGGCTCTGGCCGTGACCTGCAAGGAAGCGGGCTTCCCGGATGCGCAGTCGGCCCGGACCGTGACGGAATCATCGCTGTAGCGGCCGAGGGTGCCGTCGCCCAGTGGACGGGGCTCTGCGTGGTCGGCATGACGGGTCACGTCGTCCGGGCGGGACGCCAGGTCTCCGCGGCGGCCGAATGGTTCGAGCCATGACTCGTCACCCACCAGGTTCATGGGCACGTCGTCGGCGGAGGTGCGAACGACAAGTGAGAATAGATAGTCGGTCTTACCCGGCCCGGGCACCCAGTAGATCCGACACGATTCCGGCAGCGCATCGAGCTGGATCTCGTCATTTTCCCCACTGCCCGGCTTGGCCCTGACGACCCCGCCCCGCAGGTCCATCACCGCTTCGGCGTCCACGATCCCGGCGCAGGCCTCGGCAATCCGCTCCTCGCTCGCGGCCCGGTCCCGCACATCTGTATACGTGAGCCAGAACGCCCACAGGCTCGCCCCCATCCCGAGGAAGGCGACCGCGCAGAGCAGCTTGTTGCCCCGGGCGCGCCAGGGCCCCTGACCGTGTACCGGCGGCACCCTTGGCAGCCACCGTGGCCGTATCGGCGGTACACCTTCGGGCAGCCGGGTGCCTGCCCGGTCCTGCTCATGGTGGCTCATGCGATCCCCGTGCTCCCCGTGCCCCGCCAAGTGTTCGCAGAAGCTATCAGCCGCCGAACACAGCAGGGGAATCCACCCACGAGGTGGACGGGCTGTCATCTCCCGGCTTTGTCAGCTAGAGGTGGGCACATGCTTAAGACTGTGACCCAGCTGGTGCGCATGACCTCGGATCCGCTTCTTCAACTCGTCCCGACGGACACCCGCTGATGCGGCTGCGGTACCAACCGGCCGGACCTGCCCTCCTGGTGGCCGACCGCCAGCGGTGCCGCATCTCCTATGGTCCGGCTCAACTCACACAGCAACAGGGACGACCATGTACGACGCTGACGACTCGTTTCAACTCTTGCCCGGCGCCGCCGACTCGCCGGTAATCCTTCACGTCCCGCACTCCTCGCGGATCATTCCCGAGTCGGTGCGCGACGGAATCATGCTGGACGACCGCACGCTCGAGTTGGAGCTGGACCACATCACCGACTCCCACACGGCCGAGATCGCCGCCGCCGCAGCGGAGGCCGCGACCGTCACCCCTGGCGGTTCGTCAACGGCCTGTCCCGCCTGGTGATCGATCCCGAGCGTTTTCCGGACGAGCGCGAGGAGATGCTGGCCGTCGGCATGGGCGCGGTCTATACGCAGACCACGCACCGCGAGCGGCTCCGGCCGCCGGGCGCGGACCCCCGGCCGCTGATCGAGCGCTACTTCCGTCCCTATGCGGAGGCGATGACCGCGGCGGTCGGCGAGCGGCTGGCAACCACCGGACGTGCCGTCATCATCGACATCCACTCGTATCCCACCGAGCCCCTGCCCTACGAGCTGCACGGTGACGGACCACGTCCGCCGGTGTGCCTCGGCACCGACGACTTCCACACTTCCCCGCAGCTGCTGGCCCACGCAGAGAAGGTGTTCGCCAACTTCGGCGGCACGGGGATCAACAGCCCATTCGCAGGCACCTACGTACCGCTGAAGTACTACGGCAAGGACCCGCGCGTCAGCGCCCTGATGATCGAGATCCGGCGGGACGTCTACATGACAGAGCCGGGCGGCCCGGCGGGTTCGGGCCTCAGGGCACTCGCCGGCGCCGTGGCCGGCCTGGTCGACGCCGTGTCCCGGGTGTAGTGCGGCGCCGTCATACGCGCGGCACCAGCGTAAAGTAGCGGTCGAGTACCTCCCGGTCGCCCTTTACGTCGATCCGCGTCGCCGGGATCCGCTGCCAAAGGAACAGCATCAGGTCCGACGCCGTGCCGGACACCTCGACGTCGCACGGATCGCCGCCGTCCGTGACCAGGATGTCGTCGCCCTCGAACTGCACCGTCCAGGAGTCCGTGCCGTCGGTACGGCTGAAGCGGTATCGCTCGCCCGATCCGCGCGGGGCGGAGTTGCGGCTTCGGCCGGCCGGCACCATGACCTCGAAGGTCTGGGCGATCGCGTCCGTCGCGAGCTCCGGGTCGACCGGGCCGGGCTCGCCCGTCGCGCCTTCGGCGTCCCAGCGGTGCACCGCCGCCTCGATGACCTGCATCCGCAGCCAGAAACCGACAGTCTGCTCCTGGGACCATGTCCACACCGCTTCGCCCGGATCGCTGCTCCTGAAGTGCGGCTCCAGGGCGGCGGCTCCGTCCGCGAACCAGTCGATCAGGCTCTCCGCCAGCGGTCCGTGGTTGGGGGCCGCGCCCAGGACCGGCCAGCCCTCGCGGTCGTCGGGCAGCCGGTAGATCACGGGGTCCATGGGATCAAGGGCCTGCGTGGGCCGTTCTTCGAGGACGCGGATCACGTATCGGTGCACTCCGCCGAGATGCTGGACCAGATCGGACATCGTCCAGTCGGGGCAGCTCGGGACCGCGGGTGCTTCATCCGCGCCGACGGCCGTGCGGGCGGCGGCCTCGAACGCAAGGATCTCGCGGTGGAAGTGCGCGGCATAGTCCATGGCGTCACTCTGCCATCCAGCTTCCGGCGACCACCTGCCCGAAATGGTCATTCCCCGCGCCTTCCCAGCCACTTCGATTCATTGTCCCGTTGGCGGCAGCCGCATTCGCCGGGCTGGGCGCTCAAGGGGGCGCCGAGTAGTCGAGGCGGGGCCTCAGCCGTGACCCGCCGCCCGGGCAGCACGTTCCGCCCGCGCTGCACGCAGTAGCTCGGCCGAGGGTGCGGTCGCGCCGTTCGTCACCAGGGCGTAGTGCACGCTGCCGCGTGCTGCGCGGTGAGCAGGAGGCGACGGCTGCCGGTTCCGCCGGGCTCGGGGGCGACGGCAATCGGTGTGCTTCTCGTGTACGACGGAGGTCCGGTGACCGCGCCGAGGTCGGAGACAACAGTGGTCCCCGATGTGGCGAACGACTCCGGGAGGTGCAATTCGGTAGGGACGTCCGAGCGCCACAGCAGGACGCCGTACTGGCCGGAGCCGACGCTCGGCGACCCGCGGCAGCGACTTCGGGACCGGATTCCAGGTCAGGGTGGTGGAGAGCCGTCGCGGGAGCGGTCCTCGGCGACCACCTGCCTGCGGTCTCAGGCTCCGTCGCGGATGGCGGAGAGCAGACGGGCACAGCGTGCGCTCATGTCGTGCGCGGACAGGTCGGGGTGAGAGACCCACCAGCCGACGAGTGCGCCCACCGTGCCCGTCCACACATGCTTGAGGGCGTCCGCGTCGAGGGCGTCGTCATTGCCCTGGCGGCGCAGCAGCGCGGCGGTGCCGGAGGCCGCCAGGTCGTCGACGGCCTCGCGGTGCCGGTGGGCGGCGCGCCACGGTTCGGAGCCGGGTGGCAGGGTCCGGTCGTACAGCACGAACCAGGCGTGCCGCTGTTCTTCCAGCGTTTCGAAGACCGCGGTGAGGACCGCGTGGGGCAGCCGGTCCCCCGACGGGCTCGACGTCATGGCCGCGTTGATTGCCGCGAGGAGGCGGTGGCCGATGTGTTCGAGACAGGCCGCGTAGAGGCCGTCCTTGGAGCCGAAGTACGTGTAGAGCATCGGCTTGGTGACGCCGACGCGCCGGGCGATCGCGGCCATCGACGCCGCGGCGTGGCCGTGCCTGCCGAACTCCTCCAGGGCCGCGGCCACGATCTGTTCCTCGCGGCGGGCGCGCGGGACGCCCTTGGTCCCCGCGCCGCGGCTCCGGCCCTGGGTTCCATTCGCACCGCCACCGGCGGACGCGACGGAGTCTGCCGGATCAGGTGCGGCCGAGGCTCTTGCAGTGGTCATGGCGGAGACTATACGTTGCGGTAACTTACCAAGAGGTAAATTACCGAGAGGTCAATACACGTGGTCGACAGCGCTTCGCCCGTGACTCCGCCCGTGTCCCGCTCCAACTCCTCACGGAACCGCTCCTGGTGGGGCTGGGGTACCGCGGACAAGGCACTGCCCGACACCGAATGCACCGCACTCGGCGGGCTGGTCCCGGGCTCGGCGGCCACCCCGCTGCCGGTGCCGGACATCTCCGCCCTCGAACTGCCCAAGGTGCGCATCGAGCCGCCCTCCGCGCTCGCCCCTCTGATGTCGGCCGCTCCACGGGACCGGGCAGCGCACACCTACGGCAAGGCGTACCGCGATGTGGTCCGGGCCCTGAACGGAGACCTCTCAGCCGCGCCCGACCAGGTCGCCCACCCACGCACGGAGCAGGATGTGATCGATGTCCTCGACTGGGCGGCGGACGCGGACGTCGCCGTCGTGCCGTACGGAGCGGGCAGTTCGGTCGTCGGCGGGGTCGAGTACCGCGCGGACCGGCACCGCGGTGTGGTGTCACTGGATCTCTCGTCCCTGGGCCGCGTACTGGAGATCGACCCTGTCAGCCGGGCCGCCCGGATCCAGGCCGGCGCCCTCGGCCCCGACCTCGAAGCGCAACTGCGGCCGCACGGACTCACCCTGCGCCACTTCCCGCAGAGCTTCGAGTTCTCCACCCTGGGCGGCTGGCTGGCCACCCGTGCCGGCGGGCACTACGCCACGCTCTACACCCACATCGACGACCTGGTGGAGTCGCTGCGCGTGGTGACGCCCGTAGGGGTCAACGAGTCGCTGCGGCTGCCCGGTTCGGGAGCGGGCCCCTCCCCCGACCGGATGTTCCTGGGGTCCGAGGGCACGCTCGGCGTGATCACCGAGGCCTGGATGCGGCTCCAGGACCGCCCGCGGCACAAGGCGTCGGCCACGGTGCTGTTCAGCGACGTCCACGCCGCGATGAACGCCGTACGCGCCATCGCGCAGTCGGGCCTGCACCCGGCCAACTGCCGGCTGCTCGACCCCGGGGAAGCCGCACTGGCAGGTGTCGCTCGGGACGGCGAGAGCGTGCTCGTCCTCGGTGTGGAGGCGGCCCACTCCCCCGTCGGCGAGCGCCTCGCCGAACTCGTCACCCTGGCCCGCGACCACGGCGGCTCACCCGCTCCGGCTGCCCCCGACGCGGCGGACGCGGCCGAGGACGCCGCCGCCGGCACCTGGCGCTCGGCATTCCTGCGGATGCCGTACCTTCGTGACGCGCTCGCCCGGATGAGCGTGATCACCGAGACGTTCGAGACTGCCTGCACCTGGGACCGTGCACCGGGACTGTACGAGTCGGTGCGCAGGGACCTGGGGGACGTCGTACGGGAGGTGACGGGCACCGCGGGCACCATCAACTGCCGCTTCACCCATGTCTATCCGGACGGGCCCGCGCCGTACTTCACCGTCATCGCGCCGGGGCGGCGCGGCGAGGAAGTCGCGATGTGGGACGAGATCAAGTCCGCGGCGATGCAGATCCTCACCGACCACGGCGCGACCGTCACCCACCATCACGCGGTCGGCCGCGACCACCGGCCGGGCTACGACCGCCAGCGTCCTGAGCCGTTCGCCCACGCCCTCCGGGCCGTGAAGCAGTCGCTCGACCCTGCCGGAATTCTCAACCCGGGCGTGCTTTTCGATGCGGCTGTTGGCGGCTGACGGGGTCGTTCGGCGGGAGTTCAGCGCGGAACGGGCGCCGCGGCGACGGCCGGGAGTGTGGTTCGACCCCGGGCGACGACGAGCAGGCGGACAGCGCCACCCGGCCGAATTTCATGCGCGCACGCGACATCGACGGCCAGTCCCGCATGTCCGCTGCCGAGCAGGCATGCAACGAGGTGCTGGACGCGGTGCCGGAAGGGGTCCAGCTCGGCACAGACGCTGCCGGTCTGGACCTTCTCGAACATGGCCCGTCCCCAGCAGGCTCCGGTGGTCAATGTCGTTGCCGCCGTGCTCGTGCTGCTGTCGGCAATCCCGATCCACGTCGCCCAGCGCCTGGCGAGCGACAGGGCCTCGGGCAGCCGGATCTGAACGGCCCGGAACCCGGCCCGCCGGTCGGCCGCCGACACCGCGGTGCGGCGGAACTCCTGCCTTCCGCCGCACGCTTGAGTCACTCCCCCCACCAGCGACCGACTGCCCACGCCAGGGCATAACCGGCGCTGTTGAGGGCGCAGTGCAGCGCCACCGGCGGGATCAGGCTGCCCGACCGGCGACGCAGCTCGCAGAACACGACACCGGCGAGGGCAGTGCCGACGACCGCCGCGGCCACCGACAGCGCGACCCCGGTCCCACCCGTACCGAAGACCGCTTCCGCTGCCGCGTTCGAGCGTGTGAGCCCGCGGGACGGCTGAATGTGCCACAGCCCGAAGAGCGCCGCGGAGACGGCGGTGGCCCAGGCGGCGCCCCACCGTCTCCGCATCATGGCCCACAGCACTCCCCGGAACGCGATCTCCTCCAGCAGCACGGTCCCGAACGGCACCCGCACCAGCACGCGGTACACCAGCTGCCCGCCCGACAGTTCCGCGACGCGCTCGTCCTGGAATGCCTCACGGGTGAACGGCAGGGCAAGTGCCACCAGATAGATCAGAACGACGGCTCCGGCCAGGACCAGTCCCCAGCGCAGGCCTCTCCACGCCGACGAACGGCCGAGCCCCAGCTCGTCCCATGTAGTCCCGGCCCGCCGGGCGATCAGCACGAGCGCGGCGGCCGTGGTCACGCAGACAGGGACGTACAGGACGGGCCCGAGCCGGTTGACGAGCGTATTCGCGGCCGCGAGCACCACAACGGCCAGAATGAGCATCCGCATGGTCACGCCAGAATGCCCCATCCCCCAGGGGGTCTTCCCGCAACCCGCCGCTCAGCAGACCACAGCGGTTCCCGCGCCAAGTGCTGCTCCGCGTGGCCGGTGGCCGGTCGTGGGGGCCTGGGCTCACCGCGCTCGCCTCGGCGCCGGCCGAGTTGGTCACCGCCGCCGACACCCTGTCCCAGCCGGAGGACATCAGGACTTCACCCACGGCCCTCCGACCACTCCGCCAGTTCCTCTCGCGCCGCTCGCAGCAGCTCGGCGGAGGGCGCCGTCGCGCCGTTGGTAACCAGGGCGTAGTGCAGGCTGCCGGAGTCCCCGGCGGTGAGCAGAAGGCGACGGCTGCCCGTTCCGCCGGGCTCGGGGGCGACGGCGATCGGTGTGCTTCTCGTGTACGACGGAGGTCCGGTGACCGCGCCGAGGTCGGAGACCACCGTCGTGCGGGGAGTCTCGAAGGAGGCCGGAAGGTGCAATTCGGTGGGGGCGGCGGTGCCGTCCGAGCGCCACAGCAGGACGCCGTACTGGCCGGAGCCGACGAGCTCGGCGACCCGCGGCAGCGACTTCGGTACGGGGTTCCACGTCAGGGTCGTCGAGCCGTCGCGTGAGCGGTCCTCGTAGCTGAAGGCGAGCGCGCGGCCCGCGGTGGCGCTGGGATAGAGGCGGTCCAGCAGCCGGGCGTCCTGGCGCAGTACCGCCGTGCCCGAGTCGTCGAGGCGGACGGCCGACAGGTCCTCCTCGTTCCAGGCGTCCGCGGCGGTCAGGACCTTGTCGGGGTTGCCGTTCATCAGCTCGTGGTGGCGGCCGTGGTAGATGTCCCACTGCCATTGCGAACCGGACAGCACCGGTCCCGACTGCTCGGGCTTCAACCACCAGCTCGCCCCCGGCAGCCGGGAGTCCAGGGCCTGGTACATCGCTTTGCCGACCGTCGGGGCCTTGTCGGAGACCGTCCCGGTCAGCGGATGGCCGAATTCGCTGACGACCGCCGCTGTCGCGGAGGCGGCCGCCCGGTCTCGTACGGCCCCGAAGTCGCCGGCGTACTGGCCGTCGGCGGCTTTGCCCCACATGAAGACGCCGGAGATCGCCTTCTGGTCGTAGAAATGGGTGTTGAAGACATACCGCGAGCCGAGCGTGCCGGCGTCGAGGAGGCCGCCCTCCTGCTTCTGGAAGAAGAGATTGGAGTTCCAGAAGAGGTTCGGCTCCACGAAGGCGGGCTTGTTCTGCCACCCGGCCGCGTCCATGCGCGCCCGGAACCTCGTATAGAAGGGCCAGAGCACGTCCCGCTCCCACATGCGGCTGCTCTGACCGGAGTCGTACGAGCCGGCGTGCGGCTCGTTGTACGGGTCGAAGCCCGCCACCGCCGCGAACTCGGCGCCGTCGAGGTGCTCGGCGAAGTAGGTCATCGTCGCCTGAGCCGTCGCCAGGAAGGCGTCCTGGACCCCGCCGCGGTTGTGCCAGAAGTCGTACGCCGCCCGCTTCACGGCCTCGTTCTGAGTGATGTTCTGACCCCAGAAGAGACAGATCCCGCACGACTCGCGTGGATAGCCACCCGCCTCCACCACCCATTTGGGAGCTCCGTCGCCCGTGTACCAGCTGCCTTCGTTGAACAGGTGCCGGGAGTAGAGGTCCTGGTGGAAGTCGGGGTAGACGCGGATGCCGGCCTTCAGGAAGGCCCGCATCTGTGCGGTGGCGGCGGTGAGGTACGCGCGGTCCACCTGGCCTCGTACGGGTTCGGCGTGGGCCCACGACAGCAGGAAGCGCGCGCTGTTGCCACCGCCGAGTGCGCGCAACGCGGTCGCGGACTTCTCGGCGTCGGCGACCGAGGCGAAGGGCAGTCCGCCGTTCTCCTCCAGCTTGGTCTCGCCGGAGACGTTGTAGCCACGGAGTACCACCTCGCGACCGAGGCCGTCGGTGAAGCGTCCGTGGTCGACCGTGAACGCCGCGGCCGCCTGCTCGTCGAACCAGAGTGAGCCGGGCAGCGGCACGGCAGCGGACGGCGCGGCGGCGGACGGCGCGCCTTCGATGGTCAGGGACGCGGTCAGCAGGATGAGGACACCGATCAGACGCATGCGCATCTTCGACATGCCCACCACAATCTTGACGGTCCGTCAGATTGTCAATGGTGTCGAGACCCCCACACACCGCACTTTCGACCGGAATCGACCATTCCACCCGGGTCCGGCGCAGCTCCGTTATACGGCTATTTCACTTCTCCGGGCGGCCGAACCACTTTCTCCGGAATGGGCACCCATAAGACCGAGTAACACCCTCTCAACACCTGCCGGAAACACTCCCTACACATAGACGCCTGCGGCGCGTGCGACACCTGACACAAGGAGGGGTTCTTCAGTGAATCTGCACACGGAATACGCAGGCGTCACACGGCCTCCAGCGAGCCCTCCCCGCGCTGACCTGCCCATCCGTCGTTTGATGCGGGAATGTCCCCTTCGGCGCCAAGGGAGCGCCGGTTCAGCGCAATTGAGCTGTGCGGATACGTGAAGAAGATGACCCCAATCCATGGATGCGCGTGCACGCGACGTTATTCAAGGGCCCCGTACCGCCCAGATCTGGAGCTGTCCGATTCGCCGCACAACGCGCCTGCGTGCTTTGATCCTTCGCACTGCGGGAGTCGAAAGACTCCATCGCAGCAATTCGAGTTAGTCATGCGAAGGGAAGCTCATCATGAACTCCACCCCCCAGGTTGAGACCCAGGTAATCTCCGACGCCGACCTGGACAACGTGTCCGGTGGTCTGGTGGGCCAGGCTGCGGGCGCCCTCACCGGCACCCTCGACTCCGTCGTCCCGGTCTCCGGTGTCATCGGCGCCGCCTCCGGCACCGTCGGCTCCGTCGTCGGCACCGCCGAGGGCCTCACCGGTCTGAACACCGCCGGCGTCACGGGCCTCGTCGCCGGTCTCTGAGCCGGTCCTGTGCCGCTGACAGCGGCACAGCCAAGCGGTGACTACGGCTCGTCGGCGTTCCCCTCCTGCCGACGCGCCGGACCTCATGCCCCGGATCCCCCACGGGTCCGGGGCATGCGGCCGCCGCCTGCGCGCCACCATGGGTGCGCGCTGATCCCCCAAAGAACCAGTGCAGTTGAGGGAAGAGTGTCGTGCAGTTCCGCCAACAGGCCCTTTCCAAGCTGCAGTCGCCCGAGGACATCGATCTGCCGGTGCGTTTCGCCCGGCCACAGGGCTGGCTCGTCCTGACCGTCACGGTCATCGTCATGATCGCCGCATCCGTCTGGGCACTGACCGGCTCCGTGTCGTCCACCATCGGCGCACCCGGAATCCTCACTCATGCGCAGGGCAGCTATGTCCTGCAGAGCCCCGTCGCGGGCCAGGTCACCGACGTACTCGCCGAGGAAGGCCAGCGGGTTCCCGCCAACACGCCCCTGGTCAAGGTCCGTACGGCGCAGGGCAGCACGGTCGTCCGCACGATCGCCGCAGGCCGGCTGACCACACTCGCCGCCACGATCGGCTCCGTGGTCACGACCGGATCGGATGTGGCGGCCGTGGAGCGGGTCGGCAAGGCCGACGATCCCCTGATGGCGGTGCTGTACGTGCCGGCCGACAGCGGATCGACGGTGCCCGTGGGCGCGACGGTGGATATCACTGTCCAGTCGGTGCCGACGCAGCAGTACGGCGTGCTGCGCGGCAAGGTGAAGGCCGTCGGCCGGACCGCCCAGACCCGCCAGCGGATCACCGCCCTCCTCGGCAGCAGCCAGCTGGGCGAGCAGTTCTCGCAGCACGGCCAGCCCGTCGCGGTCCTGGTGCGCCTGGACCGGTCGTCGCACACCAAGTCCGGTTACGCCTGGTCCTCTTCGGACGGTCCGCCGTACGCGGTCGACTCCATGACCCTGGCCACCGGCGCCATCCATCTGGCCGAGCAGCATCCGATCGATTGGCTGCTTCCATGACCGCGCAGCAGCAACTGCCACCGGCGGGCCGCGGCCGGCACCGCCCCGAGAGCGCGCCGGCCCCTGGGCGCCGTGCGCGCCGTGCCCCCGCCCCTGCCCCCAAGGTCAAGAAGCGGAGGGCCGTTCGTACGCCCACCGTCCTCCAGATGGAGGCCCTGGAGTGCGGTGCCGCCTCGCTGGCCATGGTGCTCGCGCACTACGGGCGGCATGTCCCGCTCGAGGAGCTGCGTATCGCGTGCGGCGTCTCCCGCGACGGCTCGCGGGCCAGCAATCTGCTGAAGGCCGCGCGCAGTTACGGTCTGCAGGCCAAGGGCATGCAGATGGAACCGACCGCGCTCGCCGAGGTGCAGGCGCCGGCCATCCTGTTCTGGGAGTTCAACCACTATGTCGTCTACGACGGCATGGGACGCAAGTTCGGCCGCCGGGGCGTTCACATCAACGACCCCGACAAGGGCCGCCGCTTTGTGGCGATGGAGGACTTCGACACCAGCTTCACGGGTGTCGCCCTGGTCTTCGAGCCCGCCGACGGCTTCCGCCGCGGCGGCCGCAAGCCGGGAGTCATGGGCGCCGTGCCCGCGAGGCTGCGGGGCACAAAGGGCACCCTGCTGGCCTCGTTGCTGGCCAGCCTCCTGCTCGTCGCGGTCGGCGCGGCGGTGCCCGCGCTGAGCCGCACGTACATCGACATGTTCCTGATCGGCAATCAGACCTCGCTGCTGGGACCACTCTTCGCGTCGATGGCCGCGATGATCGGGCTCACCGCCGTACTGACCGGTCTCCAGCAGGCGAACCTGCTGCGCGGACGCATCATCTCGTCCACGCTCAGCAGCGCCCGGTTCCTGCGGCATCTGCTGAGACTGCCGGTCACGTTCTTCGCCCAGCGCAGCCCGGCAGATCTGGTCCAGCGTCTGCAGTCCAACGACGCGGTGGCCGAAACACTGGCGAGAGACCTCGCCGCCGCGGGTGTCGACGGGGTCGTGGTGATCCTCTACGCCGTCCTACTGTGGACGTACGACCCTCAACTGACCGTCATCGGCGTGCTGATCGCACTGCTCAATGTGGTCGCGATGCGCATCGTGATCCGGCTGCGGGCCACTCACACCCAGAAGCTGCGCGCGGACAGCGCCAGGCTGACCAACACCTCGTACACCGGCCTTCAGCTGATCGAGACCATGAAGGCCACCGGCGGTGAGAACGGCTACTTCCGGCGCTGGGCCGGCCAGCACGCCACCACGCTGGAGGAACAGCAGCGGCTGGGCGTGCCGAGCGCGGCCCTGGCCGTCGTCGCCCCCACCCTCGCGGCGCTCAACAGTGCGCTGATCCTCTGGATCGGCGGACTGCGGGCGGTGGAAGGCCATATCTCGATCGGTCTGCTCGTCGCCTTCCAGGCGCTGGTGACCCGCTTCACCGCGCCGATCACCCGGCTGAACGGAGTGGCGGGCAGGATTCAGGACTTCGCGGCCGATGTGGCCCGGCTGAAGGACGTCGAGAGCTTCCCGGTCGACTCGCTGTACTCGCGCCGGGAGCGGGATGCGAGCACGCGCAGGCTCAAGGGCCATGTGACGCTGGAGAACATCACCTTCGGCTACAGCCCACTGGACAAACCGCTGCTCAGCGGCTTCTCGCTGACCGTCGGTCCGGGTCGGCAGGTCGCCCTCGTCGGCGGATCCGGGAGCGGCAAGTCCACCGTCTCGCGGCTGATCTCCGGCCTCTACAGCCCGTGGGAGGGGACCATCCGGATCGACGGGCAGCGCCTGGAGGACATTTCCCGCAGCGCGCTGGCCGCCTCGGTCTCCTTCGTCGACCAGGACGTCTTCCTCTTCGAAGGCACCGTCCGGGACAACGTGGCGCTGTGGGACCCGTCGATAACCGACGAGGCGGTCGTCACCGCCCTGAAGGACGCCGCCCTCTTCGAAGACGTGATCGCACGGCGGCCCGACGGCATCCACAGCCGGGTCGAGCAGGACGGCCGCAACTTCTCCGGCGGGCAGCGGCAGCGTCTGGAGATCGCCCGGGCGCTGGTCCGGCGGCCGAGCATCCTGGTCCTCGACGAGGTGACGAGCGCTCTGGACGCGCAGACGGAGCAGACCATCATCGACAATCTGCGGCGGCGCGGCTGCGCGTGCGTCGTGATCGCCCACCGGCTGAGCACGGTGCGCGACAGCGACGAGATCGTGGTCCTCGACCACGGTTCGGTCGTCGAGCGTGGCCGGCACGAGGACCTGGTCGCCGCCGGGGGCCCGTACGCCGAGCTGGTCAAGGAGCACTGACGTGTCATCCGTACATCCGTCCGCTCAACCGTCCAGTCACCCGTCCGCTCAACCGTCCACTCACCCGTCGGGGGTCCTGGGGCCGGGCGTGGCCGACGCGGTGACGTACGCGCTCGGTGGCCTCGGCACGCCCGTCGACTGCTCCGGCCTGCGCAGCGTGCCGCTGGAGGGGCCGCTCGTGCTGTGGCTCGTCGTGGGCGGGTCCCTGGATCTGTTCGCGGTCGACACCGCTCAGCAGGGGCACTGGCACTTCCTCGGCCGTCTCGAGGCGGGAACTCTGCTGCTCGGCCCGGTCGAAGGCCCGCAGCACACGCTGCTCGGCAGGCCCTCGCAGGACTGTCTGCTGCGCCGGATCGCGCTGCGGGAGCTGTACCGGCCCGAGTACGGCGAATACGGCGGCGGGTACGACGGGTACGACCCGTACGCAACGCAGTACGACACCCAGTACCAGGCGCCGACTCCGCTGGAGCATGCCTTCGCGCTCGGCATCGGCCGCAGCCTGGGCGTCCTGTTCGAGGCCCCGCTGGAGGACCGCCCGGCCATCGACGAGGCCGTGGCCGACGA
Organism: Streptomyces sp. NPDC048479; assembly: GCF_040651435.1. Classification (NCBI taxonomy): domain Bacteria; kingdom Bacillati; phylum Actinomycetota; class Actinomycetes; order Kitasatosporales; family Streptomycetaceae; genus Streptomyces; species Streptomyces sp. NPDC048479. The sequence goes on from NZ_JBEZKA010000002.1 coordinate 121,880, forward strand.
CGACATCCTGTGGATGCCGGTCCCGCCGGGCAGCGTGCAGTACGGCGCCTCCTACAGCGCCGAGGCGGCGGGCGACCTCCTGGTCGACGGCGCGATGTGGCAGCAGATGGTCAACCAGCAGTACCGGCTGCTGTCCGCGGTGGACCGCTGGATCGAGCAGCTCGAGCGAGCTCACGAGGACCGTACGGCGGCCGGCATCAAGGCGGGCGAAGCCGTCCGCGCACGGGCCGACCAGGCGCTGCTGGCGTCCATCGGCAGGCGGGACCGGGCCGGGCGGGCAACTGCCGCCGTGGACCGGGCCGCCGACGACGCCACGTTCGCCGTCTGCCGCCGGGTCGCGGAGGCAGCCGGGATCACCCTCACCGAGCCCCCGAAGAGCGGCGCGGTCAACGACCGCGTCAGTCCGGTCGAGCGGATCGCGGTCGGCTCACGGATCCGTACCCGCCCGGTCAGGCTCGACGGCCGCTGGTGGCGTACGAACTCCGGTCCCCTGGTGGGCCATTGGGCGAAGTCCGGAGCACCGGTGGCGCTGCTGTGGCGCCGTGGGCGGTACGAGGCGGTGAACCCGGCATCGGGTCTGCGACGGCGCATCGGCAAGGACTGCGCGGACGAGTTCGAGCCGCGCGCCGTGATGTTCTACCGCCCGCTGCCGGAACGTCCCATGACCCCGTGGCGGCTGCTCCGCTTCAGCATGCGCGACTCCGGCACCGACGTGCGCAATCTGGCCCTGGCCGGGCTGGTGACGGTCGCTCTCGGTGCGCTGGTGCCGATCGCGACCGGCCAGGTGCTCGGCGTGTACGTACCGACGGCCGAGAGAAGCCTCATCGTCCAGCTCTCACTGGCCGTCATGATCGCCAGCATTGTCTCCGCCGCTTTCATGCTGTTGCAGAACCTGACCGTGCTGCGGATGGAAGGGCGTATGGAGAGCGCGCTCCAGCCGGCCGTATGGGACCGGCTGTTGCGGCTGCCGACGAAGTTCTTCACCGAGCGCTCCACCGGAGAGCTGGCCAGTGCGGCGATGGGGATCAGCACCATCCGGCGGGTGCTGTCCGGCATCGGCCCGGTGGCCGTACAGGCAGGCACGGTCGGTGCGATGAACCTCGTTCTGCTGCTCTGCTACAGCGTGCCGCTGGCGCTGGCGGCGATCGCCATGCTGGTCGTCATCGGAGCCGTGTTCCTCGGGATGGGCATGTGGCAGCTGCGGTGGCAGCGGCAGCTGGTCGAGCTCGGCAACAAGCTGAACAACCAGGCGTTCCAGACCCTGCGCGGACTTCCCAAGCTGCGCGTCGCCGCGGCGGAAAGCTTCGCGTACGCCGCCTGGGCCCGGGAGTTCGCCCGCTCCCGCGAACTGCAGCAGCGGGCGGGCCGGATCAGGAACCTGACCACGGTCCTCGACGCGGTCTACCTGCCGCTCTGTTCGCTCCTCATGTTCATGCTGCTGGCCGGTCCCGCCCGCGGCAGCATGTCGGCCGGCGAGTTCCTCACCTTCAACACCTCGGTGACGATGCTGCTGACCTCGGTCACGCAGATCTCCGGGGCGCTGGTCTCGGCCGCTGCCGTCCTGCCCATGTTCGAACAGGTCAAGCCGGTCCTGGACGAGGCGCCGGAGGTCCGCGGCACCAGCGCGCAGCCCGGCGCACTCTCCGGCGGGATCGAGGCCCGAAAGCTCTCCTTCCGCTACTCCGACGACGGCCCACTCGTCCTCGACGACGTGTCGCTTCAGGTGCAGCCGGGCGAGTTCGTGGCGATCGTCGGCCCCAGCGGCTGCGGGAAGTCGACACTGCTCCGGCTCCTGATCGGCTTCGACAAGCCGGCCTCGGGCAGCGTGCTCTACGACGGCCAGGATCTGGCCGCTCTGGACCAGTCGGCGGTACGCCGTCAGTGCGGGGTGGTCCTGCAGAACGCGCAGCCGCTCACCGGATCGATCCTGGACTGCATCTGCGGCGCCGAGGCCTTCAGCCAGGAAGAGGCGTGGGAGGCCGCCGAGATGGCCGGCCTCGCCGAGGACATCAAGCGCATGCCGATGGGTCTGCACACCATGATCGCCGGCAGCGGTGCGATCTCCGGCGGCCAGCGCCAACGCCTGATGATCGCCCAGGCCCTCATTCGCCGCCCGCGCATCCTCTTCTTCGACGAGGCCACCAGCGCGCTGGACAACGAGACCCAGCGCATCGTGATCGAGAGCACCCGCAGGCTGAGCGCGAGCCGGCTGGTGATCGCCCACCGGCTCTCCACGGTCATGGACGCCGACCGCGTGATCGTCATGTCGGACGGCCGGGTCGTCGAGGAGGGCGCACCGTCCGAACTGCTTGCGCGTGCGGGCGGCCATCTGCACGAACTGGTGCGCCGCCAGATGGCGTGATGGCCGGCCACAGCGGCCGATCATTCGAAGATGAGACCCGAAGTGCGGGCCTTCATCGCGGGCCCGAACCCGGTGCTGACGGCCCAGCCCGCTCCGGACGCCAATGAGTGGCGCCACCGGCTCCATGACCGAGCTGCGTTCGGAGGTCTCATTCCCTGCCTGCCGCGCAGGGCCAGAATCCGTGGGCCGGCGGCGACAACAGCGAACCGCCCCTTTGACATGGTCTGGTAATTCGCCTGCTGCTTCTCTTCATCCCAATCCAGAAGTGCTATGTCTGATGTGGCGCACATCAGCTGGTCAGGCAGAGCTGAAGGCGAACGCACCCTCCGTAACGTCAGAAACGCCTTTCGTTCCGCGGCTGCGCATGCGCCGGGCGCGGACCCCGTCAGGAATCCGCGCCCGGACCGGGCCGCATGCATTTTCCGTCAGTGACCGGAGCTGTAGTAGCCGCCGAGCTGATCGCGGTAGGCGGGGTCACCGAGGTGCTTTTCCTTGTCGAACTCGGGCGAGGCCTTGATCTCGTCCTTGGAGCGGGAGACCCGGATCGTCTTGTCCGCGTGGTCGATGGTGGTGATCGTGCCGGCCGGGAGCATGACCTCCTTGCCGAAGATCCAGACACCGGTGTCGACGACGATGTACTGCGAGCCGACCTCGGTGGAGTGCTTGTCGACCTTGCCGATGTGCCCGTCGGTGGCCTCGACCTTGTAGCCCGTCAGATCGTCGTCCGGGGTGTGGCCTGCGGTCGGAACGTAGCCCCAGATGTGCTCACTCATAGAAACTCCCTCACATTGAAGACGCGGGAAAACAGTTGAATCGATAACCGCCGCGCATCACGCCGATAAGACGCGCTGCCTTTCGGTGCGGCGACTCCGACCGAGTTCCCTGCATCCTCTTCCTCACACGGAAGAACGAGATTCTTTCTGAAGCGGCCGGGGCGGCGGTGCGTTGGAGGCGCAGATCCCCTGGGCGCGTCCCCGTGTGCACTGGGCTACCCGCATGGCCGGATCTCGCCTCGATTACCAGAAGCGCGGGCTGCGCGAGTTTGCGACCACGTATTGAGGTCACACGAAGGACGAACTGCTGATGTCGATTGTTGGGATGTGAGCACTGTGGCTGCCGATGAGAAGGCCAAGGCGAAGGCCGAGCAGGCCAAGGGCAAGACCAAGGAGACGGCGGGCCGGACGGTGGGCAACGAGCGGATGACCGCCGAAGGCCGTGCCGATCAGGTCAAGGGTGACGCCCGCCAGGCGAAGGAGAAGATCAAGGACGTCTTCCGGGACTAGCCGAGTACGTCCGACGTCTGACCGCGCATGAAGCAAGGGTCCTGTTGGTCCGTTTGTGACGGCAGACCTCGAAACCTCGAAGGTGCACAGTTCTCTGTCGTCAGTTCCGCAAGCCGGAGACCGTTCTGCGGCGCGAGGGAGCTAGCGCTGTCCTCCAGGGGCAGGCTTTGGGGCCGGCCCCTGGAGGACATGCTGCTGCTGGTCGCGGTGCCCGGGAATCTCGCCGGACAGACAGCCCGATCACCAACCACTCGGCCGTGCCCGCACCCAGTCGGAGATCATTTACGGGACGGGCCATTAGACTTGGTGAATGGCGAAGTACTTCGACGTGCACCCCGAGAATCCTCAGCGGCGCACCATCAGCAATGTGGCCGACAGCATCCGATCCGGCGCGCTCGTCGCGTACCCGACAGACTCCTGCTACGCATTGGGATGCCAGCTGGGCAGTCGTGACGGCATCAGCCGGATCCGGTCGATCCGGAACCTCGACGATCGTCACCACTTCACCCTTGTGTGCCAGAACTTCGCGCAGCTGGGTCAGTTCGTGCACATCGACAACGACGTGTTCCGCGCGATCAAGGCGGCGACGCCCGGCCGTTACACCTTCATCCTGCCTGCGACGAAGGAGGTGCCGCGCCAGTTGCTGCACCCGAAGAAGAAGACGGTAGGAGTCCGGATTCCTGACCATGTCGTTGCTCAGGCTCTGCTCGCCGACCTCGGCGAGCCGCTGCTCTCCAGCACCCTGCTCCTGCCCGACGAGGACGAGCCGATGACACAGGGCTGGGAGATCAAGGAACGACTCGACCATGTGGTGGACGCCGTGGTCGACTCGGGCGACTGCGGCACCGAGCCGACCACGGTCATCGACTTCTCCGGCGGCGAACTGGAGATCGTACGCCGAGGGGCCGGCGACACCACGCGGTTCGAGTAGCCGCGAGGCACCCCTAACCGTCGGCTGCGCCGTCCAAGTGCGGCAAGAAATGATCGAGGCGTTCCCGCTTGGTCCACAAGTAGGCCATGTTCTCTTCGCGCGGCGGGATCAGCAGCGGAACCGGCTCGGCGATTTTGATGCCGTACCGCAGCAGCGCTTCGCTCTTGAGCGGGTTGTTCGACAGCAGCCGCACGGAGTGCACACCGAGGTCGTGCAGGATGTCCGCCGCGACCCGGTAGTCGCGGGCGTCGGCCGGGAACCCGAGGGCGAGATTCGCCTCAACCGTGTCAAGACCCTCCGCTTGGAGCTTCATCGCCCGGAGCTTGCCCAACAGACCGATTCCTCGGCCCTCGTGCCCCTGGAGATAGACGAGAATGCCGCGCCCCTCCGTCACGATGGTGTGCAGCGCGGCGGACAGCTGGTCGCCGCATTCACAGTGCTTGGACCCGAAGACATCTCCGGTCAGACACTCGGAATGCACACGGGTCAGCGCTCCGTCTCTCTCGATATCGCCGTATACCAGCACCATTTGTTCATCGCCGCTTTCGCGGTCCAGGTAGCCGATAGCGAGAAACTCGCCGTGCATGGTGGCCAGCCGCACTTCCACCACTCGTTCGACACCTGATGGACGAACACTGTCAACGAGCACGCCATCACTTTCTGTCATGACCCTGATCCTATCTGGCAAACTTCCGGCAGTGTGAGGGAAAATGGCGAAGGTACATCAACTGGCTGCCCGTTTCATCACGTTCGACCACGGGCGCGCAGAGTGCACAACGAAAGGCCGGAAAGACATGAGCGGTTCGGGAACGCCACAGCCATGGGGCCTGTGGCCACTGGACTCCACGGAGGACGTGAGGACCCGGCAGGCCGATGTCGCCGTCCTTCCCATCGGCAGCTTCGAGCAGCACGGGGCGTTTCTCCCCCTGGTGACAGACACGGTCATCGCCTCCACCATCGCCGGGGAGGTCGCTGCCGCCCATCCGGTTCACCTCCTTCCTCCGCTGACGTTCTCCTGCTCGCACGAGCATGCTGCCTGGCCCGGAACCGTGAGCATTTCCGCCGCGACCCTCTACGCCGTCGTACGGGATATAGCCGACTCGCTCCGCCGGTCCGGTGTCGGCGCCCTGATTCTGGTGAACGGGCACGGCGGAAATTACGTACTGCGCAATGTGGTTCAGGAATCCGCCGGCAGCGGGATCCGTATGGCGCTTTTCCCGGGCTCGGCGGACTGGGATGCGGCACGGGTCAGGGCTGGTGTCCAGACCCCGTCGCACAGCGATATGCACGCGGGTGAAGTAGAGACATCGATTCTGCTGCACGCCCACCCCGAACTCGTCCGCTCCGGTTATGAAACCGCCGACTTCCTTGCCGACGACCGTAAGCACCTACTCACTCTGGGCATGCCTTCCTATACGGAGTCCGGTGTCATCGGCCGTCCGTCAATGGCCTCCGCCGAGAAGGGGAAGGAGTTGCTGGCCGGACTTGTCGACTCCTTCGGTGAGTACGTCTCACTTCTCACCCCGCGGGAGACGCGATGACCGACCGCAGCACCGTACTCGACGCTGCAGAGGCCTGGGAGCGGCTGCGGGGCATCCGGTCCGAGCCGGACGCCGAGGCCGCCGGGCTGGTCCGGGGAGCGGACGGCGGACGGCGCTGGAGGCAGGAGGCCTCGCCCGAGGCGGAGTTGCTCGCCGACCGCTATCTGCCGCTGTGCCTGGCCGGTCCGCACCTCACTTTCGCCCAACTCGGGCAGAGCCTGGACGGGTTCATCGCGACCCGTACCGGCGACGCCGACTATGTCACCGGCGAGGAGGACCGCTGCCATCTGCACCGCCTGCGTGCGCTCGCCGACGCGGTGGTCGTCGGGGCAGGCACCGCTGTCGCCGACGACCCCCAACTGACCGTGCGTGCCTGCCCCGGGGCCAACCCGGTGCGCGTCGTCGTCGATCCGCACGGCCGCGTACCGCTGAGTCACCGGGTGTTCACCGACGGGGCAGCACCGACCCTGTGGGTGGTGGGCGCGGGCAGTGACCACCGCGAGGCCGTTCCGGACGGCGTCGACATCCTGACGCTGCCGGACAGCGACGCGTTCGCCCCGAACCGGCTGGTGCAGGCGCTCGCCCGGCGCGGCCTTGGCCGGGTGCTGATCGAGGGCGGCGGTGTCACCGTGTCGCGTTTCCTGGGCGAGGGGGCCCTGCACCGGCTCTACGTCACCGTGGCACCGGTCCTGCTCGGCGACGGCATCCCGGGGCTCCGCTTCGCCGGTCAGCCGGTGATGCGGAACGCCCTTCGCCCGCCGGTGCGACGCGCCGTCCTCGGCGAGGACACGCTGTTCGAGCTGGAGCTGCGGGCGCCGCAGACGGGCGAGCCACTGACCGGCGATCACCCCGATACCGGGCAGGCTCGCGGCGAAGGTGAGCACTCCGTAGACCACGGCGACGGTCAGCCCCTGGGCGGCGCCCAGGCCGGCGGCGCCGAAGGCCCAGGCGGTGACGCCTTCCCTGGGGCCCCAGCCACCAACGTTCAGCGGCAGCGCCATGGCGAGCAGGGCCAGCACCATCAGGGGCACGAGCTGGGCGAACGGAGCCGTTGACCCGGCTGCCCGGGCGGCGAGAAGGAATGTGCCGAGGTGCCCCGCGAGCACCACGACGGACGACACCACCACTCCCGGCCAGCTTCTGCGGGCGAGCAGTCCGAGCCGCGCTTCGGCCAGCGCGGCTCGGACCGCCCGACGCCATCGGGATGTGCCCGGCTTCCTGCCGAGACGTACGGCGACGGTGACCATCAGCCCGCCCACCACGGCGAGGGCCAGAGCGATCACCGGCGACGTGGCGAGGTGATGGGTATCCGCCAGGGCCGGGGACGGCTGGGCGACCAGTACCGTCACACCGACCGCGATCAGGACCAGCTGGCCCGCGGTCCGTTCGAGGACGACCGCGCGCACGCCGCGGCCGACGTCACCCGTGTTCTGCCCGTGCCGCACCGCGCGGTGCACATCGCCGAGTACGCCGCCGGGCAGCGCCGCGTTCAGGAACAGGGCTCGGTAGTAGTCGGCGACGGCCCGGCCCAGTGGCAGCCGGATGCTCAGGCCGTGAGCGACGAGGCGCCAGCGCCAGGCGCTGAACACGGTGGTGAGCAGGCCGAGTCCGAGAGCGGCAAGGAGGGTCGGGCCGTCGATCCTGCTCAGCCCGTCCAGGAAGGCGCCGGTGCCAAGACGCCACACCAGCACCGCGAGGATGCCCGCTCCGGCGATCGTGCCGACCCGGGCCCGGACCGTCTGCGCGCTCATGATGTCCCGCCCGCAGGCCGGGGCAGCGCCAGGAGATCGCTGTGGTACACCACCACCCGCAACTCCCCCGCCGCGCACGCCTCCAGGCGGCGGCGCAGATACGCGTCGGCGCGCTGCGCCAGGGCCGGGCGCTCCTCACAGGCCGCGCCGACCCAGCCCCGTAGCCACTCCGCCATCAACGCCGACTCATCGGCGCCGAGCCGCCACGGGCTGGCCAGCACCCGTACCATCGCCCCTTGCCGTGCGAAGGCCACGGAGGCCACCGACACGGCATCGGGTCCGAGCAGCCCGCTGCGGCGCTGGTGGGCGTCGAACGCTTCGGCGAACTCCGCGTCCAGCGGATCGGCCGGTGTCAGCTCGACCCGCCCCACCACGGAGAGGGCCAGCAGGGCCGGGCAGCCGGCTTCCGCGCAGGCCGCGGCGATCCCGTCCACCTCGTCGCGGGTGAGCACGTCCAGCAGAGCGGAGGCCGTCAACAGCGAGGCTCCGTCCAGGTCTTCCGCGGTCAGGCGTGCGATGTCACCTCGTTCCGTCGCCACCGTCACGCAGCTGCCGTCTGCCGCCGTACGGGGCGTTCGCACGGCGGCCAGGTCGAGCAGACCGGGGTCGTGGTCGTGCAGGATCCAGTGCTGGGGACCGTTCAGCCGGGGTGCGAGCCAGCGTCCCATGGAGCCGGTGCCGCAGCCGAGATCGCGGATCACGATCCCGTCGGCCCCTCGCTCCTGACCCGTCAACCAGTGTTGGAGCGGCTCGAGGAGTCCGGCTGCGCGGGCGGCCGCGTCGGCGCCCTCCCGCAGCTCCAGCCACTCGGGTGCATATCCAGGCGCGTCGGTCGTACTCACGCGGCCCTCCGGGGTTCGAGTCGGAGTTGTTCGAGCGCGCCGGCCAGATTCCGCGCCGTCGTCTCCCAACCGTCCAGCGCGGTGCGCCGGTCGCGTGCGGCCGTCTTCAACCGGCGCCGCAGGCCGGGCTCTCCGAACCAGCGACGCAGCGCCGTCGGGAGTGCCGCGGGGTCTTCCGACGGTACGAGCATGCCCGGCACGCTGCCGTCGGGCGCGCGCCCGACGGCCTCCGGGAGCCCGCCGACGGCCGTCGCCAGCACGGGAATACCGCGCGCGAGTGCCTCGGTCACGGCCATGCCGTACGTTTCGGCGTACGAGGTGAGCACCATGAGGTCGGCGGCGGCGTAACTCGCGTCCAGCTCCGCGCCGGCCTGCGGTCCGGCGAGGTGGACCCGGTCGCCGAGACCGGACTTCTCGATCAGCTCCCTCAGACTGGCGACATATCCGGGATCCTGGTCGAGGCCGCCGACGCATTCACAGGTCCAGGGCAGGTCCGCGACGGCCGCAAGTGCCTTCACCAGCCGGTACTGCCCCTTGCGCGGGGTCACGGAGGCGACGCACAGCAGCCGCGAGGCTCCGTCGGTGCCGGGCGCCGAAGGCTCGATGTCGGCGCCGGGGGCGGCGACATGGACCCGGCCGGAGGCGAGCCGGTGGTGGGCCACGAGCCGGCGGGCCGCCCAGTTGCTGGTCGCCACGACCGCCGGAACGGCGCGCAGAGTTTCGCGCTCCAGGGCGTCCAGGTCCGCCGCCCGGGCGGGGACGAGTCCTGTCTCGTCGCCCAGCGGCAGGTGCACCAGTACCACCAGGCGCAGCCGTTCGGTCTCGCGGACGACGATGTCGGGAACGGCGCAGGCGACGAGTCCGTCGAGGAGGACGACGGTGCCGTCCGCCGACTCCGCCAGGATGCGGGACAGCTCGGCGCGAGCGGCCGCTCCGGGCTGTGGCCAGGTGCCCGCGACGGTGTGTTCGTGGACCTGCCAGCCGATGCCGGGCAGGTCCCGGCACAACCGGCGGTCGTAGACATTGCCGCCACTCGGCGCGGCCGGGTCGTCGACGCCGCCGGGCATCACGATGTGCACGGAGCGTGCGGTCACGGTGGTAACGGCGGCGCGGTTCACAGGGTCCGCTCGTAACTCGCCCAGGCGATGTGCGATTCGTGCAGGGTGACCGCGACGCCGGCCAGATCGCGGGCGCCCTCGCCCAGTGCTCCTGCGTGCACCCGGTCGGCGAGGCGGTCGGCGATGATCTTGGCCAGGAATTCCGTACTGGTGTTGGTGCCGGCGAAGTCGGGTTCGTCGTCGAGATTGCGGTAGTTCAGCTCGCCGACGACGGTCCCGAGCTCCTGAGTGGCCAGTCCGATGTCGACGACGATGTTGTCGGCGTCCAGCTCGGCGCGGCGGAAGGTGGCGTCCACGAGGAACGTCGCTCCGTGCAGGCGCTGCGCGGGTCCGAAGACCTCTCCGTGGAAGCTGTGAGCGATCATGATGTGATCACGGACGGTGATGCTGAACAACGGGCGACCCTCCAGGTGCGGCGCGTCCGGCCCTTTTTTGCCGGGCCTGTCGTGTAGTACGGCCGACCTGGCCTCCTTGTTCAGGCCAGATCTGCAGCTTGTTCAGGCCGGATCTGCGGCTGCGTCGTACAGAACGCGGTGGCACAGCCCGGGCAGCTCTCCGGAGGCGAGCCTCGGCAGCACCTCCAGCAGTTCGTCGAAGGCGCATTCACCGGTGACCAGTGCGTCGAAGGCGGGGTCGGCGAGCAGGTCGAGCGCGATCGCGAGCCGGTCGGCGAAGGACCGGCGGGAGCTCCGGGCCGGGGACACCGTCCCCACCTGGCTGCTGCGCACGACCAGGCGGCGGGAGTGGAAGGCCTCGCCCAGCGGCAGGCTGATCCGCCGGTCGCCATACCAGCTCAGTTCGAGAACCGTCCCCTCCGGGGCGAGGAGTTCCAGCGAGCGCGCGAGTCCTGCCTCCGTGGCGCTGGCGTGGACGACAAGATCGCAGTCGTCCGCGGCCTCCTCGGGGAGCGCGAAGTCGACGCCGAGCGCCCTGGCGATGCCGGCGCGCTGAGGATCCGCGTCGACCAGTTGGACGCGCACGGCCGGGTACTGGGCCAGGACGGCGGCGACGCTGCAGCCGACCATGCCCCCGCCCACGACGGCGATACGGTCGCCGATCAGCGGCGCGGCGTCCCACAGGGCGTTCACCGCGGTCTCCACCGTGCCGGCCAGCACCGCTCGCGGGGCGGGGACGCTGTCCGGGACGGGCGTCACGGCGCCGGCGGGTACGACGTACCGGGTCTGGTGCGGGTAGAGGCAGAATACCGTTCGGCCCAGCAGGTGCCGCGGTCCTTCTTCGACAAGGCCGACATTGAGATAGCCGTACTTGACGGGCCCGGGGAAGTCGCCGTCCTGGAACGGTGCCCGCATCGTGGAGTGCTGGCTCTCCGGCACGCCGCCACGGAAGACAAGGGTCTCCGTTCCACGACTCACACCGGAACAGAGGGTGCGCACCACAACGTCGCCATCGCCGGGCTCCGGCAGGCGGACATCCCGTATCTCGCCATGACCGGGCGAACGAAGCCAGAAGGCTCGGGCCTCACGTTCCATTGGCGTCTCCTGAGCAATCGGGCGACGATTCGCGTACTGATCTTTAAGAAGCCGCGCACACGGTACGCGGCGCTCATGGATCTGTCACTCGGCCGGAGGATGCACGGTGGCCTTGAACAACGCGTACGACACGAGGCTGCTGCGGCACGAGACCGCCGTGGGAGCGGGCGCCCAGGTCCTCCTGTTGGCCCTGCTCGGCACGGCAATCGGTCTGGGGCCCGCGGGCTGGCTGACGGGCCTGGCCTTCGCGGTCGGCACCTGGGCCGTGCTCACCCGCGCCCTGCGCCGGTCGTGGCTCCAGTCCTTCGGAGCGGCCAACCGCGTCACACTGGCCCGCGCGACGCTCGTCGGGGGTGTGACCGCGCTGGTCGCGGACTCCTTCGAGAGTCCGCCGCCGGTCACGGTTCTGGTCGCTCTCACGACGGTGGCGCTGATCCTCGACGCGGTCGACGGCAAGGTCGCCCGGCGCACCGGCACCTCGTCCGCCCTGGGGGCACGCTTCGACATGGAGGTCGACGCGTTCCTCATCCTGGTGCTCAGCATCTATGTCGCCACCTCGATGGGCCCATGGGTGCTGCTGATCGGCGCCCTGCGGTACGCCTTCGTGGCGGCGGCCCGGGTGATGCCGTGGCTGTCGTACGGGCCGCTGCCCCCGAGCACGGCCCGTAAGACAGTGGCCGCGCTGCAAGGGATCGTGCTGCTCGTGGCCGGCGCGGGGATCCTCCCGCCTCTGCCGGCTTTCGCGGCGGTCCTCATGGCACTGGTGCTGCTGATCTGGTCCTTCGGACGGGACATACGGTGGCTGTGGCGCGTCAGGGTCCAGGAGCCGACCGCCGGCTGACGCTCGATGTGCCCCGAAACTAGGCAAAAGTGCTTCCGACAGGTACCTTTCGCTCCCTGAGTTGAACAGTGCGGCGCCCCAACTCGGGGAAGGGAGACGCCATATGCCGGGTATCGGTCCTCCGCGCCGTGCCGAACCTCCGCGGTCGGGGAGTCTCGCCGACTCGGTCTACGAAACCGCTGAGCACGACCCCTCCCTGGTGCAGTTCTCCCGCCGGACGTCGACACCGTCGGGCGACTGGGAACCGACGACCGCGAAGCAGTTCCGCGACGAAGTCCTGGCCGTGGCCAAGGGTTTCCTGGCCAACGGCATCCGGTTCGGCGACCGGGTCGCGCTGATGTCCCGTACGCGCTATGAGTGGACGGTTCTGGCGTACGCCCTGTGGTCCGTCGGCGCAGAGATCGTTCCGGTCTACCCCACGTCGTCCATCGAGCAGGTGCGCTGGATCCTGTACGACGCCCAGGTCCGGGCCATCGTGGTCGAGCACGAGAACCATGCGATGACCGTGGCGGCGGCATCCGACGCGGAGATCCAGCTGTCCGCGATCTGGCAGATGGACCTGGGCTGTGTGCCGGCCCTGATCCACCAGGGCCTCGGCATGGACGACGACCTGATCCACCGTCACCGCGCCGCCGTACTGCCGGACCAGGTCGCCGCGATCTGCTACACCTCCGGCACCACCGGAACGCCCAAGGGCTGCCTCATCACCCACGCCAATCTCGCCGCCGAATGCGACATCCTCCTCGAAGGCTGGGGCGGGATCATCGCCGAGCCGGGTGTGCAGCCGGCGATCCTCAACTTCCTCCCCGTAGCCCATATCTACGGACTGATGGTCGTGGTCGCCTGTCTGCGTGGCGGCGTCCGCCTCGGCCACCAGCCGGATCTGACGCCCGAGACGCTGCTCCCCGCCCTGGCGTCCTTCCAGCCCACGTTCCTCTTCGCCGTGCCGTACATCTTCGAGAAGATCTTCCACAAGGCCCGCCGCACCGCCGAGGATGCGGGTCGCGTCAGCCTCTTCGACAAGGCCGCGGCCGTCGCGGTGCGCTACGCCGAGGCCGTGGAACGCCACTCCATCGGCTCGGGCCACGGCCCGAGCCCGACCCTGAAGGTCCTGCACTCCGTTTACGACCACCTGGTGTACAGCAAACTGCGCGCCGTACTGGGCGGCCAGGTACGCAACGCGGTGTCCGGCGGCTCGACGCTGCGGAGGGAGCTGGGGCTGTTCTTCGCGGGCATGGGCGTCACCGTGTACGACGGGTACGGCCTCACGGAGACCGCGGGCGGGATCACGGCCCAGCCGCCGGGAGCGGTCAGATTCGGCACGGTGGGCCGGCCGATTCCGGGCTGCGCGGTACACATCGCGACTGACGGCGAGGTGTGGGTACGCGGCGACACGGTCTTCGCCGGCTACCTCAACAACCCCAAGGCCACCGAAGCGGTGCTGCGCGACGGGTGGTTCGCCACCGGCGACATGGGCCACCTCGACGACGAGGGCTATCTCGTCATCACGGGGCGCAAGAAAGACGTCATCATCACCAGCGGCGGCAAGAGTGTGGCCCCGTTGCCCCTGGAGGAGCAGCTGCGCCACCATCCGCTGATCTCGCAGTGTCTGATCGTGGGCGACGACCAGCCGTACATCGCGGCGCTCATCACGGTGGACCCTGAGGCGCTGGCGCACTGGCAGGCGCTGAAGGGGAAGCAGCCGTCGGACACAACGGCGATGACGGACGACCAGGACCTGCGGGCGCAGATCCAGCGGGCCGTCTCGCGGGCCAACACCCGGGTTTCGAGGGCGGAGTCCATCCGGGCGTTCCGGATCCTGCCGAACGAATTCAGTCTGGACGCCGGTCTGATGACACCGACGCTGAAGCTCAAGCGGCGGGCGATCGCGGGGGCGTACGCGGCGGACATCGACGCGCTGTACACGCGCTGATCTTGTCGTTTATGGTCCGGATTCGAACGGGACATCCAACCGGCACTGCATGCTCACCCCTGAGAACCTGGGCAGCAGGCGGAGACGGTCTGATTCCGTTCCGCCATCCGAACAACCACCAGCAAGGACCTTCATGGACCACATCGTCGAGACCTCCGAAGGCTCAGTTGCTGTTCCCTCACCGGATCACAGGTGGACCGTGTTGTTCTTCATCACAGAGCCGGGCATCGGGGAGGTGCTCCCTGAGCTGGCCGGCTGCACGACCGGGCTGTGCTCCGTGCGCGACGCTGCGGCGCGTTTCGCACGGGCCGACGCCCGTGTACTCGGCGTCAGTGCTCACACACCGGGCCATTTGTCCGCCTTCGCAAAGGAGCGCGACCTCGGCTATCCGCTCGTCGGTGACAGCCAACTGACGCTCGGCCGCGCGGTGGGGGCGCCCGAGGTCCAGGTGGGCGACCGGATCCTGTTCGCCAGGGCCGCCGTTGTCCTCGACCGCTCGGGAGAAGTACGGGCGCTGCTGCACCCGGTCCCGGACGCCGCGCTGCATGCCGCCCTCGTACTGGACGAACTGGACAGGCTTGACAGCCTCGCCGGGGAGGGCGGCGCCTGATTGGGCTGCTGATCTGTTCGTCCCGGGGTTGAGACTTGGGTGACGGGATAAGATCCGCCCTCCGGACTAGGGGGCAACGCGAGTGACCAGACCTAGCTTTCTGAGCCGCCGCATGCTGTTCGTCCTGAGTGGGGTGGCTGTGCTGGGCGGCGGGACTGGCGTCTATGCCGCCACCGGTGACTCGCCCGTCCCTGATCGCGTGAGAGTGCGCAAAGACACTGAACCACTGCTGCGTCGATTCCGCCCCGTCGGGCAGCTCTCCGATCCACGTTGGCTCGGCTTCAACCCGAACGACTCCGGACGTGAGCCCATCCCCGACCAGGATCCTCAGATCCGAGTTGTCGGAATCGCGCAGCTGCCGGCAGGCGCAGCCACATCGATCGTCGGGAGTCCGGCGTACGGCTTTGCCCTCGGCAGCCCGCCAAAGGTGCCGGAAATGCTGGAGCAATTCCTTCCTGAACACCCTGAGTGGATGAGCAGCCCCCGCTATGACCGGTATATAACCAAATCGGTCTACCAGGGGCAATTCCACTTTGACCAAAGCAGCGACTGCGTCTACTTCGACACGCTCAACCCTGAGGTCGTGTAGGGGCCGGACCCAAAGTCGGTGAGGCAGCGCCCTCGCCGGATCGCCGCCCGTCATCGGCGTCGACGACGGGGTCTTGCCCTTCCCGCGTGCGGTCACCCCGATCGATGTGGACCGGCTTCAGCACGAGGCGGACATGATGTCCGAACGGTGCCTGCTGTTCGTCGCCCATACCCCAGGCCACCGGATCACGGCCGGCGGCCAGGAGCCCCCCTCCCCCGTGAACCAGGCGCCTGAGTCGGCGTAGTTGAGCGATCGGGACGGGACTCCGGAGCGGCCTTGACCGACCTCCTTTTCTGCCTGAACACAGACCTGCCTGAGAACGGTCGTCCGCGCGGCCGCCTCAGCCCTCGCGGTCAGTCGGCGGCGGGCATGCTCTGCCTCTCGAGGACGTACAGCACCTGCTGTTCACCCCATTCGACGAACGTGTCGACCAGGACGGCGCCGAGTCCTTCGAGCAACCGCCGGGAGCGGCGGTTGGCCTCCTGGGTCACCGCCACCACAGCGGCGGCGACCGAAGGCACCTCGTCCAGCGCCCAGTCGACGGAGGCGGCCACTGCTTCGCGGGCATAACCACAGCCCCAGTACTCCGGGAGCAGTTGATACGAGACCTCCGTCCGGCCGTCCCGTGCTCCCGGCTGCACCGTCACCAGTCCGACGACGACGCCGTCCGCACGCCGCACCACGCTGAACGCACCTGGGGCAGCGACGCAGCGCTGCTCCCGGACGCGGACTTCGTCCTCGGCGACGGGCCCGCCGAGATGGCGGCGCACCTCTGGATCCGTCCACAGACGCGAGATGGCCGGCACATCAGAGGTCTCGATGGGACGCAGAACCAGACGGGCCGTCGTGAGAGATGCCGGCCAGTGGACACCCACAACGACGTCAGGGCCTCCCCTACCCACTGATGCCGTCCTCGGCGAGCAGTTCAGCCGCCGATGGCCAGACCCGACGCGCGATCCCCGCGAGGTAGTGGCCTCGCTGCCGGATGAGTTGCTCGTCCCACCCTTGCCCCCAATGCTCCTTGGCGGCGCCGGGCGGTGGGGTGAGCAGAGTGCCGTGAGTGAGCCGCAGCAGGCTGTGCTCGCTGAGCCAGTTCCGCTTGTCGTCCCATCCCATGTTGCCGAGCGCCGGATTGAGCTTGCCGGTGGCAAGGGTGAGGTTGCCCAGGGTGTGAACGAGCTCATCACGAACCGCCCACCCTTCGGTGCTGTCGTCGCTGATGGGCCAGTGGTCCTGCCAACTCTGTGGCATGACGTGCTCGATGGTGAGCTTGGCGCCGAAGTGTTCCCCGTCCGGGACGGTGAGCTGTTCCGTCAGATCCGAACGCAGCGCATCCTCCAGCGCCTCAAGGAGGATGCGGACACGGTGCCGGTACAGGCGCGCATAGATCGGATCGTTTTCGAGGACGGACTGGAAGGCCTCGTCCGATGGCCACTGACGGTGGTGGCCCTGCATGCCTGCCAGCGTCTTGACGATGGCTTCGTCCGCCCGTTCCGGCTGCAGAGACGCCGCCGTCACGAGCTCCCGGAAGACGTGGTTGTAGTCCTTGTTGCTGAGGTTGAGGACGGCGCGTCTCACCAGATAGCTGTCGAGGGCCCGAACAGCCCGTCGCCGGCGCGGTACGGAGAGCTGGTCACCGAGTCCGTACAGACAGAGGAGCAGCGGCATGGGCGTGGAGACCTGCATGACCTTCATGCGGTAGAGAAATCGGCCCTCGACCCCGTGCGGGGTGTGCGAATCGAGCTCGTCGTAGATGCCCGCATAGTGTGACAGCTCGGCAAAGATGTCCTCGACAGCCCCCTTGCGAGTGCGCTGCCAGCGCTCGAACTCCTTGAACAGGGCCGGGAACGTGAACTCCCGCTGCGTGCGCATGCTCAGCCAGTGGGTGAGGAAGACGTCAAGGCGGCTGCGGGTGATCCGTCCGGTGGTCTGGTCGGTCCGCCACTCGTCCTGGTCGAACGGCGCCCAGTACGAGTCGTAGAGGCGGTGTACGTCGGCACCGCCATGTTCTGCCTCGCGAAAGAGCAGGTTCTTCACCAGGTCCGCGTGCTCCAACGGCGTACCGCGGCTGTTGAGCGTCTCGAAGACCACCTGGGCGTCATCGTGTTCCTCAAGATCAATGATGACAAGACGCAGATGTTCGCGCAGGGTCTGCACGAGGCCGTCGATCCGCTCCTCGGGTCGGGAGACTTCCGTAACCCAGCTGCTGATGCCCTGCTGGAAGTAGAGCACCGCCCCGGCCAGGCGGCCCGTGCCGCCATCTCCACGCATGACCGAGCGGAATTCATCCCGGTCGGCGTTTGTGGGCCACACCTTGAACCGGTGGTCGGGGTCCTTGACGCTGTCGTACAGATCCTGGTCGTTCTCGAGGAACTTGCTGAGGAGGCGTACGGAACGGTCGTGCTTCAGCTCCTGGGCCACCAGCCTGAGGGCACACACGAATAATTGAAGGGTCGTCAGCCGCTGCTGTCCGTCGATGACCTGACGGGCTTCCAGATTCGATGACAGGTAGGGGATCTCATCGAAGACCACGGCCCCGAGGAAGTGCGGAAAAACGGCGTCCCCCGTCTCGGCCGCCAGCTCAGCGTGTTCCGCTGTGCGGCGGATGTCCTCCCAGAGCGCGGTCCAGTTGTCGTCCCTGTTCCACACGTACGGACGCTGGAACAGGGGGACCCTGTACCGGATGTCCCTGCCGAAAATCCGCTTGAGATCGACCGTGTCTGCACGCATGTGCGCCCCTCCCTCGACATACGAGGGATCACCGTATCGATCAGTTGAACCGCTTGCAGATGCTTTGCACCAGCCCGCTACAGCCGACCGGCGGCACAACGCAGAAGCGGATCGTGACAAGTGAGTCACGATCCGCATATCCCGCAATGTAATGGTGTCCGAGGGGGGACTTGAACCCCCACGCCCGATAAAGGGCACTAGCACCTCAAGCTAGCGCGTCTGCCATTCCGCCACCCGGACTAGGTGGTCGGCCCCGGTTTCCCGTGGCGACATGGACAACAATACCAGGGCTTCGAGGTGCCTCTCACCTGTATATCCGGTGGTCAGTGGGGTGCCGCTCACTCGTTCGCGACGATCTCGACAACCACTCGGCGCCCTGCTCACGGTCTGTTGCAGCACGCATACGCGCAGTGCAGGACATACCTTCGCGTGCGTGAGTGATCGCCGCTATCGACCGCCCCGCGCGCTCTCGCTGCTGCGCGAGCATCTGCGGGACACCTTCTGGTTCGCGCCGGCCGCCGGGCTGCTGTGCGCCTTGGCGCTGTGGTGGGGAGCCTCCGCGCTGGATACGGAGATCATCGCGTATCTGCAGCGCGAGCAGGCATACGAAACGATCAGCGATCTCATCGCGATCGCCGA
Organism: Streptomyces sp. NPDC048479; assembly: GCF_040651435.1. Classification (NCBI taxonomy): domain Bacteria; kingdom Bacillati; phylum Actinomycetota; class Actinomycetes; order Kitasatosporales; family Streptomycetaceae; genus Streptomyces; species Streptomyces sp. NPDC048479. The sequence continues at coordinate 140,540 of NZ_JBEZKA010000002.1, forward strand.
CGACAGCAAGACCATCGTGACGACGGTCAGCGCCGCGATGATGACCTTCATCGGTGTCGTCTTCAGCATCTCGCTGGTCGCCGTGCAGATGGCGAGTGGCCAGCTCACCCCGCGGGTGGTGCGGATCTTCGTCAGGAGCCGGATCAGCAAGCTGACGCTGACGGTGTTCCTGGCGACCTTTCTGTTCTCGCTGCTGGTGCTGACCTCGTACGAGAGCGAGACCGATCCGAAGCGGGTCACCTCGGTGCCGCTGGTGCAGAGTCTGCTGACCATGGCGCTGGTCGGGCTGAGTCTGCTGCTCTTCGTCGCCTATGTGAGCGCCATGCTGCGGCTGATGCAGGTCGGGCCGGTCGTCGACCACATCGCCCGGGAGTCCTTCCAGATGCTGCGCCGGCAGCCGGCCGGCGGCCATGACCTGGCGCCGCTCGCTCCCGAGACGGCGTGGGTCGCGCATCACGGGCGGGCGGGTGTGCTGCGGGATGTGAATGTCGCGCGGCTGGTGCGAGTGGCCAGGCGGCACGGCGTCGTGCTGCGGCTGATTCCGCGGATCGGGGACTACGTGGTGCCCGGCATGCCGGTGCTGGCTGTGCACGGGGAGGGTTGGCCGTCGCGACAGGCCTTGCGGTACACCGTGTCCGTGGGGGTGGAGCGCTCCTTTCACCAGGATCTCGGGTTCGGGCTGCGGCAGCTGTCGGACATCGCGCTGCGTGCGCTCTCGCCCGCCGTGAACGATCCGACGACCGCCGTGCAGTGCCTTGACCGGATCGTGCAGTTTCTGGCTGCGGTGGTGAGGATGCCGCTCGGGACGGTGCAGCACCGGGACCGGCAGGGCGACGTTCGCCTCGTGCAGGACGTGCCCGGGTGGACCGATCTGGTGGATCTGGGGCTGGCGGAGGTGCGGTTGTACGCGCCGGGGCATCCGCAGGTGACCCGGCGGCTGGTGGCCGGGATCGACGATCTCCTGCTGCTCGCGCCGGAGGAGCGGAGAGAGCCGCTGCTCCGGCACCGCACGCTCCTGGTTCAGGCCGTGGAGCGCACGGTGCCCGAGGCGGCCGAGCGCGCGTTCGCGCTGGAGCCCGACCGCCAGGGCATCGGCTAGGCGGTCACGCCATCAGGTGGTAGTCGGGGAAGTTGCCCGGCAGACGCTCTCCCGCCGGGCCGTCCGTCACGGCCCGGATCAGGAGCTCGCCGCCGACGAAGGCGCCCCGCCAGGACGCCCCGAAGCCGCCGAACAGCTCGTCGCGGTCACCGCGCGAGCGTGGCTTTCCGTGGCCGACCTTGAAGGCGCGGATCTGCGGGGCCAGTCGCTCGTACGTCGCCGGGTCGTCGGTCGACAGCGTCGCGACCAGAGCGCCGTTGGAGGCGTTCATCGCGGCGAGCAGCTCCGCCTCCGTGTCGACCAGGACGATCGTGTCGACCGGGCCGAACGGTTCCGCGTGGTGCAGTGGCGAGGACGGCGGCGGGCCCAGGAGGGTGACCGGCGGGAGGTAGGCGGACGTGTCCTGGCCGGGCAGGAAACGGCCTTCCGCCAAGGTGCCCCGGTGGAGCGGGACGGCCCCGCGGTCGATCGCCTCGGCGACCTGGTCGCCCAGTTCCTTGGCCTTCGTCGCGTTGATCAGGGGGCCGAAGTCAAGGGTGGGCAGAGAGTCGTCCGGGTGCTCGACCGCCAGCGGGTGGCCCGTACGGACGGAGCGTACGGCGGGCAGGTAGGCCGCCAGGAAGTCGGCGAACAGCTCGCGCTGGACCACGAAGCGCGGATACGCCGTGCACCGCTGCTTGCCGTAGTCGAAGAGCTTGGGGATCACCGCGGTGAGCGCGTCCCAGTCACTGTGGTTCCAGATGCCCCAGGTGTTCAGGCCCTCCTGTTCCAGGATGTGGCGCTTGCCGAGGTCGGCCACAGCCGTGGCGATACGCGCCCCGGTGTCGCGTCCGCCGACGAAGGAGACACAGCCGATCTCCGGGGAGCGGACCAGGGCCTCGGAGAGCTCGCCGCCGCTGCCGCTGACCAGGGTGATCGGGATGCCTTCACGGGCGGCGAGAGCGGAGGCCAGGGTGAGGCAGGCGACACCGCCGTCGGTCGGGGTCTTCGCGATCACCGCGTTCCCGGCCAGGGCCTGCGCGAGCATCGCGTGGACCAGGACGGACATCGGGTAGTTCCAGCTGGCGATGTTGGAGACCGGCCCGGGCAGCGGCGTACGGCCTTCGAGCATGGGCTCGGCGCCGTCGACGTACCAGCGCACTCCGTCGATCGCGCGGTCGACGTCGGCCTGGGCGAGCCGCCACGGCTTGCCGATCTCCCAGACCAGGAGCAGGGCGAGCAGTTCGCGGTGTTCGGTGAGGGAGTCGAGGGCGGCGGCGACGCGGGCCCTGCGATCGCTCAGAGGAACGTGGCACCAGGCCCGGTGCTGGTCGAGCGAGGCGCGTACCGCCTGCCGGGCGGCTGCCGCGTCCAGGCGCGGCGGTCCCGCGATCGGGCTGCCGTCGACCGGGCTGGTGGCGGGCAGGGCGCGGCCGTCCGCCTGCCACTGGGCGGCCCAGAGGTTCAGTACGCGGTCGTCACGGAAGGACTCGGGGGCGACGGTCAGGCAGCGCTGCCAGGCGTCGGCCCATGCGGTGCCGGGCTTGAGGGTGAGGGTGGGTGCCATGAGAAGGTCTCCGCTCTCGGTGCACAGTCGGGGCGGGAGGTGCAATGGCTCATGTCTCGTACTGGACGGTAGTGAACGTGGGACGGCGTGGCAGCGCACGCGGTGTCAATTGTGGGTGACGTCACGTGATGTCGCGTGATGTCGCGTGACGTCGCGAGCCGGTCGTGGACGAGCCTCGCCGTCCCAGTGGCGTCGAGGCGACCCCTGCACCCCGGGATGAGCACCATGAGCGCGGGGTGGCCGACACGACCGTTGTCGATCGTGACGGCCACCCCGCCGTTGTGTGCCCGGTTGTGCCGACGGCTACGACAGGTCGCCGTTGTAGTCGGGCAGCTTGAACGTCTTCTCGGCGTGGCCGCCCACGAGATCGGTCGCGTTGTTGCCGATGTTGGCGATGATCGTGTAGCCCTTCGCCTCGATCGCGGCCCGCTTGCCCGTCTTGTACGCGCTGACCTCGTCGAAGAGGTCGGGCAGATCCCGTACGTAAAGGCCGTCGACCGGGTACCCGACCTTCTTCAGGTTGTAATCGGTGAGCGAGTAGATGATGCCCGGGCGGGCGGTGACGAAGTAGATGTCCACACCGCGGGACTTCGCGTATCGCACCAGGTCGAGAACCGGCTTGACCGCGGGGGTCGGGTACTCCCAGAAAGGGTGGAAGTCCGTCTCGAGCGAAGTGTTGTCGATGTCGAGGACGATCGCCTGCTTCGCACCGGAGGTGTTCGCGGTGCGCTGCTCGATGTAGGGGCGAGCGACGGCGATGACGTCGGCGACATCACGCTGCCAGGTCCCGTAGTCGACGTCGGCGAGCAGCGTACCGGCGCGGCCGGACTGCTGCGCCGCGGTGGCGGCCGGGGTCGCCGGGCGGTCCGACCCGGTCGAGTCCGCGGCCGTCGCCACCGGGGCGGCCATGGTGAACGCCAGCGCGGTGGCGGCGGCCACCGACCGGATTCTCCACTTGCCTGCATGCATGGGGGGTCTCCTGCGTCTCGGAACAGCTCAGGGGAAGCCCTCCGTCCCGTACGGACGGAGGGCCTTTGGCATGTTCGCGTCCCATGATGGACGGAACCTTACGTTCCCTCTACTGGCCGGTAGCAGGATTCCGCGCCGATGCGGGATCGGCGCCGCGCGGACCCGAATCGGTGCCGTACGGACCCGAATCGGTGCCGTACGAACCCTCAGCAGCCCTTCTCGCGCAGCGAGTGAAGGTGGTCGCTGGACTTGCGGGCGAAGGCGAACGACTCGACCGGGTTGTCGTGTTCGGTCTGCCAGTGGTGGTCGCGGTAGCCGCCGTGGGTCTTGTTCACCGCGGATATGAAGCGCTTGTAGTCGATGTCTCCGTCCCCGACGTCCACCATCCGGTAGCCGTCGCGGGCGGACTCGTCGTGCGTGCCGTCCTTGACGTGGAAAAGCGGGTAGCGGTGGGGCTGCTTGAGGACATAGCGCAGAGGGTCGAAGGGGGCTGGGGTGCCGTCGACGCGCTTGCCGAAGCGGAACTGGCCCACGAACGCCCAGTAGATGTCCATTTCGAGGTAGACCAGATCGGGGTCGGTCTCGGCGAGCAGCACATCGTAGAGACGGACGTTCGGCTGGTCGGTGGCGAAGGAGAACTCCTCGGCGTGGTTGTGCTGGTAGAACTTCAGACCGCGCTTCTTGGCGGCGGCTCCATAGGTGTTGAACTCCTCGGCGGCCCGCTTCCAGGCATCGACGGTGGAGCCGTAGCGGAAGGGTCCCGATGCGGTGCCGATGTGCGGCAGGCCGAGCGCCTGGGCGTCGTCGAGAACCTTGTCGAGGTTCTGGGCGAAGGTGTAGGCGTTCGGGTCGCTGGAGTAATAGCCGACGTGACTGCCGATGCCGCGCAGCCCGTGGTCGCGGGCGAGCTGCTTCAGCTGGGCGAGGGTGATGGGGCCGGTGCCCTGGGTGTAGCCGGCGTACTCGATCTCGTCGTAGCCGTAGCGCTCCAGCTCGGCGAAGACCTTCGCGAAGCCGAGGCCGGCGACCTTGTCGCGCAGGGAGTAGAGCTGGGTGCCGAGGCGGCCGGGGGGCAGGACGGGGCGGCCCCTGCCGGGGGCGGCGGCACTCGTCGCGGCTGCCGAGGCCGGGCCTGCAGCGGCGCCGACGATGGCGGCGGCGGTCGCGCCGGCGGCGACGCCGAGCATGCCGCGTCTGCTGAGCTTGTGGGCGAGTTCGGGGTCGTTGGCCTTGCTTGTGCGGCTCATGGGATCTCCCGGGATCGGATTGTCAGTGGTGTCTGCTTGAGTGGAGTCCAGCGAGTTGAAGCAGCAGGGACTTCACATCGGTGGCCGCGACGCGGCCGCTGACAGCGCGGGGGGTGGAGCAGAGGATGAGCGGCCCGGTGTCACTTTCGTCGCTCGTGGGCAGGCGGCCGTGGCTGCCGCGAATAGGTGAGGGGTCGAGGGGTACGACCGCGAGGCGGTAGCGCATGCCGAGTCTCTTGCGGGCGATCGCCTTGGCCGCCTTGAGGCGTACGTACGGGTCGAGAGGGTCCATGAAGAGCTCGACCGGGTCGTAGCCGGGTTTGCGGTGGATCTCGACGAGCCGGGCGAAGTCGGGAGCCCGGTCGTCGTCGAGCCAGTAGTAGTACGTGAACCAGGCATCGGCCTCCGCGATGGCGACGAGTTCGCCGGAACGCGGGTGGTCGAGTCCGTAGCTCTTCTTGCCCTCGTCGTCGAGGAGTTGCTCGATGCCGGGCAGGCCGGTGAGTGCCGCGCGGGTGGCGTCGAGGTCTTCGGGGCGGCGCACGTACACGTGGGCGAGCTGGTGGTCGGCGACGGCGAAGGCGCGGGAGGCCATCGGGTCGAGGTACTCCATGCCGTCCTGGGTGTGGACTTCCAGCAGGCCGGCGCGGCGCAGGGCGCGGTTGATGTCGACGGGGCGGCTGACGCGGGTGATCCCGTACTCGGACAGGGCGACGACGGTGCGGCCTTCCCGCCTGGCGTCTCCCAGCAGCGGGGCGATGACGGCGTCGAGGTCGGCGGCTGCCTGGTACGAGCGGGGGTCGTCGGGGCCGTAGCGCTGCAGGTCGTAGTCGAGGTGCGGGAGGTAGCACAGGGTCAGGTCGGGGTGTCGGGTGCGCGTGATGTGGCGGGTCGCGTCGACGATCCACTGGCTGGAGACGATGTCGGCGCCCGGGCCCCAGAAGTGGAACAGGGGGAAGGTGCCGAGCTTCTCGGTGAGTTCGTCGTGCAGGTCGGGGGGCCGGGTGTAGCAGTCGGGTTCCTTGCGACCGTCGGCGTAGTAGACGGGACGGGGGGTGACGGTGAAGTCGGTGTCCGCGCCCATGGCGTACCACCAGCAGATGTTGGCGACGGTGTAGCCGGGGTGTGCGCGGCGGGCGGCGTCCCAGATCTTGTCGCCGGAGACGAGGCCGTTGTGCTGGCGCCAGAGCAGGACCTCGCCGAGGTCGCGGAAGTACCAGCCGTTGGCGACGATGCCGTGCTCGGCGGGGAGGGTGCCGGTGAGGAAGGTGGACTGGGCGGCGCAGGTCACGGCAGGGAGGACGGTGGTGAGGGGGGCCTGGGAGCCGGACTGGGCAAGGGTCTTGAGGTGCGGCATGTGGTCGAGGAGCTGGGGGGTGAGACCGACGACGTCCAGGACGAGGAGAGGGGTGGGCGTGGGGTGGGCGGCGTCGGTCATGGCAGCTCCTTGAGGCCGAGGTCGACCAGCAGGTCGCGGGCGAGGGTGAGTTCGGCGGCGATTCCGTCGGCGAGCTGGGTGCGGTTGCGGGGGCGCAGCTCTGGCGGGAGGGCCTGCCAGGTGTAGGTCTCGACCTCAAGGTGTCGGGTGCGCGGGTTGGGGCCGCCGACGAGCCGGTTCAGCGTGTCCTGGAGTACGGAGAGGGTGGAGGTGAGGGGCGGGGCGGGCGGGGCGTGCAGGGGGACGTGGAAGTGGGCACGCCAGGGGGCGTCGTCGGGCAGCGCCGTGCCGGCGAGGGCTTCGTCGAGATCGTCGGTGCCGCGCAGACCGCCCGCGGATCGGGTCTCCCCTGCTCGGAGAGCTCGGGGGAGGGTGCGGGTCTGATGCAGAAAGCGGGGTTCGGCGAAGGGGGCTAACGCCGCCCGCACTTCGGGGAGATGTGGTTCTTCGGCGTGGAGTGCGGCGGACAGCTGCGCCTTGGGGATGGTGATGCCCGCCGCGGTGAGCGCCGCAAGGGCAGCCTGCGGATCTTCGAAGGAGGTGGCGAGATGGCAGGTGTCGATGCAGATGCCAATGCGGTGCGATGCGATCGCGCTGAGGGGACGTATCGCGTCCGCGGTTGTCTCAACGATGCAGCCGGGCTCGGGCTCCAGGCCGATGCGAATCGACTTGCCGGTGAGTTCCTCGAGGGCGTCGAGGCGTTCGGCGAGAGTGGTCAGGGCGGTGTGCGCGGCCCCGGCTGCCGTGTCGTCGAAAGGGGTGCGCCAGGCGAGCGGGAGGGTGGAGATGGTGCCCTCGGTGATGTCGTCGGGGAGGAGGGCCGCGAGGAGACGGGCCAAGTCGGTGGTGTGGGCGAGGCGTTCGGGCTGGGTCCAGTCCGGTTGGTAGACGCGGTACTTGACCTCTTCGGCGCCGAATCCCTCGTACGGGAAGCCGTTGAGGGTGACGACCTCGAGGCCGCGGCGTTCGAGTTCGGCGCGCAGGGCGCGCAGCGCGGCCGGGTCGGTGATCAGGGCGTGGGCGGCGTCCTTGGCGAGCCAGAGGCCGATGCCGAGGCGGTCGCGGCCGAGTCGCTTGCGTACCGGCTCGCAGTGGGCTCGGAGCTGGGCGAGTACGCCGTCGAGGGTCTCGGCGGGGTGGACGTTGGTGCAGTAGGAGAGGTGGACGGTGGCGCCGTCGGGATGGCGGAAGCGCATACGTCTGCCTCCTCATTCCCCGCCGCGGAGTATGGAGTTGCCCTCGTGGAGGGACTCCGGATCCGGGATGTCGAGCTGGAGTCGGCCGCTGAGGCCGTAGAAGGCGACGGGGTTGCGCCACAGAACCTGGTCGACGTCGTCCTCGGTGAAACCGGCGGCGAGCATCGCGTCGCCGACCCTGCGGGTCGTGAGCGGATCGCTCTTGCCCCAGTCCGCAGCCGAGTTGACCAGGACCTTCTCGGTTCCGTACGCCTTGAGGACCGCGACCATCCGGTCCTCGTCCATCTTGGTGTCTGGGTAGATGGAGAAGCCGAGCCAGCAGCCGCTGTCAGTGGCGTGCTTTACGGTCGTCTCATTGAGGTGGTCGAGCAGCACGCGTTCCGCGGGCAGGTTCGATTCGCGGACGACGTCGACGGTGCGGTGCAGTCCGGCGAGCTTGTCCCGGTGCGGAGTGTGGACGAGGGCGGGCAGTCCGTGATCGGCGGCGAGCTGGAGCTGGGCGGCCAGCGCGGTGTCCTCGGCCGGCGTCATGGAGTCGTAGCCGATCTCACCGACGGCGACTACGGAGTCCTTGACGAGATAGCGGGGCAGCGCGTCGAGCACAGGTGTGCAGCGGGGGTCGTTGGCCTCTTTGGGGTTGAGGGCGAGCGTGCAGTGGTGGGCTATGCCGTACTGGGCGGCGCGGAAGGGCTCCCAGCCGAGCAGGGCGTCGAAGTAGTCGAAGAAGCTGGCGGGCGAGGTGCGGGGCTGGCCGAGCCAGAAGGACGGTTCGACGAGGGCGCGGACACCGGCGGCGTACATCGCCTGGTAGTCGTCGGTGGTGCGGGAGGTCATATGGATGTGGGGGTCGAAGATGCGCATCAGGACTCCTCGGACTGCTCGCCGGTCAGGGTCAGCACGCGATTGAGGTCGGGGGGCACGTCGCGGCCGGCGGCGGTGCGCTCGGCGGCGTAGTCGGCGAGCATCCTGGCCAGCTCGCCGTCGCCTGCGGCGCGTCTGTGCAGTCCGGCGACGGCGGCGACGGGCACGCCGGTGAACAGGCACTTGAGGACGGCGTGCCGCCAGGAGTGCGGATCGAGGTGAGCGGCGGCGTACGGGCCGACGGCCGCGGCCACGAGCCGGGTGTCGTTGGTGCGCAGGGCGTCCTCGACGAGCGGCAGGACTTCGGGGCCCACGACCAGATGGTGCAGGACGAGGAGTACGGCGCGGCGCTCGGCGGCGGTGCCCTGCCGGTAGAGGCGGGTGAGGGTGTCCAGGTCCGCGCGGGCCTCGATGAGGAGCAGGGTGCGTACGGAGTCGGCCCAGCTCTTGCCGCAGTGCCGGCCGGCGGCGGCGAACCGGAGCTCCCAGGTGTGTGCGGCATACGGGGAGGGGGCGACCGGTGGCGTCCGGGCGGCGCGGGCGGCCTCGGCGAGTGCGTCGGCGAGCCAGGCGCGGGCGGCTCCGTCGAGCTGTGCCTCGAGCTGTGCCTCGAGTTCCTTGCGGGACGGCGTCACCATGCCGGTACTCCCTTCGGCGGAACCTGTGTGCGGAGGAACTCGATCGATTCGCGGGCGAGTTCGGGGCCCGCGTGGGAGTGGCGGGGCAGTTCGACGACGGTGAGGCCTTGGTAGCCGGTGGCGGCGAGGGCTTCCAGGACAGGCGGGAAGTCGATCTCCCCGTCTCCGAAGGGAAGGTGTTCATGGACGCCGCGGCGCATGTCCTCAATCTGGACATGCCGCAGCCAGGGCGCGGCATTGCGGACGCAGTCGGCGGGCGCGTCGGGTTCCAGGCACTGGCAGTGGCCGATGTCGAGGGTGAGCCCGAGGGGCTCCGGGTCGCCGAGGAGGCCGCGGAGGTGGTGGAAGTCGGCGAGCGTGGCGAGGAGGTGACCGGGCTCGGGCTCGACGGCGAGGGGGGTGCCGGCGTCGGTGGCGGTGTCGAGGACGGGGGTGAGAGACCCTTCGAGCCGCTTCCATGCGGTGTCGGTGAGGGTGTCCGCAGGGGTGATGCCGCTGAAGCAGTGCACGGCGTGGGCGCCGAGGTCGGCGGCGACCCGCACGGCAGTGATCAACAGGTCGGTGCGGGCGGCGCGGCCGTCGGGGTCTGGGTCGAGCAGCGAAGGCCCGTGTTTGCGGCGGGGGTCGAGGACATAGCGGGCGCCGGTCTCGATGGTGACGCCGAGGCCCAGCTCGCCGAGTCTCTTGGCTACGTGGCGGGTGCGGGCGGCGAGGTCGGGGGCGAGCGGGTCGAGGTGCATATGGTCGAGAGTCAGTCCGACGCCGTCGTAGCCGAGGTCGGCGAGGAGCGCGAGGGCGTCGTCGAGGCGGAGGTCGGTGAGACCGTTGGTGCCGTAGCCGAGGCGCAGGTTGGTGTGGCTGGTGTCGGGGCTCATGTCGGGCTCACCTTCCGTGTGAGCTTGCGGGCGAGCGGTACGAGTCCCATGACCGCGAGGGCGCCGGCCCCGGCGCCGGTGCGGGCGACGAGGGCGGCCTGGAGCGGGATCATGGCCCGGATGCCGCCGCCGACGGCACGCTGGGTGAGCGGTGGGGAGGGGTTGAGGGCGGCGTGGAGGAGAGGTTTGGCCGCGGTGCGGATGTATGTGGCGGCGAGGGCGGTGGCCAGGAGCCGGGCGGGGGTGAGGTGGTCCATAGGTGCGGGGGGCCGGGGTGACTGCGGGGTGTTTTCCCCGGACCTGCCCCTTCCCGGCTGTATCGATATGCGGCTCCGCCGCGTGGGGGGCAAGCCCCCGGACTTCGGGGCCGGGATGGGCAGCGGGGGCAGACCCCGCTGCGCGGCGCCGGCGCTTCGCGGCGCGAAGACTGAGACTCGCTGGACGCGGGACACGAGGGCGCCGAGCCCCAGGTTCACAGCAAGTGCGGCGAGGGGTACGGCCGTTGAGCCGCCCTGCGCCTCGTGGCGCGATACGGCGGTGACGGCGTAGGTGTGCGCCGCGAGCACGGCGGCGGACGGCAGCGCGACGAGCGCCGCGCCACTCGCACCACGCGCAGCGGCGCCGCCACGGGCCCGGCGCGATACAGCACGGTCGGTCAACCGCTCTGGTCCTGCGGCAAGCACCCGGCCCGGTCCTGCGGGTCCTGCGGCAAGCACCCGGACCGGCCCTGCGGGTCCTGCGGCAAGCACCCGGACCGGCCCTGCGGGTCCTGCGGCAAGCACCCGGGCCGGCCCTGCGGGTCCTGCGGCAAGCACCCGGGCCAGGGCTGCCGTTCCGGCACCCGGCGGGCCTGAGGCCGCACTCCATGCAGCCGGCACGCCGGGCCGGCGCGCCTCCCCGGGCGGTGGCCAACCCGCGCTCACGCCGGGCGCGCCGGCTGCTCCTGCTCCCCTGCCCAGCCCGCGCTTCGCAAGCAACGACAAACGCCCGCCCAGCAGGGCGCTCCCCACCCCGCCGGGGACACCGCGCCCGCCCGCGCCCCGCGGCACCGTACCCGTCGCTACCGCCCCCAGCACCAGGTCCAGCCCCCGCGCCGCAGCCATCGCCGCCGGGCCGCCGGCCGTGTGCTTGACGTGCAGGTCGTACGACCACACCGTTGCTGACAACGCTGTCGCCACCACCAAGGCAGGGCGGCCCGCGCGGGACGCCAGCGCCAGGCCCGCCGCCGTCAGCGCGCCGGCCGCCGTGAGCGCGGCCGCCGGGGTGATGCGGCCCGAGGGGATGGGACGGTGCGGGCGGTCCACCGCGTCCTCTTCGCGGTCCGCCCAGTCGTTGAGGGCCATGCCCGCCTCGTAGAGGCACAGCGAGGTTCCCACCGCGAGCGCCGTGCCGCGGTTCGGGCGGATGCCGAGGGTGGCGGCGCCGGCCAGTGCGTCGCCCGGGACCGTGAACAGCGCGGAGACGCGCAGCAGTTCGGCCCAGGCCCGCATGGCGCCGGACCCGCCGTGCGAGAGGCGCATCCCGCGCGAGAGGCGCATCGAGAGGAACCCCGTCACCGGGCCTCCCGCAGCCGGTCGGCGAAGGTCAGCAGGGACTCGAACTGTTCGGAAAGGCCCGCCGGGCCGCCGTCCGGGTCCTTGAAGTAGAAGCCCAGCTCGGGGAGCGGACCCGAGATGCCCGCCTCATGGGCGCGGGCCACCAGCCTCGCCAGGTCCAGGACCAGCGGGGCCGCGAGCGCCGAGTCGCAGCCCTGCCAGATGGTCTGGAGGATCATCCGCGAGCCCAGGAACCCGTCGAAGGCGATGTGGTCCCACGCGGTCTTCCAGTCGCCGAGCGCCGCTACGTCGTCGATATGGACCTCACCCTCCGGCGTGTGGCCCAGCGTGTCGGAGAGTACGCGCTCCTTACCGGCGTTCTTCGCGGCCGCCGCGCCCGGGGCGGCCAGCGCCGCTCCGTCCCCGCCGCCCAGCAGATTCGTACCCGACCATGCCCGTACGGACAGAGCGCGTTGCACAAACATGGGGGCGAGCACGGAGCGGAGCAGCGTCTGGCCTGTCTTGCCGTCGCGGCCCGCGTGGGGAAGTCCACTTGCCGCGACGGCGTCGGTGAGGGCCACGGTGCGCAGCCCGGTGGAGGGGGTGAAGTTGACGTAGGGGCAGCCGGCCCGGAGCGCCGCGGCCGCGTACAGGGAGCTGGGCGGCAGCCGTACCGCGTCCGGCGCGGGCTGCGGTTCGGTGGAGGAGACATTGACGACGACGACCCGGGCCAGCCGCTGCCGCTCCCGGAAGTCGGACAGGTCAGCGGTGAAGGCGCCGATGAGTTCCCCGTCGGTCCTGGTGTCGCCGGACGACTGCGGCCCGCCCGCCCGTATCTCCTCGTCGGCTGCCGTCAGTTCACCGCGTACCGCCGCCGCGAGGCCGTGCGGCAGCACGCCCGCCGAGGTCAGCTCCTCGGCCCGCTTGGGCAGCGGACAGTGGGCGGTGTCGTGTCCGCCGAAGACGAACGACGACAGAGGGGGGAGCCCGGAGCCGGCGAAGGGCGGGGTTTCGGTCACCATCCCGGTCGGCGGGTGCAGCCCGGCGGTGACCGCCGCGCATCCTGCCACCGCGGTGGTGGCGACGGAACCTCGTGCTCCGACGAACCAGACTCCGACACGGCCACTTCTTTCAGCGGACACGGGCTGCCTCCCTGCCATTCGGTGTGGTGGACGGCGGGCGGGGGGTACGGCGCCTCCCCGCCCGCCGCCGTCTGACGGGACGCGCCTAGGAGGGCAACTCCCTGAGCTGGATGTCGCGGAAGGACACCTGATCGTCGGCTCCGTGGTTCTGGATGCCGATGCAGCCGTCCTTCAGGCTGCGCACCGGGTCGGTGTTGGTGAAGTCGTTGATCTTCACGCCGTTGAGGAAGATCTGCAGGCGTTCGCCCTGAACCCGGATCTCGTAGCTGTTCCACTGGCCGGGTGGCCGCAGGACGCGGTCGCGGGCCTTGAGGTCGGCGGACTTGAAGCCGTAGACGGCGCCGGTGGTGCGATCAGGCGCGTCGGTGGCGTCGATCTGCACCTCGTACCCGTTGTTCACCGCCGACCAGGGATCGTCGGAGGCCGGGAAGCCCACGAAGACACCGGAGTTGTCGTCGCCCGCCATCTTCCAGTCGAGCTTCAGCGAGTACGACTTCAGCTCCTTGGCCTGGTACCAGAGCATGCCCATGCCGCCCTCTGAGCGCAGTTCGCCGTCGACGACATTGAACTTCCCGGGCCCGGCCTGCTTCCAGCCGTCCAGTGTCCTGCCGTTGAAGATCGGCCGGTATCCCGCCTTCGGCTTGCAGTCGGCCCTGACCTGTCCTGCGGCGTAGCGCAGTCCGCCCAGCAGGTGCGTGCGGAAGGCCGGTTCGGCGTACGACTCCTTGGTGTGACCGCCGCCGGTGTTGGTGGTGAACTGGGCCGCCTCCTCGGTGGCGTCGACCGCTATGTTGCTCGACTTGCCGAGCTCCTTCAGCGCGGCGATACCGGCCGGGATGGAGTCGTGGCGGAAGCCGGCGGTCTTGGAGAAGACCAGGACGCGCTTGGCGGTCCGGTCCGGTGCGCTGTTGGAGAGCTCGAAATCGTCCACGTCGAAGAGGGCTCCGTCGCCGCCCTTGAAGACCAGGAAGAGCTCGGTGGTCGTCTTCGGTACGGCCCGCAGGGGTATGTCGATGTCCTGGAAGGTGTCCCAGCTGCCGGTGACGGGGACGGGCGCGGAGCCAAGGATCTGACCGTTCGCCGATCCGGTGCGCACCTCGAGGAAGCCGCCGGTTCCGCCGGAGGAGATCCGGGCGGTGAGCTTGGTGGACCCGGTCAGGTTGTACGGCTTGAAGGAGATCCAGTCGTTGTTGTTGATGTCGCCGACCGTCTTGCCTCCGTGGGCGCTCGCCTTGTCGTAGATCTTGATGCCCAAGGAGTTGTTGTGGTGCTCGGCCTGCCGGTGGCGCGGCTGAAGCTGCGCCTGGTCGTGGCTGGTGAGCGCGGCCTGGCCGCCGCCACCGCCGTCGGTGTACTCGGCGTCGAAGACTCCGAAGATGTTGGCGTCTGCGTCGTGCCCGCCGTCGGCGGAGGTCTTGATGGTGCCGGTGCAGCCGTTGGCTGAGGTGATGGGGTGGCCGTGGCTGTCATGGCCGAGGATGTAGGTCACCTTCACCTTGGCGCAGTCGATCGTCCCGTCCTCCGGGTCGGTGACCGTTACCTTGAACGGGATCTCGTCGCCGAAGCTGAACAGGGCCCCTTCTGCCGGGAGTTCCAGGGTCACCTTGGGCGCTGTGTTGCCGACGACCACATGGACACTGGCCGAGCCGGTGCGGCCGCTGGGGTCCTTGGCGGTGACGGTCGCCGTGTAGGTGCCGTTCTTCTTGTACGTGTATGTGGGGTTGGCCTCGGTGGATGTGCCGCCGTCGCCGAAGTCCCAGGCATAGGTGAGGGTGTCGCCGTCGCCGTCGCTGGTGCCGGCCGAGGAGAAGGCGACCTTGAGCGGCGCCTTGCCGGAGGCCCTGTTCGCGGCGGCCTCGGCGACCGGGGAGCGTCCGCCGGTGGCGTTCTCGATCCGGTAGAGCCCGGAGTTCTCGTCACCGCCGAACCAGGCGGTGCCGTAGTCGAGTACGTACAGCGCACCGTCCGGGCCGAAGGCCATGTCCATGATCTGGGTGCCGGTCCACGGGACGGGGTTGATGGACTGGACCGCGCCGTCCTCGCCCTGTTCGATGCGCTTGATCCAGCGCCGGCCGAACTCACCGGCGAAGAAGTCCCCGTCGTACGCCTCCGGGAACTTCACCGGGGAGGTCGAGGCGGCGTCGTAACGGTAGACGGGTCCGCCCATCGGGGACTCCGAGCCGGTGCCGAACTCGGGCACGGAACCGCCGTCGTACGGAATCCAGGCCGGCTGCGCGGGCGGCAGATCGACGAGGCCGGTGTTGTACGGCGACTCGTTCTTGGGAGCCGCACAGTTGAAGGTCGCTCCGGATGTCTTGGTCGCGAAGTCGTAGTCGACGTACGGGTCGTTCTTGCCGGTGCAGAACGGCCAGCCGAAGTTACCCGGTTTCGTGACCCGCGCGAACTCGACCTGTCCGGCCGGTCCGCGCTTGGGGTCGGCCGCTCCCGCGTCGGGGCCGTAGTCACCGATGTAGACGATGCCGGTCTTCTTGTCGACGCTGAACCGGAAGGGGTTGCGGAAACCCATGGCGTAGATCTCGGGCCGGGTCTTGTCGGTCCCTGGCGCGAAGAGGTTGCCGTCGGGGATGGAGTACGACGCGTCGTCGTTGACCTTGATCCGCAGAAGCTTGCCGCGCAGGTCGTTGGTGTTGCCGGAGGTGCGGCGGGCGTCGTAGGCCGGGTTGCGGCCAGGCGTCTCGTCGATCGGTGTGTATCCGTCGGAGGCGAAGGGGTTGGAGTCGTCACCGGTCGACAGATACAGATTTCCCTGCGCGTCGAAGTCGATGTCGCCGCCGACGTGGCAGCAGATGCCACGGGTCGCCGGGATGTCGATGACCTTCTTCTCGCTGGCGTTGTCGAGGGTGCCGTCGGCCTTCAGGACGAAGCGCGAGAGACGGTTGACGCCGTCGAACTTCGCGAAGTCCGCAGGTGTGCCCGTGTTGGGGGCGTCGCCCGCGGGGGTGTTCAGTGGCGGTGCGTAGTAGAGATAGATGAAGCGGTTCTCGCTGAACTCGGGGTCCAGGCCGACGCCCTGGAGACCTTCCTCGTCGTGCGAGTAGACGGGGATGGTGCCGACGACGCGGGTGTTGCCGGCGCTGTCGGTCATCCGCAGCTCGCCGTTGCGCGAGGTGTGCAGCACGCTGCGGTCGGGCAGTACGGCCAGGGACATCGGCTCACCGGTCTCCTCACCGCCCTTGGCGAGAGTGACCTGCTGGAATTCCTCTGCGGTCGCGTCCGGTTCGGGGTCGGCTGCGGCCGCGATCTGCGGCGCGGTGAGGGCGAGCGAGGTGGCGGCGAGAAGACTGCCGGTGAGGAGTGCGAGCGCCTTGCGGGCTCTGAGCCTTTTCCTGTGCACGAATGTCCTCCGGGAGTGGCCGGTCGAACGGGCGGGGCGGTGTTCTGCCCTCAATCGCCGTGCGGGCTGGGGGTGGAGCGCATGGTTCCGTGCTCTCGGGGCGGTGCTCGTCCTGCACCGCGCACCGGGCTGATCGCCGTGGAATCCGGAGTGCGCCGTCACACCGGGGACCACCTATGTCCTGTACACCTCATGGACGGTATCCGGGTTCGTCGGGGACGGAAAGCCCTTGTGCAGAAGGGAAGTTCAACTTTTTCCTACCGCAGGACAAAGACGGATCCGGGCAGGCCGGACCGGCCCGGTGGCGTGTCAGCCACCGGGCCCGGAGCTGGCCCGTTGAGCTAGTCGCCGCCTCCGAATGCCGCGTCGAAGGAGGCCGTGGGCGGATCGAAATCGAAGCGCTTCAGGTCTGCAAGCGCTTCCGGAGCGCCTGCCAGCCGGTCCATGCCCGCGTCCTCCCACTCCACCGAGATCGGCCCGTCGTAGCCGATCGAGCGCAGCATCCGGAAGACGTCCTCCCACGGGACGTCACCGTGGCCCGCCGACACGAAGTCCCAGCCGCGCCGCGGATCGCCCCACGGCAGATGGGAGCCGAGCCGGCCGTTGCGGCCGTCGAGACGCTTACGGGCTTCCTTGCAGTCCACGTGGTAGATCCGGTCCCGGAAGTCGTAGAGGAAGCCG
Organism: Streptomyces sp. NPDC048479; assembly: GCF_040651435.1. Lineage (NCBI taxonomy): Bacteria > Bacillati > Actinomycetota > Actinomycetes > Kitasatosporales > Streptomycetaceae > Streptomyces > Streptomyces sp. NPDC048479. The sequence continues at coordinate 157,122 of NZ_JBEZKA010000002.1, forward strand.
ACCGGGTCCAGGTCCTGCCAGACGAAGTGGCTCGGATCGAAGTTGAGCCCGAAGGCCGGCCGGTTGCCGACGGCCTCCAGCGCCCGCTTCGTGGTCCAGTAGTCGTACGCGATCTCGCTGGGGTGCACTTCGTGGGCGAAGCGCACGCCCTCCGTGTCGAAGACGTCGAGGATCGGGTTCCAGCGCTCGGCGAAGTCCTCGTAGCCACGCTCGATCATCCGTTCCGGAACCGGCGGGAACATCGCCACCAGATGCCAGATCGACGAGCCGGTGAAGCCGATGACGGTACGGACCCCGAAGGCGGCCGCGGCCCGTGCGGTGTCCTTGATCTCGGCGGCGGCTCGCTGACGTACGCCCTCGGGTTCGCCGTCGCCCCAGATCCGGGCGGGCAGTATCGCCTGGTGGCGTTCGTCGATGATGCTGTCGCAGACCGCCTGGCCGACCAGATGGTTGGAGATCGCCCAGCATGTGAGTCCGTACTTGTCGAGCAATGCGTGCCGCCCGTCGAGGTACGAAGGGTCCGTGAGCGCCTTGTCGACCTCGAAGTGGTCGCCCCAGCAGGCCAGTTCAAGGCCGTCGTAGCCGAAGTCGCGGGCGAGCCTGCAGACCTCCTCCAGCGGCAGATCGGCCCACTGGCCGGTGAAGAGTGTGAACGGACGTGGCATCGGACCTCCTAAGCCTGTGCCTGTACGGGCGTCTCCGCGGGTGCCTTCGCGGCTGTCCCCGCGGCCGTCCTCGCGGCCGTCCTCGCGGCCGTCTGTACGGACGTCTCCACGGGTGTGTAGACCGCGTTCCTTTGCGCGCTCTCCTCCACTGCCGCGAGCACCCGCTGCACCTGCAGCCCGTCGGCGAACGACGGCGCGGGGTCGCTGCCCGCCGCGATCGCCTCGACCAGATCGCGCGCCTGGTGGGCGAAGGTGTGCTCGTAGCCGAGGGCATGGCCGGGCGGCCACCACGCCTCCAGATACGGATGCTCCGGCTCGGTGACCAGGATCCGCCGGAAGCCGGACGAGGGGGCGGGCTCGGTGTGGTCGTGGAAGGACAGCTCGTTGAGCCGCTCGAGGTCGAACGCCAACGACCCCAGCTCACCGTTGATTTCCAGGCGCAGGGCGTTCTTGCGGCCCGAGGCCATCCTGGTGGCCTCGAAGGAGGCGAGCGCGCCCGACGCCAGCCGCCCGGTGAACAGCGCCGCGTCGTCGACGGTGACCGGCCCCCTTTCGATACCGCCGGAGGCGGAGAGTCCGGCCGCCGCCCCGGCGAGCAGGGGCCGCTCCCGTACGAAGGTCTCCGACAACGCCGAGACCCCGACCAGCGGCTCCCCCGCCAGGTACTGCGCGAGGTCCACGATGTGCGCGCCCAGGTCACCGAGCGCCCCTGAACCGGCGTGCTCGCGCTCGAGCCGCCAGGTGAGCGGGAAGTCCGGGTCGACCAGCCAGTCCTGCAGATAGGTGAAGCGCACATGCCGCAGCGTCCCGAGCCTGCCGTCGGCGATCAGCCGACGGGCGTACGCGATGGCCGGCACCCGCCGGTAGTTGAAGCCGACCATGGCCAACTGGCCGCGTTCCCGGACTCGTTCGGACGCCGCAACCATCGACTCCGCCTCGGCGACGGAGTTGGCGAGCGGCTTCTCGCACAGGACGTGCTTGCCCGCCTCCAGCGCCGCGACGGCTATCTCCGCATGGCTGTCCCCCGGTGTGCAGATGTCGACGAGCTGAACGTCGTCGCGGGTCACGAGGTCGCGCCAGTCGGTCTCCGCCGCGGCCCAGCCGTGCTTGGCGGCGGCGGCCCGCACGGCTGTCGCGTCACGGCCGGCGATCGCGGCGAGGACCGGCCGCATCGGCAGGTCGAAGACGCGTCCCGCGGTGCGCCACCCCTGGGAGTGGGCGGCGCCCATGAACGCGTAGCCGACCATGCCGACGCCCAGCGTCGGCGGAGCGGCCTCACTGTCCCTCTGTTCCATACGGGTTCCTCCTCATCGGTTGCTCGGTGGGGGCGGGCAGGCCGGTCAGCTGAAGCCGGTGGGCAGATACTCGTCGACGTTCTCCTTGGTCACGACGGCCGAGTAGAGGGTGATCGAGGCGGGGATCTCCAGTTCGGACATCCCGCTGACGCCCTTCGACTGGCCCAGCGCGCGGGCGAGGTCGACGGCGGAGGCGGCCATCGTGGGCGGGTACAGAACGGTGGCCTTCAGCACGCTGCTGTCGGCCTTGATGGCATCCATCGCAGACTTGGCGCCGGCGCCGCCGACCATCAGGAAGTCCTTGCGGCCGGCCTGCGCGATGGCACGCAGCGCGCCCACGCCCTGGTCGTCGTCGTGGTTCCACAGCGCATCGAACTGCTTCTGGGCCTGGAGGAGTTGGGCCATCTTCGCCTGGCCGGACTCGACGGTGAAATCGGCCGCCTGGCGGGCCACCTTCTTGATGTTGGGGTAGTTCTTCAGCGCGTCGTCGAAGCCCTGGGTGCGCTGCTTGGTGAGTTCCAGGTTGTCGAGCCCGGCAAGCTCGATGACCTTGGCGTTGGGCTTGTTCTTGAGCTGCTCGCCGATGTAGTTGCCGGCGTTGAGTCCCATGCCGTAGTTGTCGCCGCCGATCCAGCAGCGGTACGCCTGCGGCGAGGCGAAGATCCGGTCCAGGTTGATGACGGGGATCCCGGCCTTCATGGCCTGCAGACCGACCTGGGTGAGGGCCTTGCCGTCGGCCGGCAGGATCACCAGGACGTCGACCTTCTTGTTGATCAGCGTCTGGACCTGGCCGATCTGGGCCGCGGTGTCGTTGGACCCTTCGGTGATCTCAAGGGTCACCTCGGAGTACTTCTTCGCCCGGGATTTGGCATTCTCGTTGATGGCGTTCAGCCAGCCGTGGTCGGCCTGCGGTCCGGCGAAGCCGATGGTGACGGCCTTGCCCGGCTTGTCGTCGGCGGCCGGCGCATTGTTCGTCGCCGCTTCCGACTTCTTGGGCTCGTTGCTGGTGCAGGCGGTCAGCAGCGCGCCGGCGGAGACCGCGGCAGTCCCGAAGAGCAGGCCTCTGCGGCTGGTGGCTGGGATTTCTGGCATGACGGATCAACCCTTCGGCTGGGCGGTGCGAGGGATGGGGGTGCGACAGATGAGGGAAGCGGGAGGGAACGGCCGGCCGGGTCAGGCCTCCGCGCCTCGCAGCGTGCGGTGCTGGACCAGAACCGCGGCGACGATGATCGCGCCCTTGGCGATCTGCTGGACGGCGCTCTCCAGATTGTTGAGGGCGAAGATGTTGGTGATGGTGGTGAAGACGAGGACGCCGAGGACCGAGCCGACGATGGTGCCGCGGCCGCCGCTGAGCAGCGTGCCGCCGATGATTGCCGCGGCGATGGCGTCGAGTTCGTAGAGATTTCCGTTGGTGTTCTGTCCGGATCCGGCGAGGACGATCAGCATGAAGGCGGCGATTCCGCAGCACAGTCCGGAGAGCAGATACAGATAGAGCCGCTGCCGCCGTACATCGATGCCGGCGAGGCGGGCCGCTTCGGCGTTGCCGCCGACGGCGACGGTGCGCCGTCCGAAGGTCGTACGGTTCAGCAGCAGCCAGCCGACAACCGTCACCGCCGCGAAGACCAGCACCAGCGGAGGGATGCCGAGGATGTAGGCGTCCTTGATACCGAGGTCGAGTACGGAGTTGACGGTGACCATCTGCGTCTTGCCGCCGGTGATCTGGAGTGCGAGTCCGCGGGCGGAGGCGAGCATGGCGAGGGTCGCGATGAACGGCACCATCCCGCCGTACGCGATGAGCAGACCGTTCACCAGACCGCAGCCCAGCCCGACGACGACCGCGGTGAAGAGGATGCCCGCGAAGCCGTACTCCTGTGTTGCCAACGTTGTCGCCCATACCGAGGCGAGCGCGACGATCGCGCCGACCGACAGGTCGATGCCGCCGCTGGTGATCACAAAGGTCATACCGACGGTGACCACGCCGATGATCGAGGCCTGGGTCAGCACGAGTTGAAGGTTGCTCGTATCGAGGAATTCATCCGGCTTGGTGATGCCGCCGACGGCGATCAGGACGCCGAGGACACCGAGCAGCGAGAGATTGCGGACATCGGCACGCAGTCCGAGCGGTCGACGCCAACCCTCGTTGTTCGGTGCGGACTTGGCGGTGGCCATCGGCGCGTCCCGCTGCGCCGGAGAAACTGGCTGCGTCATGCCGTCGGGCTCCCTTCCATCACAAGGTCGAGTACGCGATGCTCATCGAGCTCCCGGGCGTCGGCCGTGTGCACGACGCTGCCCTCGCGGAGCACCAGCACCCGGTCGGCGAGGCCCAGTACTTCGGGCACTTCGCTGGATACGAGGAGTACGGCGAGGCCTTCGTCGGCCAGCCGACGGATCACGGCGTAGAGCTCGGCGCGTGCGCCGACGTCGACACCGCGGGTGGGCTCGTCGAGCAGCAGCACCCGGCAGCCGCGCAGCAGCCAGCGGGCGAGCACGGCCTTCTGCTGGTTGCCGCCGGAGAGCGTACGGATTCGGGCGTCGGGGTTGTCGGGTCGCAGGGAGAGTTCCCTGGTCGCCTGCTGCGCCGCCCTGCGCTCCTCCTTGCGATCGAGCCAGCCGACCCGGGAGAAGCGGGAGAGCGTGGAGACCGAGACATTGCGGGTGACGGACTCCAGCATCAGCAGCCCCTGCGCCTTGCGCTCCTCGGGGGCGAGTCCGACTCCGGCGCGGACGGCCGCCCGGACGCTGCCGGGGCGCAGGGGGCTGCCGTCGACGAGAACGCGGCCCGCGCTGGGCCTACGGGCGCCGTAGATCGTCTCCAGGATCTCGGAGCGTCCCGAGCCGACGAGTCCGGCGAGCCCGACGATCTCGCCGGGCCGCAGTTCCAGGTCGACGGGCGCGAACTCCCCGTACCTGGCGAGTCCTTCGACCCGCAGGACCGGTTCGCGGATCCCCGCGCGGTCGCCTGCGGGCCGCTCGGGGAAGACGTATTCGACGTTCCGTCCGGTCATCAGCGCGACGACCTCGCCGGTCGGCGTGGACTTGGCGGGCAGTCCGACGGCGACCGCCCGGCCGTCCTTGAGTACGGTCACGCGGTCGCCGATGCGCCGGATTTCCTCGAGTCGGTGGGAGATGTAGACGACGGCCACCCCGTCGGCGGTCAGGTCGCCGACGATACGGAAGAGGTTGTCGACCTCGTCGGGGTCGAGGGCCGCCGAGGGCTCGTCCATCACGATGAGGCGTACCTCGTGGGAGAGGGCGCGGGCCATGGAGACGATCTGCTGCTGCGCGGCCGAGAGGTCGCCGACACGGCGGGCGGGTTCGATCTCGGAGTGGCCAAGTCGCTTCAGCAGCCCGGCCGTTGCCGAGCGGGCCTCCCTGCCCCGTACGACGAAACCGGCTGCTGTCGGTTCGTGTCCGAGGAAGACGTTCTCGGCGACCGAGAGACCTTCCACCAGGTCGAGCTCCTGGTAGATGGTGGCGATGCCGAGCCGCATGGCGGCGATGGGCGATGTGAGGGAGACCGCTCCGCCGCGCCAGGTGATCTGTCCGCCGTCCGGCTGATGGGCTCCGGCGAGCACTTTGATCAGGGTGGATTTGCCGGCGCCGTTCTGGCCGAGGAGGCAGTGGACCTCGCCGGCCTGGACCTCCAGGTCCACGCCGTCGAGGGCGCGGACGCCCGGGAACGACTTGGTGATACCGGACATGGTGAGCAGGGGTGGTTCTGGTGCCATGACAAATCCCCTCGGCGGGTGCGGCCGGTGAGCGGGCAGGGCGTGGTGGTCGTGCTGTGCGGTGGCACTCGTGGTGCCGGCGGCGCTGGAGGTGCTCGTTAGTGCTCGCGGCGCTGGAGGTGCTGGTGGTGCTCGCGCCTTGCGGTGCTGGAGGTGCTGGCGGCGCTGGTGGTGCTCGCGCCTTGCGGCGCGTCTGGCGTCCTGCGATCGACCGGCCCGGTCAGGCCGGCGAGAACAGGTGGTCGCTGATGAGCCGGGCCGCGCCGATCACTCCGGCGGTCGGCCCCAACTCGCCCAGCACGATGGGGAGGTTGCCGGTGGCCAGCGGCAACGACTGCCGGTAGACCTGGGTACGTACGCTGGCCAGCAACGTGTGGCCGAGGCCGGTCACTCCGCCGCCGATCACCACGAGACCCGGGTTGAAGAAGCTGACGAGTCCGGCGATGACCTGGCCTACGCGGTTGCCGCCGTCACGGATGAGATCGAGCGAGGTGGCGTCGCCGGCGGCCGCGGCGGCGGCCACATCGACGGCGGTGAGCCTCCCGGCGGTCTCCAGCCGGGCGGCGAGCTCCTCCGACCGGCCGGTGCGCGCCGCGTCCTCGGCGTCGCGGGCCAGCGCGGCACCGCTGAAGTGGGCCTCCAGGCACCCCTTGTTGCCGCAGGCGCAGGCACGGCCGTCCGGTTCGACCTGGATATGACCGATGTCGCCGGCGCTGCCGGTCGTACCGCGGTAGACCTCGCCGCCGACGACAATGCCGCAGCCGATGCCCGTACCGATCTTGACGCACAGGAAGTCGCCCACGGAGCGCGCGACGCCCGCGTGCTGCTCCCCCATCGCCATCAGGTTCACGTCGTTGTCGACCATGACCGGGCAGCCGAGGTCCTGGCTGAGTGCCTCGCGTACCGGGAAACCGTCCCAGCCCGGCATGATCGGGGGCGCGACCGGCACACCTTCGGGGAAGCGGACCGGTCCGGGGACGCCGATGCCCGCACCGTCGAAGCCTTCGGCGAGTCCGGAGGCCCTGAGCTTGGCCGCCATCGACAGCACCTGCTCGAAGACGGCGACCGGGCCCTCGCGTACATCCATCGGGTGGTTGAGATGACCGAGCACCTCGAGCTCGGCGTTGGTGATGGCCACATCGATCGAGGTGGCGCCGATGTCGACGCCGAGGAAGCGGAGCGCGGGCGCGAGCCGGATGTTGTGCGAGCGGCGCCCGCCGCGCGAGGCGGCCAGACCGTCCGCGACCACGAGCCCGGTCTCCAGGAGACGGTCGACCTCCACGGCAAGCTTGGAGCGCGACAGATCGACCTGATCGCCGAGCTGGGCACGGGAGTTGGGCCCGCCGTCGCGCAGCAGCCTGAGCAGTCGCGCCTGGTGCGCGTTCGCGGGTCGAGCGGTCATACGTCTCACGTGCCCCTCCCCGCCTGATCGGCCTCCGTCGGTCTTTCGAGGGGAACGTAGCAGCGCTTTGCTCAACTGGGAAGGACTTGCGCAGAGTTCCGGTACGACTTTCTCCACAGTCGGGACAAAGGTCTGATCGCCCGTGGAGACGGGGCCGAGTCCAGCCTCCGGCGGCGAAACTCAGCCCCTCCGGCGTTTGAGGAGCGGGGCTTGGGGCGGAGCCCCAACAAGAGCCCTCGCCGGCGATTGAGGCGCGGGGTCCGGGGCGGAGCCCCGGTCAGGGCTGCTCGCGCTGGTGGTACGTCGCGCGCGTGTGCTCCGTGTGCGCCCGCATGACCTCCGTCGCACGCTGCTCGTCGCGGGCCGAGATCGCCGCGATCAGCTCCCGGTGCTCGATCCAGGACTGCCGCCCGCGCTGCCGCGCGACGGGCGTGTAGTACCAGCGGACCCGCCGGTCCACCTGTCCGGACAGCTCGGCCAGGACGAGATTGCCGGCGAGCTCCATCACCTTGGCGTGGAAGCGGGCGTTGGTGGCCACCGCCATGTCCACGTCGTCGTCCGCGACGGCCTGTTCGCCCTGCGCGCAGAGCTCTTCGAGCGCGGCGATGCCCGCGGAACCGGAGTTCGCGGCGGCCAGCCGGGCGGCCTCCGCCTCCAGAAGCGTACGGACCGAGAGCAGCTGGTCCGCCTCCGCTTCGGTCGGCTCATGGACGAACGCGCCCTGCGCCGGGCGCAGATCGACCCAGCCCTCGGAGTTGAGACGTTGCAGTGCCTCGCGCACGGGCTGGCGGGACACGCCGAGATGGCCGGCGAGTTCACTCTCGACCAGGTGCTGGCCGGGGCGCAGCGCGCGGGCCGTGATCAGTTCGAGCAGTGCCTCGTAGACCCGCTCACGCAGTGGACCGGGTCGTTCCAGCTTGGGCACGGTTCCCTGCGGCAGTCCTGCGGACACCATCGCGGTTCCCCCTCTGGCACACAGCGGCGAGCGACAATTGGCTATTGTCTACAGTCTACCGAACGCAATCCCTCCTGTGCCGGGATCCTGATCACCTCCGGCCGGAGTCAAGAAGCTCGGTCAGCCGATCGAGGAAGACCCGCTGACCGGCGACCAGCTTCTCCCTCGCCGCTTCGACGCCCAACCACTCGGCTCGGTCGATCTCCGGGAACTCCTGTATACGGCCCGATCTCGGAGGCCACTCCATGGTGAAGGTGCCCGGCACGACGAGGTCCGTGTCGAGGTCGCCCTCGAGCGTCCAGACGGTGACGATCTTTCCTTTGGGCTGGCGGGCTTCGCCGAGCGGCAGCCAACTGCCGTCGGGCGGCGCCAGACCGAGCTCCTCCTCGAACTCCCGCCGCGCGGCGGCCATCGGCTCCTCCTCCGGGGTGTACTCACCCTTCGGTACCGACCAGGCGGCCTCGTCACGTGCCTGCCAGAACGGCCCTCCCATATGGCCGATGAGGACCTCGATGTCCGTACCCCGCCTGCGGAACAGCAGCAGACCCGCGCTTCGCTTCGCCGTCATGCGGGTTAGTTTGCCCCGCTTCAGCGACAGTCAGCCCGAGCAGCACGTCCCCGTTGCCACGGGTAATGCGCGCCGCCATCCGATACGCGCGCCGCCTTCCGGTCGTCAGCACCCCGAGGGCTCAGGGGCAGCGGATGACCTGACCCGCGTACGAGAGATTGCCGCCGAAGCCGAAGAGCAGCACCGGATCGCCCGACTCGATCTCGCCGCGCTCGACGAGCTTGGAGAGCGCCATCGGGATCGAACCGGCCGAGGTGTTGCCGGACTCCACCACATCGCGGGCGATCACGGCGTTGACGGCGCCGATCTTCTGGGCGACGGGCTCGATGATCCGCAGATTCGCCTGGTGCAGGACGACCGCGGCGAGCTCCTCCGGGGTGACGCCCGCCCGCTCGCAGACCTTCCGGGCGATGGGCGGAAGCTGGGTGGTGGCCCAGCGGTAGACGGACTGGCCCTCCTGCGCGAACCGCGGCGGGGTGCCTTCGATACGTACGGCATGGCCCATCTCCGGGACCGAGCCCCACAGGACGGGGCCGATCCCGGGCTCCTCGCCCGGCCTGGTCGCCTCGATGACCGCGGCGCCCGCGCCGTCGCCGACGAGCACACAGGTGGTGCGGTCGGTCCAGTCGGTGATGTCGGCCATTTTGTCGGCGCCGATCACCAGGGCGCGGCTCGCGGCCCCGGCCCGTACGGTGTGGTCGGCCGTGGCGAGCGCGTGCGTGAAGCCCGCGCAGACGACATTGAGGTCCATGACGGCGGGCGAGCCCATGCCGAGACGGGCCGCGACCCGGGCCGCCGTGTTCGGGGAGCGGTCGATCGCCGTGGAGGTGGCCACCAGCACGAGATCGATGTCGGCGGGCGTCAGACCGGCGGAGGCCAGCGCCTTGGCGCCGGCGTGCGCGGCCAGCTCGTCGACCGGCTCATCGGGTCCCGCCACATGCCGGGTCTCGATCCCGACGCGGCTGCGGATCCACTCGTCGCTGGTGTCGACCATGGCCGCCAGGTCCGCGTTGGTGAGCACCTTGGCGGGCTGGTAGTGCCCGAGCGCGACGATCCGTGAACCGGTCATGGATGGCGTTCTCCTCGTACAGAAGTCAGGAACCACCCAGTCTTGGCTGCTACCACCCGGTACGGGGACATGTGATCCCACAGCTTCGGGGCCCAGACTTTGGAGCTTCCCCAAGAGTACGACGACCCTTGGCCCTAGAAAGCATACTGTAGACAATATCCTGTCGACGCTTACTCCCCTCGGTCAAGGATGGGGTGTGACCGAGATGCACGTCAAAGGGGCAACGAGATGATCTTGGAGCCCTGATGTACTCGCACTCACCCGCGGCGGCGGGGTCGCGTTCGGCGACGTGCCGGGCGACCGCGTCGATGCCGGGGCGGGCGTACCGCTCCAGGGAGCGGACGGAGGCATGGCGGGAGCGGGCCGGCAGCATCGGCCTGGAGGTGCCGTCCTCGGCGTCGTGCGTCAGGGCGCTGTGGCGGAGCCGGTGCAGGGTCCAGCCGTCCAGGTCCTCGATGTCCTCCGGTGAGGCGAGCGGGCTGGCCGGCAGCCGGGGGTACTCCTCGAAGATCTCCTCAGCCCGGCGGTAGGAGAGCTGGGCCCGGCCGGTCTCCCGGCACACATCGAGCGTCGGCGTTCCGGCCGGGGCCTTGCGGCCGGTGAGGAACAGCGGGCCGCGGGTGCGGCGGGCGATCAGGCGGGACAGCACCTGGGCGGTGCCGCACTGCCAGTGAATCCACTCGGTCGCCCCGCCCTTGGCGGTGATCCTGCCGCACTTGTCCGCCGGATACAGGTCCTCCGTGGTTCGCCGTTCGTTAACGGCGCCCCTACTGGCCAGCACGACAACGCGGGAACGGACCTGTTCGCGGTAGACGTCGTGGGCGTGTCTACGCAGCGTGGGGTTGCAAGGTCCACCGGGTGTGACCTGCCAGGCCCGCTACTGGTTAGGGGTGAGTGGTGGGGTGAACAGGGCCCGGAGGGTTCGGGTGGCTGTTTCGCGCAGCCAGGTGTGGGCGGGGTCGTTGTCGTGGCGCTGGTGCCACAGCAGGTGGAGGGGTACATCGGGCAGTTCGAGTGGCACCGGCAGTGTGGTCAGGCCGAGCTGGTGGCGGATGGAGCGGGTGGCTGCGTCGGGGAGGGTGACCACGAGGTCGGTGTCGCGGGCGAGTTGCAGTGCGGTGGCCGTGGTGGGGGCGGAGGCGATGACGCGGCGCCGGTGGCCGAGTGCGGTCAGGGCGTCGTCGATCCGGTTGTGCAGGCGTCCGCGCCGGGAGACAGTGAGGTGTTCTGCCGCCGCGTACCTCTCGGCGGTCACGGGCTGTTCGGTGAGCGGGTGGCCTGGGCGGACGGCCAGGGCGAGCCGGTCACGGCCGATGAGGCGGTGGCGGATATCGGGCAGGGACGGCGGGCCGGCACTGGAGGCGAGGTCGACCTCGCCGCGGCGCAGCTCGGGGGTGTCGTCGCCTGGCTCGGCGGTCAGACGCAATTGCACGCCGGGGGCCTGGCGGTGCACAGCGGCGATCAGGGCGGTCCCGCAGGTGGTGGTGAGGGCGTCGTGCCAGCGGACGGTGAACACCCGCTCCAGAGCCGCCAGATCTAGTTCCGTCTGAGCGGACAGCAGTTGGTGGGCCTGTTGCACCAGGGCGTGGACCTGGGTGCGCATGGCCAGCGCGCGGGTGGTGGGGGTCATGTGGCGTCCGGTGCGGACCAGGATCTGGTCGCCGGTGGCTTTGCGGATACGGCCCAGCGAGCGGCTCATCGCCGGTGCGGTGACGTGGAGGCGCGCTGCAGCCCCGGCCACGCTGCCCTCTTCCAGCAGGGCGTCCAGGGCGGTGAGCAGATTCAAATCCAGTTGCATGACAGTAACTGTACGAGTGAATACCATGCACTTGTTGTTAACGCTTGAGGCTTCTACCTTCGAGGTGCGGGGCCGAGGGAAGCACCCACAGTCGCCCCGCTTCTGCCGAATCCAGGGAGCACGCCATGACCACAGCCATGCCTTTTGACCTCGACGCCGCGCTCCAGTCCGCGGTGACCGCCGCGGCGAAGGACGCCGGGGTCACCCTGCGGGAGCGCTACACGACCCATGCCCGGGGCGTGAGCCTGGAGGAGGTCGTCGGCGAGATCCACGCGAATGACGACGCGGTCCTCGCCGTAATGCGTGAGCCGCTGCTGAAGGCGAGGCCGGGGTCGCAATGGGCGGAGGACGAGCTGGCCGGCGGGGCACTCCCGCCGGGCGAGTGGTGGGTCGTCGACCCGGCCGAGGGCAACATCAACCACGTCCACGGCATGCCGGACTGGGCCGTCACCGCCACCCTGGTGCGCGACAACCAGCCGGTCCTCACGGTCGTTCACCTCCCGCTGACCGGCGACATCTACACCGCCACCGCCGGCGGCGGCGCCCACCTCAACGGCCGTCCCCTGGCCGTGTCGGCCAAGAGCGACCTGGGTGCCGCGCTGATCGGCACCGGACAGGCCCGGCCCGGCGAGAGCACCGGCACCTTCCGCCGGATCGGCGCATCGGTCACCGCCATGCTCACCGCCGGCCTCGTCGTGCGCGTATCCGTCCCGGCCACGCTGCAGCTTATCCACGTCGCCGCCGGACGCATGGACGCCTTCTGGCAGTTCTCCGACGTCCGCTCCGGCCTCGTCGCCGGCGCCCTGCTGGTCACCGAGGCCGGAGGTACCGTCACCGACCTGGACGGCAAGCCCTGGAGTGCGGCCAGCCGCGACTTCCTGGCCGCCGCCCCCCACATCCACACCGCCGCGCTCGACGTCCTGTCCTCGATCTGACCGGCCCCTCACCCAAACCACCCAGTCCGCAAGGAGCACCCCATCATGACCAGCATCGGCATTCTGGGCGCCGGCCGCGTCGGCACCAACCTCGCTCGCACCCTCGCCGCGGCGGGACACCACGTCACCCTCGGCCGCCGCGAGAACGGCGACGAGACGGGCACGCCGCTCATGGAGGGAACCGCAATCCGCTACGCCGATCACTCCACCACCGCCCGCGCTGCGGACATCGTGATCAACGCCACCCCCGGCGACAGCACCCTGAGCCGGCTCACCGCCCTGCGGGCCGAACTCGCGGACAAGATCCTCATCGATGTCTCCAATGCCACCCACGACGCCGCCGACGGGCTGCCCGGCGACCTGTGCTACCCAGGCAGCAGCCTCGCCGAACAGCTCCAGGCCGCCCTGCCCGACACCCACGTCGTCAAGACCCTCAACACCATGCTGTTCATGGTCATGACCGCCCCAGGAACGCTGACCACCCCGCCCACCGCCTACCTCTCCGGAGACGACGAGCAGGCAAAGAAGACCGTCACCGGCCTCCTCGGCGACCTGGGCTGGCAGCCCGCCTGGATCGAGGACCTCGGCGACATCACCACCGCCCGCGCCACCGAATCCATGATCCTCGTCGTCCCCCACATCATGCGCCGCAACGGCTTCACCCCCTTCGCCGTCTCCCTCGCCCGCTGACCCCGACCCCACCGAAGGCACGTGCCCCGGCCACACCGGACGCGCCACCGAGCAGCGGCGGGCGCGCCCCCGGTTTCCGGGTGTGAGTAGTTGCGGTACAGAAAGTGCCGCTGAGATTGATCATGGTCGAGACCGTCCTCCGGCAGCCGAAGAAGACCACCGTCATGAGGCCCTGAAACCTACCGGTGGGTTACTTGCTCCCTGGTGTCTGGGCCAGGACTCCGGGGCCTACTACGGCGCCACCCGGCCCTGACCGCCATTCGCCACCGCTACGCCTCCGGGGCCCACCCCTCCGGCATCTTCGTGCGCTTGTCAGTCACGATGCCTGTCGTAACCGCCCTGGACAGGTCGGCCCCCCTAAGCATCGCCCCGGACAGGTCAGCCCCCGTCAACGTCGCCTCGGGCAGGGCGGCCTTCGTCAACGTCGCCTCCTTCAGGGCGGCATCCGTTAACGTCGCTTTGCCCAACTTGGCCCCCGTCAGCGTCGCCCCGACCAGGTAGGCCCCCGTCAAATCCGCCCTTCGCAGATTGGCCCTCGTCAACGTCGCGGCCGGACCGACACCAGCCGTTGATCAAGCGGCACCGCGTCCTGCCGCGACCCGCCCCATCGTCAGCGCCAGGCGCCGCACCCGGCGCCAGTCCATCGGCGGGGCGCCGTGCGGCACGCCGGGGCGGTGCCGGGGCACGCGCATGCGCAGAGCGCCGGCCGCGAGGCGACAGTGCACCGGGGTGGGCAACATCAGGGCCTCGCCGTCGACACCGACCGGGATGAGGAGAGCGTCGGCGTCGACGACGACCTCTCGGGCGGTGGCCGCGGTCAGCCCGCGGCCCTGCCCGCCACGCAGCAGGAGCTCCGTAGCTTCGGCGGCGTTGCCGACGCCGACACAAAGCACTCCCAGCTCGCCGGAGTCCAGTCGCTCTCGGCGCCCCAGTCCCGCCGAGTCGCCCCTCTCATAGGGGTTGTTGCTCACCAGTACGGCCTGGGGACCGTCCATGGTCAGCGAACCGGCACGGACACTCAGCCGCGCGCCGCTGTGGTGAGTCAGCAGATCCGGCAGCATCTCCAGGATCGTGCGGGCCTTGTCGTCGCGATAGGCGGGACTCTGCACGACTTCCGCGTACACGCCGAACGAGGCGTTGTTGATGAAGACCTGCCCCGGGCTCACGTCCACAGGCTCCCCCGCATGGAGGTAGCCGAGGTCGACGCGCAGTTCGACGCCGTCGGTCAGTGCCTCCAGACATCTGGAGGGATCCTGCCGGTCCAGACCCAGATCCATGGCGAAGTGGTTGCGGGTGCCGGCGCTGATCACCATGAAGGGAATGTCGTGCTCTGCAGCCACACCGGCGACCGAGGCCTGCGTACCGTCACCACCCGCGACGCCGAGCAGGTCGGCTCCACTCCGGACGGCCCGCCGCGCCAGCTCGGCCACATCCTGCCGTTGAGCCGGATCCAGCACGACGACCTCCGCACCAAGAGTTCTGGCTCGCTCCGCCAGGTGGAACTTCTCGACCTTTCCGCCGCCTGAGAGCGGATTCATGATCAGGAACGGTCGCTCGGCCCGGCTGACGGAGCGCTCCGGCATGCTTGGCGAAGTGTCGTCCACAAGTGCGGCCCTGCCTGCGGAAACGGCCAGCGCCCAAAGGCCGAGCGAGACCAGCACGACCCACAGCAGCCCGGCAGCCGTGTACAGAAGCAGGACACCGAGCGGCGCGGCGACCACCAGCAGCGCGGCCAGCACCCTGATCCAGCCGGTGTGGGTGAGCATCCACCACACGCCGGCCGCCGTGAGCGCCAGTCCTGCCCACCCCACCCCCATGAGCACAAGGCTTCCGAGCCCGGCGAAGACCACCAGCACCAGAAGCGCCGCTGCGCCCGCCGCCAGGGCCAGACGCGCGGTCCAGCGCCTGCTCATGGGGTGACCTCCCGCCGCTCCACCGGCTGCCGGACAGGAATCTCGAGCATTGCGTACCGGGTGAGCCGAGTTCCCGTGGACATGGACGACCGCAGGCATCCACTCCAGGGTACGAGCGGTCACCTGCTGCGGCGTCGGCTGCAACCTCACTCTCCATGTGCAGGAGAATGAGATCGTCAAGGTCACCTCACCGCACGACAACCCGGTGACCCACGGCAACCTCTGCATCAAGGGCCGCTTCGGCTTCCAGCACGTACAGAATCGGATGTGATCGCCATGGGACGGGTCACCGAGCGCCGCCGCACGATCCGCATCAGGGACGGCGTGGTATCGACCCGTCCCGACACCCTCGTGGCCGAGGAACCGCTGGAGATCCGGCTCAACGGCAAGCCGCTCGCCATCACCATGCGCACGCCGGGCGACGACTTCGCGCTCGCGGCGGGATTCCTGGTCAGCGAGGGTGTGCTCGGTTCCGCGGACGAGCTGCAGTCGATCGTGTACTGCGCCGGGGCCACCGCCGACGGATCCAACACCTACAACGTGGTGGACGTCCAGCTCGCGCCGGGCGTGCCGGTCCCGGACATCACGCTCGAGCGCAACGTCTACACCACCTCGTCCTGCGGACTGTGCGGAAAGGCCAGCCTCGACGCCGTACGCACCATCGCCCGCTTCCCGATCGCCGACACTCCCCCGGTCCGCGTCGAGCCCGCTCTGCTCGCCGCCCTCCCCGACCGGCTGCGTGCGGCCCAGCGGGTCTTCGACCGGACCGGGGGCCTGCACGCGGCCGCGCTCTTCTCGGAGGACGGCGAACTGCTCGACATACGGGAGGACGTCGGCCGGCACAACGCGGTCGACAAGCTCGTCGGCCGGGCGCTCCAGGACGGCAGACTGCCGCTGTCGCGGGTGATCCTGCTGGTGTCGGGGCGGGCGTCGTTCGAGCTGGCGCAGAAGGCGGTGATGGCCGGTATCCCGGTCCTTGCCGCGGTCTCCGCGCCCTCCTCGCTCGCCGTAGATCTGGCTGCCGAGACGGGTCTGACCCTGGTCGGTTTTCTGCGCGGCGCCAATATGAACGTGTACGCGGGCGACGAGCGCATCGCCTTGAGCACCGAGGTCTGAAGCGCCCCCGCTGCACGGGGTACGGACCCGGCCGACGGGGAGCGCCCCCTGCGCCGGCCGGGTCCCTCCGTGACAGCTCGGAGCACGAGGTCCACTCAGTGCACGAGGTCCACTCAGTGCACGACGTCCACGAAGACCGGGTTGGTGTAGCACCAGGTGTCCAGCCACGGGTCGCCGTTGCCGGGCTCGTGCGGGATCGGCCCGTGCGGGTCGATCGCCGCGCCCAGGAAGCCGGGGCCGTTGCGCTTGCCGTCGCTGCCGCGCAGCCGCAGATAGAACGACTCCTCGGCCTTCCCGACCGGGATGCGCAGCGTGCAGCGGCCGGTGCGGCCCTCGACATCGGCGGTGTGGACGACGCGGGTGTCGGGCGCGCGCCATTCGTCGCGGTCGGCGACCGGGCCGTGTACGGCGCCACGGATCACGTCGAGGTGGGCGAGGCGCGGCACCTCAGCGTGGTGGTTGGGGCGGGATGCCGTGGTGACGGTGACATTCAGGACGATCTTCTCTCCGCGGCGTACGCGCAGCCGCCCGCCGAGAGTGACGCCTCGGCCGATGCCGTGCTCCCTGTTGACCCGTACGTCGATGCCGTCGATGAGCTGACCGTGGTCGACCCAGACGCGGCCGGCCCTGAGGCCCGCCATCACGTCCCGGTAGCCGTAGCGGGTCACGCCGACATGCGTACGGCTGAACTGGCCGGGCCAGAAGTCGCCGCCGGGCTGCGGCTCTGCGGTGTTGACCGGGTCGGGCAGCCTGCCGGTGTTGTCGAAGTTCTGGCCGGGCAGCCAGTCGCCGTTCTTCCAGGTGTCGTACGCGACGCGGTGGACGTCCGAGTTGGTGGTGATGGAGAACAGCCGGCCCTCGGCGAGCATCGCGTCCCACAGGCCACCGACGGTCGCGGTCGCCCAGTCGAAGCCGCCGTACGTCACATAGGCCGCGGCCGGGTAGCCGGGCCAGGAGTTCTCGGAAGGCTTGTTGACGTACTCGCCACGGATGCTGTTCGGTCCTGCCCAGCCGGGGAACGCGCCTGCCTGGGCGCCGGGCGCGCCCTCCATGCCGATCATGATGCCGGGGGCCGCGTCCCGCCAGGCTCGCATTTCGTGCGGGGAGTCGATGCCGAGGCGCAGCGGGTGGTTGGCGAGGACGAGGATGTCGTCGACGTATCCGCAGCGGCGCTGCTGGTCGAGCCATTGGAGCGCCTTGACGGCGTGGGCCTCGTTGCGCGGGGTGTCGGGGTGGTTGGGTCCACCGGCGGTGTAGCCGAGGAGTTTGCCGTCGTAGGCCTGCTCGAAGCGGGTGAGCAGCTCGACCTCGTGGCGGCCGGGCGGTGAGAAGACCGTGCAGTGCTCGGCGCCGGGGATGTACCACTCCAGGCCCTGGAAGATCAGCATGCGCTTGTTGTCGACGCGGGCCTTGAGGATCTCGCGGTGCTCGGCCTCGGCGCCGCCGGCCCGGGCGTGGCCGATGTTGCTGTGCTCGGTGAAGACCATCCAGTCCAGGCCGTACCGCGATGCGGCGCCGGCCAGCTGGGAGAAGGTGTACTTCGCGTCATGGCTGTAGACCGAGTGCACATGGTGGTCGCCGACGAGGTAGACGAGGTTCGGGTCGCCGGAGGCCGGGGTGTGCGCCTCGGCCGCGGTGGGCGCGAGCAGGGCGCCGCCGGCGAAGGCGGCACCACCCGCGAAGGCGGCGCCGAACAGGCCCGCGCTGCGGAGCAGTCCGCGCCGCGAGAGTCCCTGCGGGTCGAGCGAACCGGGGGGTACGTCGGGGTCTGCCCAGTGCGGCAGGGGCTGTATCGGTCTCGGCATGGCGTGCTTCTCTCTTGGCGCGGAGGGGTCATGCGTTCATGAAGTCGCTTACGGGCAGGGCGCGTTCGACGATCCGGATGTCGCCGAGCCAACCGTGCATCAGCTGGTCGAGGGCGCCGCCGTACTCATAGGCGCCCAGCAGCCAGGGCAGGCCGAGTGTGGCGATTCCTGTAGTGCGGGTGGCGGGGTTGCGGGCGACCTGACAGCCGTCGACGTACATCGTGGTGTGCTTTGCGTCGTTGACAACGGCGACATGCCACCATCTGTCGCGCTCCAGCTCATGGCTCCAGTTGGTGATCAGGCCGGGCTGGTTGAGCGGGGCGGCGGCCCACTGGATGCCGGGTCCGTCGGAGAGGGAGAGGGTGGCGACGGGCTCTTCCGGGTCGCCCCCGGTCTTGCCTGCCGCGCCGAGGGTGCCGCGGCGGCTGAGGATCGACCCCCAGGCGTGGTGTCCGGCGTCCCAGTCGGCGGGGAGGTTGAGGAAGGCCTCGATGGTGTAGCCGGAGCGGAAGGTCTTGGCGTTGAGCGGGGCGTCCTTGGCCGTACGCAGATACGCGCCGTGCAGCGGGGGCTTGCCGCCGTCGAAGTACAGGCTGCCGTGTCCGGGCTGGTCGGGGTGGTGGCTGTCGGACCAGCGCAGGGCGTCGGCCGGACTGCCGGGAACGGGCTCCCGCGTCAGGTCGTTGCGGTGCCCGGACAGATCGGGGACGCGGAGGGCGGCGTCGGCCGGGGAGCCGTCGGGGTGCCAGCCGTCGAAGCGCCAGTACGCGACGGTGCCGGGGACGAGCATCCTGGCGGCGGGGCGGGGGCCGCGGGCAGGCACGGGCGCGAAGCCCGCGAACCGCTTCTCGAAGTCGATGGGGACGGAGAAGAGGTCTTCGGGGCCGGTCAGTTCGATCTCGCGGCGCTCCAGCTCGTTGAGGTCCTCGCCCGCGCGGCCGAGGATCCACGGGGAGATCGTCTCGACGTCGATGGTGTTCCTTGCGAGGTCGAAGCGGTAGAGGCGGATCATCGCGCTGCCGCCGTAGTACCGGTTCTGGTAGTTGGTGATGTGCAGATGCACGTCGCGGCCCGCGTCGTTCTTGCGGGTGGTGCGGGCGGCGGGCCAGTAATGGCCGTTGAGCGTGAGGAATATCTGGTCGTGGCCGGCTATCAGCTCGTCCCAGAGGTGCTTGCCGTGCGGTGAGAAGTCCGCCTCGTCACCTGACTTGTCCGCGTACACGATCTCGTGGGTGGTGAGGATGACCGGCGTCGTCGGATGCTTGGCGATGACGCCCTTGGCCCAGGCGAGACCGGCCGCCGACGGACGCCAGTCGAGCGCGAGCACCAGCCATTCGCGGCCGGCCGCGCGGAAGAGGTGGTACGTGTTGTAGCCGTCCGGTGTGGCCCCGCCGAAGGTGGGCAGCCGGCGCAGCCGCTGCGGGCCGAAGGTGGGCAGCCGGCGCAGCCGCTGCGGGCCGAAGGCGTCCAGGTACGGGGTGCGGCCGCGCTGGTCGTCGGTCGAGGACTTGATGTCGTGGTTGCCGGCGACGACGCTGTAGCCGACGCGCCGCCGGTCCAGGAGCTCGAAGGCCTCGCTCAGCGGCCCGAATTCGCCCGGCTGCCCGTTCTCCGTGAGATCGCCGAGATGGGACAGGAAGACGATGTTCTCGTTGCGCCCTTGGTCGAGGACGTAACGCAACGAGGCCTCGACGGGCGCGGTCCGGATGCTCGCGCCGTCGAAGAGGTACTGGGTGTCCGGCATGACGACGAGCGTGAATCTGGGGCTGTCGGGGTCCGGACGCCAACTGGCAACGTTGTCAGGAACGTTCTGGTGAGGCAGGGCCGCGGCGGGGGTGGCGGCGCCGAGCCCGAGTCCCCCGGCAGCGGTCGCGGCGCCTGTAAGCCCGGTGGCGCGGAGGAACGTTCGACGGCTGGAGGCGGCGAGGAGCGGGCCGTCGGGCTGGTGGAGCGGACTGCACATGGACTCTCCGCGGGACGATCGTCGGGGTGATCGAGTGCACGGTAGCGAGGAGCGTCGGGCGGGGCGGGGCAAAAATGGCGACTACTGAACAAAGAATCAGTGAATGCGGGTGGCTGGATTCGGTCGGTCGGGCCGGGCGGCCCCGCCGGGGCCGTATCGGGCAACGTTCGTGATGGGCACGCCGCCCGGGTCCTGTTCCGGGCAGCGCATGGCCGTCAGGCTGTGCTACCGCAGGCCCTTCGAGAGCCGCTCCCGCAGCCCCGCGGTGAGCTGGTATGCCGCTGATCTGGCGTCAGGAACCGATCGACCGGTTCCTCCAGCGCCGCCGGGCGCCTGCTTTCCGGCCTCAGTCGGTGGTGGCGGTAGCCGACTTGGGGCTGGCGTGCGGCGCAGGGATGCGGACGGCGATGAGTGCCACATCGTCGCTGCCGGGCTGTGCGAGGCCGGTGAGCAGCTCGTCGCAGAAGGACTCCAGGGGTTCCTGGGCGAGGGCGGCGGCGTGCTGGCGCAGCCGTGCGGCACCGCGGTCGAGGCTTTCGGTGCGTCGTTCGATGAGGCCGTCGGTATAGAACAGGATGGTGGAGTTCGACGGCAGGACCTCGGTGGCGTCAGGACGTAGTCGGGCGGGATCCACTCCCAGCAGCATGCTGCGGCCATCGGTCAGGAATCGCGTGTCGCCTTTGGCGCTGATCAACAGCGGAGCGGGATGGCCGGCGGCGGCGTATTGCAGCCTCCACGGCTGATGCGCGTCAGACTTCTCAAGCAGTGCGTAGATGCAGGTCAGGGTCTGGTGGGGATAGAGAATGCTGATGGCCGCGTCCAGCCGGCCCAGGATCTTGCCCGGTGGCTCTTTGCGGTCGCTGGCGATGCCGCGCAGCATGTTGCGCATATGGCTCATGGTCACGGTGGCCTGCAGGTCGTGGCCCGCGACGTCTCCGATGATGAGGGTCATGGCACCGCCGGGCAGCACGAACGAGTCGTACCAGTCTCCGCCGACCTGGGAGGTGGCCAGGGCGGGCTGGTAGCGGGCGGCCAACTCGAGGGGACCGCGCGTGGGCAGATCGGGCAGCAGGGAACGTTGGATGCGCTCGCCCGTGTGCTGGACCTCGGCGTGCAGACGCGCGTTCTCGACGGCGAGCGCGACGCGGTGTGCCAGGTCCTCCGCCAGCGGAAGACTGTCGTCGTCCAGAGCGCCGGTACTCGCTGTGCGTGCCAGGGTCAGGGCGCCCAGCACCTGGCGGCGGGCCCGCAGCGGCGCGATCACCACCGTGTCGGCTCCCAGATGGTCGAAGAGTTCCAGCTCCCTGGCATGCAGAGGATCGGCCGCGTTGTCGGGTGCGGTGAAGGTCGTGACGAGCAGTGGTCCGGCGCCCCGCAGCGCGCGGGCCACCGCGGCGGCGGAATTCTCGGACACGGGTGGCAGCTCACCCTCGTAGAGGCCGGGTGACAGCAGATCCGGCTCACGGTGCTCGATCACCTGCCGGCGCAGGCCGCCGTGCTCATCGAGCAGATCGACCGCGCACCAGTCCGCGAGGCCCGGCACCAGTGTGCGGCACAGGCGTCGCAGACCCTCGTCGATGTCGAGGGTGCTGGCCAGCGCCTCAGAGGCGTTGGTCAGCAGCGTCAGCCGGTCCAGGGCATTCTGCACCGCCCGGTCCACCTCATGGATGGCCTCGGTCGGCTCATCGGGGCCGTGCGACTTCGCACCCATGCACATGCACCTCTTCCGCGTCTGCCGGTCCGCCGCAGCGAACGCAAACCCGCCGGGCAGCCGGGAGCGGCCGGGGGCCTGACTCCATGCTGCGCTTCAGACGGGCCCGCGGCCGGTGGTGACATGCCGCCCCGCCGGGACTGCTGACCGGCAGCACATCGGTTACCCGGCACATGCGCGTCGATCCACTACGCACGGCGCGAAGTGCGAGCGCGCCGGCGGGTCTCCGCCGGGGCCGGGATCCTCTGGAGTTCGAGCGTGGCCGGGAGTTCCGCGAGGCCGGGGCCGCCCGCCCGCACCCAGGCCAGGATGTCGGCCGTGCAGTCGTCGTCCAGCGCCCAGCCGATCCAGGCCGCGCGAGCTCCTCGGCGACGGCCCTCCGTGGAGGGCTGGACCACGATCACATTTGCCTGACCGCAGGGGCCGAGGCAGTCGCTCGTACGGACTGCGAGCCGGCCGTCGGAGGCCGCGGCCGCCTCCCGCAGCCTGGCCAACTGGCCCTCGTGGTCGGTGCCGGGGTTCTTCCGGGCGTCACCGCAGCAGCACCCACGGCAGACGACCAGGGTGCAAGGGCGGGCGCCGAAAGGGGGTATGGCGTACGTCGTCGTCACTCGGCGATCTTGTCAGTCGCAGGGCGCGGCGGGGTCCGCGATCCGCCTCAGCAGCGCGAGGAATTGGTCACGTTCGGCGGGCGTCAGCGCCGCGAGCAGCTCGTCGTTGGCGCGGTCGGCGACGGTCTCGCAGGGCCGGAGCCTGCGGCGGCCCGCGGTGGTGGCGGTGAGGGCGTTCTTGCGCCGGTCGGCGGGGTCGGGGGCGCGGCTGACCAGCCCGACGTCCTGGAGGTCGTTGAGGATGCCGACCATGTCCTTGAGGTCGACGGACAGCACGCGGCCGAGCTCGGCCTGGGCGGCCGGGCCGAGTTCGACGACTGCGGAGAGCACCGCATGGTGCCACATCTTCATGCACTCGTCGGCGAGGGCTTTCGCGACGAGACCGCGGCCCCGGGTGGGCTTGGGGTCCTCGCCCCGGGCCCCCTCAGCCCCGCGCCGCCGCCTTCTCCGGCCGCGCCACCCGCGCCTCGCCCGCCTCCGCCGCGCCCACCGGCACATCCCGCGCCCGCCGCTTCGCCAGCACGGCGCAGACCATCAGCTGCATCTGGTGGAACAGCATCAACGGCAGCACGGCCAGGCTCGCATGGGTCCCGAACAGCACGCTCGCCATCGGCAGCCCCGCCGCCAGGCTCTTCTTCGACCCCGCGAACTGGATCGCGATCCGGTCCTCCCGGACGAAGCCGAGCCGCTTCGACCCGTACCACGTCAGCGCCAGCATCGCCGCGAGCAGCAGCGCCTCGACGAGCAGCAGCGCACCGAGGCGGACGGGTGTCACCTGGTGCCAGACGCCCGCGACCATGCCTTCGCTGAAGGCCGTGTAGACCACCAGCAGGATCGACCCACGGTCGACGTACCCGAGCGCCTTCTTGTGACGCGTCAGGAAGCCGCCGACCCACCTCCGCAGCAGCTGCCCCGCGAGGAACGGCACCAGCAGCTGCAGCACGATCTTCAGCAGCGAGTCCGCCGAGAAGCCGCCCGCGCTGCCGCCCAGCAGCAGCGCCGCCAGCAGCGGCGTCATGAAGATGCCGGCGAGGCTGGAGAAGGACCCCGCGCACATCGCCGCCGGTACATTGCCGCGGGCGATGGAGGTGAAGGCGATCGACGACTGGATCGTCGACGGCACCAGGCACAGGAACAACAGGCCACTGTAGAGCTGCGGCGTCAGCACCAGCGGCTCGAGACCCTTCGCCGCGAGACCCAGCAGCGGGAAGAGAAGGAACGTCGAGCCCAGCACCGTCAGATGGAGCCGCCAGTGCTTGAGTCCGTCGAGCGCCTCGCGCGTCGACAGCCGCGCACCGTACAGGAAGAAGAGCAGTGCCACGGCCCCGGACGACGCCCCGCCGGCCACGTCGGCCGCCGCCCCCGATGCAGGAAGCAGTGCCGCGAGGACCACCGTCCCGAGCAGCGCCATGATGTACGGATCCGGCAGCCAGGACGGCAACTGCAGCGTGCGGCGGCTCATGTGCTCCACGTGCTCTCGGTTCAGGGCGTGCCGGTGGCTCCCGGTTCAGGGCGTGCCCGCCCCATGCTCCTCCTGATCCGCGCGATCGGGAATCCCGTACACCACTCTGACTGTCATCACGGATCGCGATAGCGCGCTAGCCTCGACGTATGTACGACCCGGCCCAGCTCCGTACCTTCCTGGCGGTCGCCCAGACCCTGAGCTTCACCCAGGCCGCCCACCGTCTCGGCCTGCGCCAGTCGACGGTCAGCCAGCATGTGCGCCGCCTGGAGGACGCGACCGGGCGCCAGCTGTTCAGCCGGGACACCCACAGCGTGGAGCTCACCGAGGACGGCGAGGCGATGCTCGGCTTCGCCCGCACGATCCTTCTGGCGCACGAGCGCGCGTCCGCGTTCTTCGCGGGCACCCGGCTGCGCGGACGGCTCCGCTTCGGGGCCTCCGAGGACTTCGTACTGACCCGGCTCCCCGAGATCCTGGAGTCCTTCCGCCGCGACCACCCCGAGGTCGATCTGGAGCTCACGGTCGAGCTGTCGGGCACCCTGCACGAGCGCCTGGAGGCGGGCCGGCTCGATCTGGTGCTCGCCAAGCGCCGGGCGGGCGACACCCACGGCGAACTGGTCTGGCAGGACACCCTGACCTGGATCGGCGCACCTCGGCTGCGGCTGGACCCGGACCGCCCGGTGCCGCTGATCGTCTTCCCGCCTCCGGGCATCACACGTGCCCGCGCCCTGGAGGTCCTGGAACTCCACGGCCGCGCCTGGCACATCGCGTGCACGAGTACCAGCCTGAGCGGTCTGATCGCGGCGGCGCAGGCCGGGCTCGGCGTGATGGCCCACACCCGCGGACTGATCCCACCCGGACTGGTCCCGGTCCCGGCCCGCGCGGGACTGCCCGAGCTGGGCGATGTGGACTTCGTCCTGCTGCACGGCCATCGCCACGATGCCGCCCAGGAGGCCGCGGACGCCCTGGCGTCGGCCATCCTGGCGGCCGGCGACCGGCTGCACCGTCCCGCCGGACCGCGGCGCCCGGTGAGTCGCCCGGCCGGTCGCCGAGGCGGTCCGTGAGCACGAAGCCCGCCACGATCCTTCGGTGAACTCGGCGGCAGCCGCTCAGCGGCGCTCCTCGTACCGCAGCTGCTTCACCGTTCGCAGCACCGGCGCGCACTCCACATGCTGCACACCCTCAAGACGGCCCAGATCCTCGTTCAAGTAGCGGTAGACGGAGGCCGTGTCGCGGCAGACGATGACCGCCACCAGATTGCAGTGGCCGGCCGTCGCGGCGGCGAAGGCCACTTCCGGATGGGTGGCGAGCGCTCGGCCGACGGCATCCATCGCCGAAGGGGCCGCGGTGATCCACAGCAGGGCCCTGGTCCCGAAGCCGAAGGCGCCCGAGTCGAACTGCACGTCGATGAAGAGCGCGCCCGAGCGCAGGAGTTGGTCGAGCCTGCGGCGGACGGCGGACTCCGAGCGGCCGGTGGCCGCCTGCAGTTCGGCGAAGCTCGCCCGGCCGTCGCCTTCGAGCGCGGCGACCAGCGGTTCGTCGTCGGCGGTGATGCGCGTTCCCCCGTCCGGGGTCGGCGCCTCGCTGAACACCGGGCGCAGGGCATCGACCTGGTCGGGTGTGAGCGCGCGTCTTTTGCCCAGCCACCCCGAGGGGCCGCCGTAGAAACCGTGCAGCAGCTGGTGGGCGCGGATCTCGACGATGCTCGGGGTGCGCGGGAGCTTGCCGAGGAGCAGGTCGTCGTGTTCGCCCCGGGTACGCATCCGCGTCATGCCGACCACCTCCGTACCGCCCGAAGTGAGGCCGATCCAGGCGGTGTCGGGGCGGCGTGCGAGGGCGCGGGCAATGGAGTCGGCGGCGTCGGGGGTGCAGCGCAGCCGCAGCATCCACTGCTCCTGGCCGAGGCGTTCGACGTCGCGGACGGCGACGACACGTACACCGAACTCCGCACGCAGCCGCCGGAATCGGCGGGCGACCGTCTGGTCGGAGACGCCCAGCACGGCGGCGATGCGGCTGAAGGAGGCGCGTCCGTCGGTGTCCAGAGCATGCAGCAACTGCAGGTCAAGCGCGTCCGGCAGGTGGGATTCCACCGCTGCACACACTCCTCATGTCGGATTCCGGCGGCGAACGCGCGCTGACTGCCGGATCAGGGGCGCTTCCTCGATCGTACGACGCGTAGCGAACCGATACCGACGGAGGACGTCAATGCACAAGTGGGGACCGTTGACAGCGGTCTGTCTGGGGACATTCATGCTGCTGCTCGATGTGACGGTGGTGATCGTCGCGCTGCCCGACATGGCGGGCGCGCTGGATGCCTCGCTCACCGATCTCCAGTGGGTGATCGACATCTATGCGCTGGTGCTGGCGGCGCTGCTGCTCGGCGCCGGGGCGGCGGCCGATGTGATCGGGCGACGCCGGATGTATGTGGCGGGCACGGCGCTGTTCGCCGCGGCGTCGCTGGGCTGCGGCCTGGCCTCGGGGCCGGTCGCGCTGATCACGATGCGCGGCGTCCAGGGGCTCGGCGCGGCCGCGATGTTCGCCACCACCCTGTCGCTGCTGAGCGCGGCGTACGAGGGCAGGGACCGGTCCCTGGCCCTCGGGGTGTGGGGCGCGGTCAGTGGGGCGGCCGCGGCGCTCGGTCCCGTGCTCGGCGGAGTGCTCACGCAGAGCCTGGGCTGGCGGTGGATCTTCTTCATCAATCTGCCGGTGAGTGTGGCGGCGATCTGGCTGACGCTCCGCGCGATACGGCCCTCCGGGCGCGGCGCGCGGCGGGTCGACTGGGCCGGTACGGCGGCCTTCGCACTGTTCGCCGGGGCCACGACGTACGCCGTGGTGCGGGCCGGCGAGGAGGGCTGGGCGTCGGCGCGGACCGGCGCGACGTTCGCCGTGGCGGCTGTCGCGCTTGCCGCCTTCGTCGCGGTGGAGCGCCGCGTCGCCGAT
This sequence comes from Streptomyces sp. NPDC048479, assembly GCF_040651435.1. NCBI lineage: Bacteria > Bacillati > Actinomycetota > Actinomycetes > Kitasatosporales > Streptomycetaceae > Streptomyces > Streptomyces sp. NPDC048479. Next base: position 183,748 of record NZ_JBEZKA010000002.1, read on the forward strand.
CCGCTGATCGATCTGTCGCTGTTCGGGCGGCCGTCGTTCATGGCCGTGATGGCGGCGGGTCTGGCGTACAACGCGGCCGCCTTCGGCGTCATGCCGTACATCTCGATCTGGCTGCAGACAGTGCTCGGCATGAGCCCGGTCCGGGCCGGTCTCGCGCTGCTGCCGCTCGCCGCCACGGCGTTCGTGGTGGCCGCGGCGTCCGGCCGGCTGCTGCACGGCGCCCCGCACCGGTGGGTGATCGGGGGCGGGCTGCTGCTCATCGGCGGCGGCACGCTGGCGCAGGCCGTGCTGGACGCGGATTCGGGCTGGGCAGCCCTGAGCGCCGGGCTCGCCGTGTCGGGTGTCGGCGTGGGTCTGGTCTCGCCCGGACTTGCGGGCGCTGCGCTGGCTTCCGTACCGCAGCGGAACGCCGGCATGGCGGGCGGCGCGGTCAATACCTTCCGCCAGCTCGGCTTCGCGCTCGGCGTCGCGATCTTCGGTACGATCGCCGCCGCCCGGATGACCCGGTCGCTGGATGCCGCCGGCGTTGATGGAGCCGCGGACGCGGCGCACACGCTCGCGGGCGGCGGTGCCGGTGCGCTGCGCGGTACAGCGACGGATGAGGTGCTGCGCGCGGCCTTCGCCTCGGGGCTGAACACCGCCGCGGGGATCGCCGGGCTGCTGGCCGGCCTCGCGGTGCTGGTGTGGGTGCGGGCCTCCACCGCCCCGGCGGGACTGGTCCAGACCAACACCCCGGTACCCGTAGAGCGCAGGTGAGCGCACCGTACAGATTCGGTGGAGATTCGGGCGCGGCATTCTGACTCTGAGGTCAGAACCGCGCCCGAGCGCTCCTTGTTGTGGCTGGATATCTATGGCTGACCTGTGGTGATGCCATTCGTCCACACTTCCACAAGCCTCTCCCGCCCGGCGGCGGCGTGGGGTAGCGTCACGGCGCTGTGCGGAGCGCCACAAGGAGCAGGCCATTGCGCGAGTTCACTGTCCCACCCATGGCCGCGGCGCCTCAGGTCGGCGGACTGGCGGATGTGGTCTTCGACCATGCCCTGGACGACCCTGACCGGATTACGCTCGCCCGCAAGGACGATGCCGGACAATGGCAGGACGTCACCTCCGCCCAGTTCCGTGACGAGGTGCTGGCGCTGGCCAAGGGGCTGCTCGCGCACGGGGTGCGGTTCGGGGACCGCGTCGCGCTGATGTGCCCTACGCGCTACGAGTGGACGCTGTTCGACTTCGCACTGTGGACGGTCGGCGCCCAGTCCGTGCCGGTCTACCCCACTTCCTCCGCAGAGCAGGTCTTCTGGATGCTGCACGACTCCGGGGTCACGGCCTGCATGGTGGAGCACGAGGACCACGCCATGACCATCGGCTCGGTGATCGACCGGCTGCCGCAGCTGAAGCGGCTCTGGCAGCTGAACGCCGGCGCGGTGGCCGAACTGGTCCAGGCGGGCGCGCACATCGACGACGAGGTGGTGCAGCGGCACCGGCGGGCGGTGACCCCCGACTCCATCGCCACCATCATCTACACCTCCGGCACCACCGGCCGTCCCAAGGGCTGTGTGCTCACCCACTCCAACTTCATGTTCGAGACCGACACCATGATCGACCGGTGGGAGCCGGTCTTCCACACCCGGCCGGGCGACGAGCCCTCGACACTGCTCTTCCTCCCCCTCTCGCACGTCTTCGGGCGGATGGTCGAGATCGCGGCCGTCCGCGGCCGGGTCAAACTCGGCCATCAGCCGGTGATGCAGGCGAGCGCGCTCATTCCCGACCTGGCCGCGTTCCGGCCGACCTTCATCCTGGCCGTGCCGTACATCTTCGAGAAGGTCTTCAACGCCGCGCGCCGCAAGGCCGAGGCCAACGGCAAGTCGGGCCCCTTCGACAAGGCCGTCGAGGTGGCGGTGAAGTACGCGGAGGCCGTCGAGCACCGGGCCTTCGGACTCGGCCCCGGGCCCTCCGCCGGACTTCGGCTGCAGCACCAGTTCTTCGAGAAGGTCGTGTACGGGAAGGTCCGCGACGCGATGGGTGGCCGCGTACGGCACGCGATGTCCGGCGGCTCAGGTATGGACCGGCGGCTCGGCCTCTTCTTCGAAGGCGCGGGCGTCACTGTCTTCGAGGGGTACGGACTCACCGAGACGACCGCCGCGGCGACGGCCAACCCGCCCGAGCGCACCCGGTACGGCACGGTCGGTCAGCCGATCCCCGGCACCACGGTGCACATCGCGGAGGACGGCGAGGTGTGGCTGCACGGCGCCCATGTCTTCTCCGGGTATCTCGGCGACCCGAAGTCCACCGACGCCGTCCTGCACGACGGCTGGCTGGCCACCGGGGACCTCGGAGCGCTCGACGAGGACGGCTATCTGACGATCACCGGGCGGAAGAAGGAGATCCTGGTGACCTCGGGCGGCAAGAGCGTCTCGCCCGCGGGCCTGGAGGAGCGGGTACGCAACCATCCGCTGGTGTCGCAGTGCATCGTCGTCGGCAACGACCGGCCGTATATCGCGGCACTGGTCACCGTCGACCAGGAGGCCGTCGACCACTGGCTGGCGATGCAGGGCAAGCCGCCGCTCCCGGCGGCCGAGCTGGTGCGCAACCCGGAGCTGGAGACGGAGGTCCGGCGGGCGGTGGTGGCCGCCAACACCCTGGTGTCGAAGGCCGAATCGATCCGTACGTTCCGGATCCTGGCGCATCCCTTCAGCGAGGAGCACGGGCTGCTCACCCCTTCGCTCAAGCTCAAGCGGAAGGCGATCGAGGCGGCGTACGCGGTCGAGGTGGACGCGCTCTACCACTGACGTGATCTCTTTGCACCTCTCGCGGTGCCCGGCGCGGGGCAGGCGCCCCGCGCCGGGCAGCGGTCTTGACGACCGGTCACCGAGACCGGTCAGCCGATCGTCACCCGGAAGATCTTGTCGGAGCCGGCCGGCTCACCCCCGTTCCCGTCCGCGTTCGTCGTCGAGAGCCAGAGCTGGTTCGCCCCGGGCACCTTGGTGACCGCGCGCAGCCGCCCGTATGTGCCGACGTAGAATGCCTTCGCCGTGCCGACGTTCTCGTTGCCCGCGTTGATCGGGATCTGCCAGAGCCGTTCGCCCTTCAGCGCCGCCATGTACACCGCGCCGTCGACGATCGCGACACCGCTGGGCGAGGCCTCGGAGACGCTCCAGGTCGTCTTCGGGTTGGTCATCCCGGAGACGGAGCAGTTGCCCTCACAGGTCGGCCAGCCGTAGTTCTTGCCCGCCTTGATGAGGTTGAGCTCGTCCTTGGAGCTCTGGCCGAGCTCGGCCTCCCACAGCCGGCCCTGCGGGTCGAAGGCGATGCCCTGCGGGTTGCGGTGGCCCATGCTGAAGACATAGTTGTTGAACGGGTTGCCCGGCGCGGGCTTGCCGTCCTTCGTCATCCGCAGGATCTTGCCGTTGAGGGAGTTCTTGTCCTGGGCGTTGGAGCCGGTCTGGGCGTCGCCCGTCGTGGCATACAGATAGCCGTCGGGGCCGAAGGCCAGCCGTCCTCCGTTGTGGTACTTGTTCTTCTTGATCCCTTGGAGCAGGGCCTTGTAGTCCTTGAGCGTGGAACCGTCGTACGTCATGCGGGCGATGCGGTTGCCGTCGGACGAGGTGTGCATGAAGTACACGTAGTGGTTCGACGCCCAGTCCGGGTCGACGGCGACGCCCATCAGTCCGCCTTCGCCGCCCGTGGTCTGGGAGTTGGGGACGGCTCCGACCTGCGTCCTGGCACCGGCGGGTGTCACTTTGAAGACCTTGAACGAGTTGCGCTCGGTGACCAGGGCCGTGGAGCCGTCGGGCATCCAGGAGGTGCCCCACGGGATCGTCCAGCCTGTGGAGATGGTGGTGATGCCGGTCGGGGCGCCCTTCGCTCCGGCGGCCGCCGGTTCGCCGGCGTTCGCCGACTGGACGAGCCCTGCGACAAGCGCTGCCGCGCCCGCCACAGCCGCCGTGCCGACTGAGTTCCTGCGTCGCATGTGTTCCTCCGTGGGGGGTGTGGGGGTGGGGCGTCAGCCCGCGTACTGCGCGACGATCTTGGTGTAGGCGTAGGGGGACTGGGCCACGCCGCTGCAGGCGTCCGCGTCGCCGCCGGAGCCGCAGCTGCGGTCGCGGTTGACCGACCAGAAGGCGTAGCGCGCGATGTGGTGCTGCTGGGCGTAGGCGAGGATCGTTTTGAAGTCGCCCTGGGTGACGGTCTCTCCGGCCTCGTCCGTCTTGCCGTTCATCGACGAGACGCCGATGTGCTGGTAGGCGACGGAGTCGCTGTATGCGTACGCGCTCTTGACGGCACCCTTGAGGCCTTCGAGGGCGCTGACCGAGGCCTGGCCCATGCTGCCGCTGTGGCCGCCGAAGTCGAAGGGCATGATCACCCAGGCGTCGGCGGCCAGTCCCGTCTTGGCGCCGCGCTTGATCAGGTCCTTGCCGGTGGCGTCCGGGCCGCTCGGGGTGGTGCCCATGGTGATGTAGGTGACGATGCCGGGGTTCTTCTGCTCGACGATCTTCAGCGCGTCGACGACCCGCTGACGCACCGCCGCGTTGCCGAACTCGGTGTTCTCGATGTCGATGTCGAAGGCCTTGAGCTTGTACGCGTCGATCACCTTCTGGTACGCCGCGGCGAGCGCGGTGGCGCTGGAGCACTTCTCGCCGAGCTTCGCGCCGCTCCAACCGCCGACGGAGACGACGATGTCGCCGCCCGCCGCCCGTATGGACTTGATGGCGCTCTCGTCCGAGCCGCCCTTGAGCGCGCGACTGCCGTCCCACTTCGGGTTGCAGCCGCCGTCGGAGAGGATGAAGGCGAGCGTGAACCACTTCACGCCGGTCGCCGCCATGACGTCGGTCGGCTTCTGGGGGCTGCCCCAGCCGAGATATTCGTACGGTGCTGCGGCCATCGCGCCCGAGGCCGCGGGAGCCACAGCCTGCGGGGCCTCCGGGACCGCGCCGGCGGCAGGGAAAGCCGTCAGAGCCACTGAGCCCAGCAGCCCGAGGGCCGCCGCGCCGATCGCGGATTTACGGAGCGTTGAGGTGGCGGGTCGCACGTCTGTTATCCCCTGTCGAGGTAGTCGAGGTTGGGTGCGCCGTTCGCTGTGGTGGCGGTGACGCGTACGGTGTTGGAACCTGTCTGAAGCGGGACGTTCAGGGTGGAATCGGCCCAGGTGGTCCAGGCGCCCGTGCCGTTGAAGGCCCGGTTCACGGAGACGACCGCGCCATTGACGGACACGTCCATGGGGCGTCCCGCAGTGGTGCCGTTGGCGTAGCGGATGCTCAGTGCGGCATCCCGGGCCGTCGCCGATTCGACAGTCCACTCCACATACGCGCCAGCGGCGTTGGGCGTGTTGACGAAGCCCGTGCCGCTGAAGCCGCCGTGGTCGGTGTCGACGGTCGATCCCGCGCTGTACGAAGCGTTCTCGGCCTCGTAGCGCACGGTGGTGCCCGACTGCGGGGTGGCCCGAATCAGCCGGGTCTCCCCCGGCCGCAGCGTGACGCTGTAGGAGCCGCTGACCGTGCCGCCGCTCTGGCCGGACCAGAGGTCGGTCACGGCCGCGGCTCCGGAGAAGCCGACCTGGGACCAGTTCACGCTGAGGGTCTGGTTGCCGGAGGTGCCGGTGTTGAAGAGCGCGACGATGTAGTCGCCATTGGACTCGCGCTTGCTCCAGACCTGCTTGGGACTGGAGTTGACGATCCGTTTGGCGGCGATACCGTCCTGGTTGACCGCGATCAGCCGGTCGTTCGTCAGCATCGCCTTGTCGGTGGCGTTGAGTGCGGTGAGGTCGGTGCCGAGCAACAGCGGGGACGCTGCCATCGCCCACAGCGTCATGTGGGAGCGCCGCTGGTCGGCGTTGAGGCCGACCTGGTCGCCGTTGCCGATCTCCAGCGAGTCCAGGTCGTTCCAGCCGCCGGGTCCCGCGTACTGCTGCCAGTTCGCCGCCGAGGTGAAGCGGGAGGTCACATGGTTCCAGTCGGTGAGCGGGAAGCCACTGCCGTTGGGGCCTGGACCGCAGTAGCACTCGACATCGCCCTGGGTACGCCAGCTGTTGGCGAGCTGTCGCCAGGTGGGCGCGTCGGTGATGGCGAGGTTGTTGGAGAGGGCGTAGTTGATGGGACGGCCGGAGGCGCGCAGTGCCTTGTCCCAGGCGCGGACGTCGGGGATGTCATGGCTGCCGACGCCGTCGATCTTGAGGTAGTCGACTCCCCAGGAAGCGAACTGGCGGGCCCAGGAGTTCACGAACTCCTGGGAGCCCGGCTTGCTGTAGTCGATGTAGTACATGTTCTTGCAGTTGTAGTTCTTCTCCTGCTTGGACGTGTCTGCGATGTCCTTGGCGTGGTACGAGGTCCCTTCGACCGGGGTGTTCCTGGTGACGGCGTTCTTGGCGATGCCGGGAGTGACGTAGAAGCCGAACTTCAGCCCCTTGGAGTGGATGTAGTCCGCCAGTGCCTTGATGCCGGACGGGAACTTCGCCTCGTCGACGGCCCAGCGCCCGTACTGGTCGACGACAAAGCCGTTGGAGTCACACTTCTGGTAGAAGTCGTCGAGGTTGATGTAGACGTAGCCGTGGTCCTTGAGACCACTGCCGACCAGGGCGTCGGCCTGGGCCTTCAGCTTGGCCTCGGTGGGCTGGCGGCGTACGAAGCTCCAGCTGGACCAGCCCATGGCGGGACGGACGGACAGTCCGTTGTCCGAGGCGGCGGCCGGTGTCGGGGCTGCCGTCAGTCCGGCGGCGAGCGGTAGCGCGAGCGTCGCGACCAGCACTGCTCTGAGCGATCTCGGCGATCTCATGGCGCCTCCACATCGAGGTGGTCGAGGTTGGGTGCGCCGTTCGCGGTGGTGGCGGTGACGCGTACGGAGTTGGCTCCGGCGGTGAGCGGGACGGTGAGGTTCGAGTCGGCCCAGGTGGTCCAGGCGCCGGTGCCGTTGAAGGCCCGGTTCGCGGAGACGACCGTGCCGTTGACGGCGATGTCCAGCGGGCGGCCCGCGGTGGAGCCGTTGGCGTAGCGGATCGCGATCGAGGCGGTGCGGGCGGTCGCCGATTCGACCGTCCACTCCACGGAGGCGCCGACCGCGTTCGGAGTGTTGACGAAGCCGGTTCCGGTGTAGCCGGTGTGGTCCGAGTCGACCGTCGAGCCCGCCGAGTAGACGGCGTTCTCGGCCTCGTAGCGGTTCGGCGTCGGAGTCGTACTGCCGCCGGCCGCGTACGCGCTGCCGATCCACGCCTCGTCGATCCGCAGCCGCTTGTAACGGGTCGAATCGCTCGATGCCGCATGGGTGTTGACGACTTCGAGCCGGACATGGCGGGTGGTTGTCGCAGGGAGGTCGATGACAGCGACGCCGCGCCGGCTGGGCAGGGTGCCGGTCTTCACCGGGCTCCCCCAGTTGGTGCCGTCGCTGCTCACATACACCCGGTAGTCCCTGATCCGCGCGGACTGTTCGGTGCCGGAGCGTGCGTAACTCACCGAGTCCTCACGCTGGTTGACGCCGAGGTACTGCACCCGCTTGGCCGAGCCGAGGTCAAAGCTCAGCGACACCGGTGTGGTCTTGTTGCTGTCCCAGTAGGTGCGGTAGTCGCCGTCCGCCGCGGCTGCGGCGCCGTGCCCGCTCGCCGACGCGCCGGCGCTCATCGTGTACGAGGACGCGGGGATGATCCCTTCGCGGCCGCCGGTGGTGACCTTGAAGACTGTGTCGTACATGTCCCAGCCGCCGAGCCCGCTGAGGCTGAGCGTGCCGCCGCTCTGGCTGTACGCGATGGGCGTGCCGGTACGGAGGTTGGTCACCCTGGTCACCCGGTAGCCGTTGTCCCGCAGCCGCAGGGTCGATGTGGACGGCGGGGTCAGCACATGGATGTAGTGCTTGTCGGGGTCGGTCCTGCTGATGGTGGTGACGCCGTGCGCACCGTCGTTCCAGAACCCGGGAGCGAGGCCGCCGTACATATAGCCGCCGCCCTCGGTGCCGTGCAGCGATTCGCCGATGGCGTCGAGATAGCCCTTGGCGAAGTTGTTGAACGCGACCTGGTTGGCGGGGAGTTTGCCGTTGAGCATGGCGGTCTCGGCCATCAGTGCCTTCACCGACGATCCGGCGTTGGTGATGAGCCGGCCGATGGTGAGTTTTCGGTCGACCGCGGGATCGGAGCCGGTGTACCACCAGGATCCGGTGGAGGGAAGCTTGAAGTCGGCCTCGGTGAGCCGGGGTTGAGCGGTGTAGACCGCCTGCGGGTAGTCGTAGGACGGGCTCATCCCGGTCTTCTGCTCATTGCTGATCATGTCCATGATCGGCGTGTCTTCGTTGTTGTTGCTGATCGTGTAGTTGGGGCGCTTCTGGTACACCTGCGCGTAGAGGTTGTGGCTCTCCCAGTACGCGTTGTCGTTGTCGATCCAGAAGCCGCCGAGCTCCGGATAGCGGTCCATGACCTCGAAGAAGTTGTCGTAACTGAACTCCCCGAAGCCGTCCCGGCCGGTCAGATCGACATTGCGTCCCTTGTACGCGGAGTAGCCGGCCGAGTCGAGCCACTCATGGCCGCCCTCGTTGTGCCACTGCGGGTCGTCGGTCATGTACAGGATCGTCTTGAGGCCCTTGGCCTTGGCCGCGGTGATCAGCTCACCGAGGAAATCCCGCTTCGTACTGCAGCTGCCGGGGATCTTGGACGGCCAGGGGCGCGCGTAGCCGAGGCGGCTGTGGAAGGTGGCGAGCACCAGGTACTGAGTGTGCAGCTTCTGCGCTTCCTGGACCCAGTAGTCGGGGGTCCAGCCGCCACCCGTGACATCGGTCTCCCACTGGCTGCAGCTGTTGTGCGACGGGGCGGTCCGCTGGCCCCAGTGCAGGAAGAGTCCGCCGACGGAGGAGCGCAGGAAGTCCTGGCGCGGGTGCTGCAGATCGGCGCGGGCGGGTCCCGGCAGGGTGAGCGCGCCGAGCAGCAGCGCGCCCACCAGCACCAGACGCGCCCAGAGGCGTCCGGTCATGCGGGGCCGTCCAGGTAGTCGATGTTGGGTGCACCGTTGGCGCTGGTGGCGGTGGCGCGGACGATGTTGGCACCCGCCTTGAGCGCGACGGGCAGGGTGAGGGTGCGCCAGGTGGTCCAGGCGCCCGTGCCTCCGAAGGGCGATGCGGCCGCGACGGTGACACCGTTGACGGCGATGTCCATCGGACGGGCGGTGGAGGTGCCGTTGGCGTACGCGAGGGCGAGATCGGCGCTGCCTGCGGCGGTGGCGTTCACCGTCCACTCGACGTATGCGCCTGCCGCGTTGGGTGTGTTGACGAAGCCCGTGCCGCTGAAGCCGGCGTGGTCGGAGTCGACGGTCGATCCCCCGGAGTATGTGGCGTTCTCGGCCTCGTAGCGGGCGGTGGGCGCGGGGCCGCCGCCGTCGCAGTTCTGGCTGGAGCCGGTCTGGCTGACCCGAAGCGCACCGCCGCCGGTGTTGGTGCTGTTGGCGACGCAATAGCCGTTGACCGTCTGGAACAGCAGGTCGGAGGGGCTGTTGCTGCCGCGCTGGGCGGTGAAGCGGTCGAAGCGGATGCCGGTGCTGTTGTTGGCGATGACGGCGGGCCTGCCGTCGTTGGAGGCGAACCGCACCTCGCTGTCGGTGAAACGGATGTTGTCGGCGTTACGGACGTACCAGCCGTAGGCGGGACGGGTTCCGATGGCCTTGGGGTTGTAGTCCTTCGGGTCGTTGCTCGGCGGGTTGGTGGACATGGTGCCGTTGCCGCCGGGCACGGTGATGTCGACGTTGTTGAAGGTGATGTCGTGGATACGGCCGCTGCCGGACTCGCCCCACAGGGTCGGCGAGAAGGACGGCGTGGTGCCGGTCGCCTTGATGTTGGTGTACGTGATGTTGCTGATGGAACCGACGCCCGGGTTGTTCCCGCACCGTTTTCTCGTACCGACCTTCTGCATGATCGGCGAGCGGACATCGGTCATGGTGATGTCCTTGTAGTGGACGTCGGAGATCTTCGCGCCGTCCATGGAGACCAGGCCGAGGCCGGACTTGTCGGAGCCCTTGATGGTGATCCGCTCGAAGTTGTAGTCGGTGAAGTCGCCGCAGGTCTCGGAGCCGAACATCAGCGCATTGCAGCAGCCGGCGGAGAGATAGGAGTCGGTGACGGTGACATGCCCGTTGTTGAGCTTGGCGCCGAGCGCGTAGTCGCTCTTGAAGGCGAGCGCGTCGTCGTTGGCCTCGAGATGAGCGCCTGTGATCTTGACGTTGGTGGTGGAGATGATGTTCCAGCCGTCGCGGTCCATCGCCGTGTCGATGGTGAGGCGGTCGGATACGACGTTGTCGCAGTTGTTGAGGAGCGCCGCGAAGTGGCCGCCCTCGCGCAGGGTGATCCCGCTGAGGGTGAGGTTCTTGCAGCGCGTCAGCGAGATGATCTTGTCCGCCTCGCCCGACTTCGGGTTACCGGTGATCAGTGCGCCGTCGCCGTCGATGACGCCGGAGCCGGTGAAGCCGATGTTGGTGAGGTTGTCGCCGTAGATCATGGCGTTGTGGAAGTGACTGTGACCGTAGTCCTGGTAGTCGTCCCACTGGTTCGACTCGGGCGGGTCATAGGTGTCCGCGGCGTTGCCGCTGATCGTCGCCCCGGCGTCCAACTGCAGGGTGACATTGCTCTTCATCCTGATCGTGTTCTTCGACTCGTACGTCCCCGAGGGGAAGCGGACGATGCCGCCGCCTGACGTATTGGCGGCCGTGATGGCCTTGTTGATGGCGGCGGTGTCGTTGGTGGAGCCGTTGCCGACCGCGCCGTAGTCACGGACGTTGAACTCGGCGGCAGCGGGTGCGGGTGCCGCTGCCGCCGCGGGGGCGGCGAGTGGGGGTGGTACGGGCGGCTCGGCCCCGGCCGGCGGCTGGGCGATGCCCAGGGCGACCGCGAAGCCCAGTAGGGCGATGGCGGCGGTTCTCCGTAAGCTCTTCATGTCGTCGTCCTCCTCAGACGAGCTGGTAGCCGCGCATATTGGTGAGGAGCATGTGGCAGTTCTGCAGCGAGCCCGAACTGTCGTCCAGGGAGCGGTAGATGCCCCACTTGGGGCGCACCCGGTCCGCGAGGAAGGTGTCGACGCCGGACTTCGACTTGTCGATCACCGTGGCGCCGCCGCTCTTGAGGATCCAGCGGACCGAGCCGGATGTACCGTTGCCGATCTTGATCTGGAAGTCGACGTCGGTCCACTTGTTGTGCAGTGGCTCGAGGTTCGTACGGCCGACCAGGACGTCGCCCTCGATGACCTTGAGCTCGATGGTCTGCACACCGTTCACGCGACGCAGCGACTGCACGACGATCGGCGAGGAGCCCGCGCCTGGCTGCTTCATCTGCATGATGTGCGTGAAGCTGGTGGTCGCCTTCAGCGTGCTCGGGATGTACATCGAGTACGTGACCCGCCAGGTCTGGCCGGACTTCCACTGGAGATAGGAGCTGCCGTTGCGCAGGCCGGTCACCTCGTGGCGCTGCCGGTCGGTGCTGGTGTCCCGGTCCACCGTGTGCATGTTGAACCGGAAGTTGTCGCCCTCGGCGAAGATATGCGGCGCGCCGGCCGGATGGGAGTGCGCCCGGTCGTCCTCGATCGTCTCGAAGGCCTTCAGCTTGTCGCTGCTCGCGGAAGGCGACCAGCGCAGCTGCCAGCTTGCGGCGCTCGCCGGGGTCGCGGGCAGTCCCGCGGCTGCGGCACCGCCGAGTGCGGCGCCGAGTATCGCTCTTCGGGATGCGGTCATTTCCCTCACCTCGCCCGGAGTTGTTCGTTCATGATGAGAAAGGCGCCGAGACCGTGGAAGTCATTGGTCTTCCGGTCGCGCTTGATGTAGTAGCTGTAGTTCCCGACATTCGTCCCGATGGAAATGTCGGTGAGATTGGTGCGGCCGTCGCCGCCGAGTGCAACCTTCGCCAGCACGCCCTGGTAGCCGCGCTGCGCCACCTGTGCGTAGTGCGCGTCGACATACCCCCGCTGCACCGAGCGGGAAAGGGCGAAAGTGAACATGCTGGAGCAGGAGGTCTCGGTCCAGTTGTCGCTCTGCGAGCCCTTGTCGACGATCTGGAACCAGCGGCCGGTGGCCGGGTCCTGGTATTTCTCGATACCGGCGGCAAGCCTCTGCAGCAGGCCGATGAGTTCGGCGCGGCGCGGATGGCCGGCCGGTACGGCGTCCAGGACATTGACGATCGCCATGGAGTACCAGCCGATCGCACGGCACCAGTGCTCGGGCGCGAGACCGGTCTTCGGATCGGACCAGCTCGCGTCGCGCGACTCGTCGAAGGCGTGCTTCAGCAGCCCGTTCCCGACCTGCAGATGGCCTCCGTAGACGGCGAGTTGTCCGGTCGCCTCATTGCTCGTGTACGCCGAGTCGCCGAATTCCTTCCCGTACTCGACGAGGAACGGATTCACCATGTAGACGCCGTCGGCCCACAGTTGGCTGCGCCGCGAGTCCGATGTCGAATGCCAGAATCCTCCGTCCGCGGTGCGCGGATAGCTGTTCAGGCGGTTCCGGATCTTCTGCGCCGCTTTCTGGTAGCGCGCCTGGCCTGTTTCGTGGTGGAGGATGTTCAGCAGTCTGCCGGCCTGCATGCTGTCGAGGTTGTTGAAGCTCTGCCCGATATTTCCGCTGCCGTCGACGAAGCGGTCGACATAACTCTTGATGTAGTTGAGATAGCGGGCGTCGTGGGTGCGCTGATAGACGAGGTACTGGCCGTAGAGATACAGCCCGACGGGGTAGGACCAGCCTCCGATGGTGTTCGGGGAGTAGCGCGCCATCGTGGACTCGGCCATCGCGACCGACCAGTCCGTGGCGGCGGAGCCGTCGTCGGTGACGGTGAGCGAGTCGAGATTCGGGCCGCCGGACGCGGTGGCTGAGGACACTCGTACGGTGTTGGTCCCCGCCTTCAGCTCGGCCGTGAGGTTCTTGATCTGCCAGCCGGTCCAGCTGCCGGTGGTGGGAAAGGCCAGGTCGTCGGCGACCAGCTGGCCGTTGACCCTGATGTCGAGGGGCCGGTTGGCGGAGGTCCCGTTGGCGAATCTCAGGCCCAGCGTGGCGTTTCCGGCCTGTGCGGAGTCCACCGTGAATTCGACCTGAGAACCGGCCGCATTGTCGTAGTTGACGAATCCGGAGCCGGTGAATCCGGCGTGGTTGCTCTCGACGACGCCGAGGCTGATGGCGGCGTCCTCGGCCTCGTACCGTATGGTCGTCGCCGGCGCGGCGGGGTTCGCGGCCGCCGGCACGGCGGAGAGTGTGCTGCCCGCGAGCGTGGCCGCCAGCAGCAGAGTCGTTAATCGCTTCATGATCCTTCCTTGCGGTAGGCGTACGCGGGGGCCGCGACGCGTTCGGGGATACGCGGACGGTCGACGAGGTCGCTTACGAACGCGTGGTCGGGCGAGAGATGGCAGGCCGGATCGGTGCGGGTGGCGTCGCCTGTGAGGGCGTACGCCTGGCAGCGGCAGCCGCCGAAGTCCTTGGTGCGCAGCTGGCAGCTGCGGCACGGGTCCTGCATCCACTCCTCGCCGCGGTAGATGTTGAAGGCCTTGGATTCGCGCCAGATCCACTCCAGGGAGTGGTCCTTGACGCTGGGTGCGTCCAGGTGGGGCAGTGCGGCGGCGGCCGGGCACGGATAGACCGTGCCGTCCGGCTGGACGGTGAGCGAGACCGCTCCCCAGCCGCCCATGCAGGGCTTGGCCGTACCGTCGACGTAGTCCGGCACGACCCAGACCAGGTCCATCCGGCCGGCCAGCCGTGTGCGCCATCGCTCGACGGACTCGCGGGCCTCGGCGATCTGTTCGCGGTCCGGCAGCAGGGCGTCGCGGTTGCGCAGGGCCCAGCCGTAGAACTGGGTGTTGGCCAGCTCGATCCGCTCCGCGCCCCAGGCGAGCCCGAGTTCGACGAGGTCGTCGAGGGCCGCGAGGTTGGCCCGGTGGAGTACGACGTTGAGGCCGAGCGGCAGGTCCGCCTCCCCTACGAGCCGGGCGGCGCGCTCCTTCGCCGCGAAGGAGCGGGCTCCCGCGATGAGTTCCGAGGCGACCGGCTCGACGTGCTGGACGGAGAGCTGCACGCTGCGCAGCCCGGCCGCCATCAGGGCCGCCAGTCGCTTCTCGTGCAGCCCGACGCCGCTGGTGACCAGCTGCGTATGGATGCCCGCGCCGTCGGCCGCAGCGACGATCTCGGTGAGATCGCGGCGCAGCAGCGGTTCGCCTCCCGAGAGATGGCTCTGGACGACGCCCAGGTCAGCGGCCTGCTGGAACACCTCGGCCCACTGAGCGGTGGTCAACTCATCTGACCGACTGACCAGTTCGACGGGGTTGGAGCAGTACGCGCAGTGCAGCGGACAGCCGTGGCTGAGCTCGGCGAGCAGTGCCCACGGCGGATCGACCTCCGCTGATTTCTGACATGTTGTTTCGGCGGTCGTTTCAGCGGTTCCTTCGGCGGTTGTCTCAGCTGTCACTTCAGCCAGCCCTCCTTGCGCAACCGCCCCAGAAAAGCGGGCACTTCATCGGCCACGGGCGCGCCCGGGTGTCGCTCGGCCAGCTCCGCGACGATCGCGTCGACGTCGCGTGCGCCGTCGCAGAGCCGCACGATGGATCCGGCATTGCCCTGGAGCACGACCACGCGCTCGGGCAGTACGAGCAGATCGGCGCCGCGCACCCGGTCGTGCCGGAAGACGACGGACCGCGAGAGCACCGGCTTCCAGGTTTCGCTCATGCCCGCTCCCCCGCGTGGTCCACGGCGTCCAGCAACGACCAGAGGACCTCGCACTTGAAGGAGAGCGCCGCCACGGCCGCCTCCTGCTCGTGCCGGGTCACGGCCCACTCGAGGACGAGCTCGAGTGCTTCCGCACTGTCGCGGCCGCCCTGCCCGATGCGGTTGCGGAAGTAGCTCAGCCCGTCGGCCTCGATCCACCGGTAGTGGCGCTCGAAGGCCGCGATGCGCGTGCTCATGATGCCGGGCGCGGCAAGTTCGGTCAGCGAGGCGGCGACGGCTTCGAGCGGCGAGCGCAGCCGGCAGAAGTTGACGTATCCGTCGACCGCGAGCCGTACGCCCGGAAGTACTTCCGCGCTCGACCGTAGCCGCGCCCGGTCGATCCCGGCGGCCTCGCCGAGCCGCAGCCAGCGCTCGATGCCTCCCTCACCCTCCACCGCCCCGTCGTGGTCCTGGATCCGGCGCAGCCAGGAGCGCCGCAGCGCGGAGTCGTCGAACTTGGCGAGGATCAGGGCGTCCTTGACGGGGATGTGGCGCTGGTAGTGGAAGCGGTTGAGGATCCAGCGCCGCAGCTCGTCGGGGGTGAGGGCGCCTTCGTGCATGCGTACGTTGAACGGATGGCGGTCGTGGTAGCGCTCGGCGGGTACGGCACGCAGCCGCGCCGTGAAGTCCTCCGGGCTCCACGGCTGACCGGCCTCCGCTGCTCCCGTTGCGCCCGTCGATCCCTTTGCTTCCGTCGCGGGCAGAGCGAATGTGCTCACAGCTCGATCACCATCCGGTCGGCGGCAACCTCGAGTCCCCATTCGCCGAGCAGCGCGTACTGCGGGGCGTCCGGGTCCACGAGGGGGTTCGTGTTGTTGAGGTGCGTATAGAGACAGCGGGCGCGCAGCCCGGCGAGCCGCCGTGCAGTGCCGTTCGGCCCGGCGATCGGCAGATGTCCCATTCCGGTTGCCGTCTTGGCCGAGATTCCGGCCCGTACCGGCTCGTCGTCGTCCCAGAAGGTGCCGTCGAGAATGACGCAGTCGGCCTGCTCGACCGCGTCCTGGAAGTCGTCGGTCCAGCGGGCGAGCGCGGGCGCGTAGAGCAGGCTGCGGCCGGTGGTGGTCTCGCGCAGCCGCAGTGCGACCACCCAGGTGCGCTCTTCGGTACCGGTGCCGACGGCGTAGCGCGGCCTTTTGGCCGAGACGGGTACGGCATCTACTTCTACGGTGCCGCCCTTGACGAGCGGTTCCGTTTCACGGCTCAACTCGCGCCACTCGATACGGGTGTACGGGGCGAGTACCTCACCCAGGCGCAGCCGGCCGAGCAGCGCGTCCCGTACCGGCCGGGTGGCGAGGATGTCGAATCCGTCGGCCTCGCGCAGCCGGGCGATGCCGAGCGTGTGGTCGAGTTCGGCGTCGGTGAGGATCACTCCGGCCACGGGGGATTCGCGCGGCCCCGGCCCGGGCCGCAGCGCGTGGCTGTCCTCGATCTGGTCACCGATGTCGGGGGTGGCGTTGACGAGATACCAGCGGCCCTCGTCCGCGCACAGGGCGAGTGAGGCGTGACGACGGCGCCAGTGCGGGTGTGCGCGTGCCCCGGCGCAGCCGGGACACGCACAGTTCCACTGGGGCAGTCCGCCGCCCGCCGCGGTGCCGAGCACCTGCAGCAGCATGGCGGCGGGGTCTACCGGTCGGTGAGGGCGTAGGCGGTGACTTCGAGCGCGGTCTCGACGACCACGAACTCGGGAGTCTGCCAGTTGACCGTCTCCTCCGATGTTTCCTTGGTGTCCTTCATGTGCAGTACCTGCCTTCCTGAGATGTGGGGGTCAGGAGTGATTCAGGAGTGGTTGCTCCGTAACGCATGGTTGAGCAGGACTGAACATCCGTTCACATGAGTGTCCGGCGTTCAGTTATGTGCCATAGAGTTGCGTCTTGATGAGACGCGGTCAATGGTCCGGACCGATAAGGTCGGCTGTATCAGGCCAACTTCGAGGTCGGGAATGCGTCCAGGGAGACGGTCGTTGAGCATGAAAGAACCAACCGACGACGTAAGGATCGACCGCTCGTGAGCAAGGTCCCCTCCATCCCCCTCAACAATGGCGTCGCGATGCCGCAGCTCGGTTTCGGCGTCTGGCAGGTGCCCGACGACGAGGCGGCGAAGGCGGTCGGCACGGCTCTGGAGGCCGGCTACCGCAGCGTCGACACCGCGGCGATCTACGAGAACGAAGAGGGCACCGGCCGGGCAATCGCCGACTCCGGCATCGCCCGCGAGGACCTCTACATCACCACGAAGCTGTGGAACAGCGAGCAGGGATACGACTCGACGCTGCGCGCCTTCGACACTTCGCTGGACAAGCTGGGCCTCGACTACATCGACCTGTATCTGATCCATTGGCCGGTGCCGTCCAAGGACGCCTATGTGGAGACGTACAAGGCCTTCGAGAAGATCTACGCGGACGGCCGCGCCAAGGCCATCGGCGTTTCGAACTTCCCCCCGGAGCACCTCAAGCGCCTCATCGGCGAAACCTCGGTCGTCCCGGCCGTGAACCAGATCGAGCTCCACCCGCAGCTGCAGCAGGCCGAGTTGCGCGCCTTCCACGCGGAGCACGGCATCCAGACCGAGGCCTGGTCGCCGCTGGGCCAGGGCAAGGGCCTCCTCGAGGTCCCGACGGTCGTGGCGATCGCACAGAAGCACGGCAGGACGCCGGCCCAGGTGGTACTGCGCTGGCATCTGCAGATCGGCAATGTCGCGATCCCCAAGTCCGTTACCCCGTCACGGATCCGGGAGAACTTCGACGTCTTCGGCTTCGAGCTGGACGCCGACGATCTGGCGGCGTTCGCGGCGCTGGACGAGGGCAAGCGGCTCGGCCCCGACCCGGCGACGTTCGACTACGGCGCCTGACTCCCACGCATCAACGGCCACATCGCCGCCCGGTTCACGCCGGGCGGCGATGGTGTTCCCGCAGCCGGAGGCACGCGTGCCCGGTGGCGAAATCCAGCCGGTACGAGGCGACCACCGCTGCCAGGCAGGAACACGATCGCCGCCGCCCGTGCACAACCCGACTGCAGCAGCGCGACCTGCGCAGCTCGCGCCTTTGATACGCAATGCGACTCAAGGTTGATCCATGCCGAGCGTGTCGATTCATCATATTTGCTGCCAATATGCCTAGGGTCGGCGCTCGGAAGTTCCCTCACCCTGGAGAGTCTCAATGGAGCGTTTCAAGCTCGCATCGGTTGCGGCTGTCGCGACGGCCGCCGCGCTTGCCGTGTCGGTCGGTGCGGCCATGGCCGTGGTCGCCCCGACACATCCCACGCCGACGACGGTCACGAAGCCGGCGATGGCACAGCCGGCGCTGACGGCGGGAGCCACGGTCAGCAGCGTCGGAGCATGGGAGCAGTTCCGCGTGTACGGCGCCGCCCGGCTGCTGGCACCGGGCACGGAGGTGACGCTGCAGCAGTGGCAGGGCGACCGCTGGGTGACCCTGCCCGCGTCGATGAACACCACGCACAGGTCCACCTACAATATGCGGGTCCTCCTCGGCCTCATGGGTCGGAACGATCTCCGGATGGTCGGCGGCGGCGTCGTCTCGGACCCCTTCACCGTCACGGTGTACTGACTGCCGCGGGGCAGGAGTCAGAGAGCGGGCGCCCACGGCTTCGCTGCCCTCGCCGCACCAGCCGGCGCAGTACGCCGATGAGCACCCTGCTCACCGGACGGTCCACAATCGGCCCATGTCTACGAAGATGACGCCCGGTCTCCACCTGGTGCGCAATGTCGGCAGCGGACTGCTGCTCGAGGTGTACGGCGGAGCCAAGGGCAGCGGCGCCAATGTCCAGCAGGGCAAGGCGACCGGGGCTCCGGCCCAGCAGTGGCAGATCGCC
This sequence comes from Streptomyces sp. NPDC048479, assembly GCF_040651435.1. Taxonomy (NCBI): domain Bacteria; kingdom Bacillati; phylum Actinomycetota; class Actinomycetes; order Kitasatosporales; family Streptomycetaceae; genus Streptomyces; species Streptomyces sp. NPDC048479. The sequence goes on from NZ_JBEZKA010000002.1 coordinate 202,253, forward strand.
CCGGTGCCCAATGGCAGCGGGCTCTACCACTTCGTGAACGCGGCCAGCGGCAAACGACTCGACGTCGCGAACGCGTCGACCGAGAACGGCGCCAACATCCAGCAGTGGAAGGCCAACAACTTCGGCGCCCAGGAGTGGATCATCGAGCAGCACCTGGACGCGCCGGGCACGGTCACCATCGTCAGCTTCATCAGCGCGCTGCTGCTCGAAGTCGCCGACGGCAGTACGGACGACGGCGCGAATGTGCAGCAGTGGGAGGACACCGACTCACCGGGACAGTGGTGGCAGTTGGAGCGTGTCATTTCCTGAGCAGCAGCACGGCCGCCCCGACGGCGCATGCGGCCAATCCGACCCCGCCCGCGCCGATCGCGCCCGCGGCCAGGAAGCCGCGTGAGGAGCGCCAGGAGAGCACTGACGACTTCGACTGCGCGGACAACAGCGACCCTGTGCTCAGCCACGAACCCGCCGAGAGCAGCGACTGGGCGGACCCGATCGAGCCGACCGACAGGGTGCTGCCGACCGAGCCGACCGAAAGTACCGACCCGACGGAACCGATGGAGAGCACTGACCCCACCGAGCCGATCGACAGCACGGAGTCCTTCGACCAGAGGGACAGCGTTGATGTGGACCTCGTGGACCGGCTGGACTGCACGGTCTGCTTGGTCTGCTTGGTCTGCTTGGTCTGCTTGGTCTGCTTGGCCATGAGGCCATCCTGCCGCTGATTCAGCCCCGGCAAGCGGTGTGCACCGTGCGCGCCGTCACCAGTGCGCGTCCGGGCGGTGCCGCAGCCCCTGTGGGTCGTCCGGGTTCTCTCCGGGCCCGGTCGGCCGATGCCGATATCGCGCGGCCGGTGCCGTCACGGCGAGCGTTGTTTCCGTTCCGGCAGAACGGTTCCCGTACGGTGCTCCAGCGGGCTGATGCCGCGTACCCGTTTGAAGGCCGCGCTCAGTGCGAACGAACCGCTGTAGCCGACCTTCCTGGCCACCGCCTCCACCGTAGCGTCCGTCTCCCGCAGGAGATCGGCAGCGAGCGCGAGCCGCCAGTCCGTGAGGTACGCCATCGGGGGCTCCCCCACCAACTCGTGGAAACGGCGGGCCAGTCCGGCCCTGGAGACTCCGCACTTGGCGGCCAGTGAGGCGACGGTCCAGGGGTGCGCGGGATCGTCCTGCAGCAGCCGCAGCGCGCGGCCGACCACCGGGTCGCCCATGGCCAGGTACCAGGCGGGAGCCTCGGCGTCCGGGCGTGAGAACCAGGAGCGCACCACAGCGATCAGCACCAGATCCAGGATCCGGTCGAGCACCACGCTCTGGCCCGGCTCGTCCCGGGAGATCTCGTCGTCGAGCACCGGCATCAGCGGGCAGTTCCAGACCTCGGCGGGCAGATGAAGCAGCATGGGCAGCGCGTCCAGCAGCCGCCCACTGACCTCGCCCTTCATCTGGTACGTCCCGACCAGCATGGTGGCCGATCCTTCGGGGTCGTTGCCCCAGCTCCGTACGCCCAAGTGCATGGACTGCGCGAGCGGTTCGCCCTGCAGGGTGTGGCAGGTGCCGCCGGGCCCGATCAACGCCATTGGCTCGCGGGTGAGTTGATCCGCCGTGGTGTACGCATCCGGGCCGCGGGCGACCGCGACGTCGCCGCGGCGCAGCAGCACCGGGTCACCGGCGTCCGGAATGATCCAGGCCTCGCCCGCGGTCATGCAGAGCAGGCTGAGCGGCGCGTGGTCCTCGATCCGTACGGACCATGGCGGCTCCATCACCATGCGGAGCAGAAATGCTCCCCTGGCGCGCGGCCCGTCCAGAAGTCCGGCAAGAGCGTCCATGGCTCACAGCGTAGACGCACGCATATGGCATTGAGCCTCTGGAGCATGGAGAGTCCAAACGGGAACCGCGAACCTTGACGCATGGCAGAGAACCTGAAGCAGGAGACGGTGTTGGTGACGGCGGCCTCGGGCAAGACGGGCCGCCGGGTGGCGGAGCGGCTCGCGGCGCGCGGAGTGGATGTGCGGGCGGGCTCGCGCAAGGGGGAGGTGCGGTTCGACTGGGAGGACGAGTCCGGCTGGGCGCAGGCGCTGGACGGCGCGGACGCGGCGTACGTCGCGTACTACCCGGATCTGGCGGCTCCTGGCGCGCCCGAGGTGATGCGGGCCTTCGGACGGGTGGCGGCGGAGAGCGGAGTGCGGCGGCTGGTGCTGCTCTCCGGCCGCGGCGAGCCGGACGCGGTGGTCGCCGAGGGCGCGCTGCGGGAGTCCGGCGTGGAGCTGACCGTGGTGCGGTCCAGTTTCTTCGCGCAGAACTTCAGCGAGGGCGCGATGTACGAGGGGGTGCTGGCGGGTGAGATCCCCTTCCCCGCGGGTGAGACGGCTGAGCCGTTCATCGACGCGGACGACCTGGCGGACGTGGTGGTCACGGTGCTCACCGAGGAGGGCCATGCCGGGCGCGCGCACGAGGTGACGGGTCCGCGGCTGGTCACCTTCGAGGAGGTGGCGGCGGAGATCGGCCTGGCCACGGGCCGGGAGGTGCGGTACGTCCCGGTGTCCGGCGCACAGTATGCCGAGATGCTCCAGCAGTTCGGGTTCCCGGAGCCGGAGTCGCAGTGGCTGGCGGACCTTTTCACGATGCTGCTCGACGGTCACAACGCGTCGCTGACGAACGATGTGCGGCAACTGCTCGGCCGCGAGCCGAAGGCCTTCGCGGCGTTCGCGCGGGACGCGGCACGGGCAGGTGCCTGGAGTACGTGACCAGCGGCGGCACGGTACGGATCAATGACGGTCTGCTCCCGGCGACCGTCGGCGTCGGCGTCGGCGTCGGCGTCGGCGAGTGTCTGCCGAGGATCAGCCGGAGGCGTACGTCGCCGCCAGCGCGTCGACCGTCGCGGCCATACGGGCGCGGAGTTCGGGTGGTCCGAGGACCTCGATCTCCGCGCCCATGGCGAGAAAGTCGCCGTGCGCGTGGTCGGTGGACTCGATCGGCAGCAGCACGCGGGTCCAGCCGTCCGGTTCCACCGTGCCGCTGTCGGCGAGGGCACGGGCGGCCGGCCCCTTCAGGCGGGCCGCGGCGCCCGGCGAGAGCCGGACGAGCGCCTCGCCCCCGTACAGGCGGGTGTGGAAGTCCGCCTGGTAGCGCTGCCAGTACGCGGCCAGGTCGAAGTCCTCCAGCGGCTCGAACTCCTCCGCCAACTCCCCTTCCCCCGCGACGACTTCAAGGATCTGATCGACCCGGTACGTTCGTGGTCCCGGTCCCGCGACGACGTACCAGCGGCCCGCCTTGAGCACCAGTCCGTACGGCTCGAGACGCCGGTCCACATCGGTCGGCTCCTTCCATCGGCGGTAGCGGATGTGGAGCACCCTGCTGTGCCACACCGCGTCCGCGACGGCCGTCAGATACGGAACCTCCTCGTCCGGCGCGTACCAGCCGGGCGCGTCCAGGTGGAACCGCGAGCGCATCCGGTCGGCCTGGTCACGCAGCTCGGCGGGGACTGCCGCACGCAGCTTGAGCTGGGCGGCGGCGAGGGCCGAGCCGAGCCCGAGTTCGGTGGCGGGCCCGGGGATCCCGGAGAGGAACAGCGCCTCCGCCTCCCCGGCGGAGAGCCCGGTCAGCCGGGTGCGGTAGCCGGCGAGCAACTGGTAGCCGCCCGCATGGCCCGCGTCCCCGTACAGCGGCACACCGGCCGCGTGCAGCGCCTCGACGTCCCGGTAGACGGTGCGTACCGATACTTCGAGCTCCTGCGCGAGTTGGGCGGCTGTCAGTCGGCCCCGGGTCTGGAGCAGCAGCAGGATCGACACAAGACGGCTGGACTTCACTGACACAGGATGTCAGTGAAGCGGGCTTAGCGTCCTGGCATGACCTTCACAGAGAAACGGCTGTGGTCGCCGCCGCCGATCGAGGTCGGCGGCCGTCACATCAAGCGCTACCACGTCACCGGCGACCCGGACGGAATCGATCCCGCGGTGGAGAAGGCCGCGTACGCGATCCTCCCCGAGCTGCTGCCGGATCCGGACGGCACCCCGCCGGCCACATTCGTCGTCCTCCACAGGGGAGGGGACGACGGCGCGTACCTCAATGCGTACAGCTGGGTGTGGGACAACGTCCTGCACTTCGGTGCCGCGGCCGCGGGCCAGCCGGTCCTGGACTGCCCGGACAGCGATCCGACGCATTTCGTCAGGCTCGACAGATCCTGGATCGGCTGTGTCTGGGAGCTGCCGCCGATCCAGCACGAACGGGACGCATGGGTACGCCACATGCTCGCCCCGGACCGTCCCGACCTGGACGCCTACCTGACCGACTCCCTTCCCGACGGCACCACAGGAGACCGCTCATGAGCACCACCCACGACTTCGACTTCCTGCACGGCGAGTGGGCGGTCGCCAACCGTCGCCGTGCGGACTTCCTCGCCGAGGCGAGCGCGTGGGAGGAGTTCCCGGCCGTGAGCCGCGCGTCGCGCCACTTCGGCGGCCGGGCGAACTTCGACGAGATCGAGTTCCCGACGAAGGGCTTCAGCGGCCTGACGCTGCGGCTGTACGACGCCGAGCGCGAGGAGTGGTCCCTGTACTGGTCGAACGACCGCGCCGGCGTACTCTTCCCGCCCGTGGTCGGCCGGTTCGGCACGGACGGGCGAGGCGAGTTCTACGGGGACGACACCCACGGAGGCAAGGACGTCAGGGTCCGCTTCATCTGGTCGGGCATCAGCGAATCGGCGGCCCGCTGGGAGCAGGCGTTCTCCGTCGACGGCGAGCGGACGTGGGTGACGAACTGGGTGATGGAGCTGTCGCGCCCCGCGTCCTGGGCCGCGTGACGGCCGTCAGCTCGCGCCATGCCCCGCGGCGATCTCCTCCACCCGCTGGGCGAGCCCGAAGTCCTTCTCGGTGACCGCGCCGCCCGCGTCGTGGCTGTTCACCGACAGGGCCAGCGTGTTGTAGCCCAGGGTGAGATCCGAGTGATGGTTCAGCTCATCCTGGATCTGTGCGATGTGCACGACCATCGCGGTCGCCGCGAAGTGCGTGGAGAGACGGTAGGCGCGGGCGATCCGGTCGCCCTCCAAGGTCCAGCCGGGGAGCTCCCGCAGGCGGTCCTCGATCTCCTTCTGTGACAGCGGCTCTGTGGGCATGAACGGGATCCCTTCAGCAGGCGGCTCAGGAAGCGGCAGCGGTTTCGGCCACCATAAATGGGATGCCCGCTCAGACGCGCTATGTGTACGTTCCACCGGTGGAATCACTGACCGAAAAGCAGATACGCGGATCCTTCGTCAACTGCACGAAGGGCGAGGCAACCCGTATGAAGCTGCCCGCCGACTTCGGTGAACTCCCCTGGGACGACCTCGACTTCCTCGGCTGGACCGACCCGGGTGCGCCCCTGCGCGCACATTTCGTGCTGCCACGGGAGGGCCGCCCGGTGGGCGTCACCCTACGGGTGCCTTCCACCAGACGGACCAGTGCCGTCAAGTCCAGTATCTGCCAGGCCTGCCTCACGGGGCATGCCTCGTCCGGGGTGACCCTGTTCGCCGCCCCGCTGGCCGGGGCCGCGGGACGGGAGGGGAACACCCTGGGTACGTATCTCTGTGCCGATCTCGCATGCTCGCTGTACATCCGCGGCAGGAAGCAGCCCAAGCTGCGCGGCGGACTGCACGAGGAGACGCTCACGCTCGAGGAGCGGATCACCCGTACGGTCGACAATCTGACGGCCTTTGCCGAAAAGGTGATGGGGCTGCGCTGACTGGGTTCAGCCGCGCGAATCCAGGACCTGGTCGATGGTGTCGGCCTGCTCGGCCGGCTTGTCGGGGCGGTGACGCAGGACACGCGCGAAGCGCAGGGTGACACCGGCCGGGTAGCGCGGGGAGCGCTGCACTCCGTCGTAGGCGATTTCGACGACGAGTTCCGGACGGACCGTCACCGTGAACCCGTCGTCTCCGGTTGCCAGTTCACGCAGCCGCTCCGTCTGCCAGCGCAGCATCTCGTCGGTGAGGCCCTTGAAGGTCTTGCCGAGCATCACATACGTACCGTGGGCGGTGCGTGCGCCGAGGTGGAGGTTGGAGAGCAGCCCGGTGCGTCTGCCGTGACCCCATTCAGCGGCCAGGACGACGAGGTCGAGCGTGTGGACGGGTTTGACCTTGAGCCAGGAGCGGCCGCGGCGGCCGGCGACGTACGGCGCGTCGAGGGCTTTGACCAGGACCCCCTCGTGCCCGCGGCGCAGGGTGTCGGCGAAGAACTCCTCGGCAGCGGCGACCTGTTGGGCGGATGCCGGATCTTCGACGACGGTACGGCGGACCCGCATCGGTTCGGGGACGAGGCGGGCGAGGACAGCGTGCCGGTCACTGCCCGGGAGGTCGAGGGTCGGCTCGCCGTCGGCGGCGAGGACGTCGAAGAAGACGGGTGACAGGGGCAGCGTGGCGCGGGCCGCGTCCACGTCGACGCGGGAGCCGACGCGGGACGCGATGTCCTGGAAGGGGACCGGCCTTCCGGCGTCGTCGAGGGCGATCACCTCACCGTCGAGAATGAAGTGATCACCTGTCATCTCGCTTGCCGCAGCGGTGACTTCGGGGAGGCGGTCGGTGATGTCGTCGAGGGACCTTGTGTAGATGCGGATGTCCTCGCCGCTGCGGTGCACCTGGACGCGGATGCCGTCGAGCTTCTCCTCGACGGCGCACGCGACTTCCAGTGCCTGGACCGCTTCGGTCACCGATTTCGCGGTGTGGGCGAGCATCGGCTGCACGGGACTGCCCACGTGCAGCCGGAACTGTTCGAGCGCGACCGGCCCGTCGGCGAGCAGCGCGCGGGCGACGCGGGGCAGGGAACCGTCCAGCATCACGGCACGGCGTACGTCACCCGCCGGCGCGTCCGCGGCCTTGGCGACGGCCTCCAGGGCGATCGCGTCCAGCGCGCCCTGGCGTACTTCGCCCAAGAGCAGCCGCATCAGGAACTGCTGCTCCTCGGCGGTGGCGGCGGCCATGAGCTCGCGCACGAGGCGCTTGCGCTCGGCCTGGGAGCCGGGACCGGCGACGTCGACGAGGTGGGTGAGGGCGGCGTCGGTGTCGGAGACGGTGAGGCTCGGGGTGCCGACGGGCGGTGGGGGGTCCTTGAGGACGCTCCAGCCGATGCCGATGCGGCCTTGGGGGACGCGTCCGGCGAGGTACGAGATGACGAGGGCGACGTCGGCGGGGCGGGTATCGGCGAACAGCTCGGCGAGCGCGCCGATCTTGCGCGAGCGCGCGGAGGTGGCGGCGACCTGTTGAGACACATCGGCGAGTCGGGCCAGCAGCATGGTACCCATGGTGCCGTGCGGCGCGACGGGGCGCCTCCGGCGGGGTGCGGGGTCTTGTTGCCCGAGCCCGGGGTCCTCCGGTCCTGTCCGGCGCGGGTTGCCTCCGGCGGGGGCGGGGTCCTGTGGCCCGGGTTGCCTCCGGCGGGGTGCGGGTTCTTGTCGGGTGCGGGCTGCCTCCGGCTCAGACGGGGTCTTGTCGGGTCCGGGCTCCGGTGCCCCTCCGGGCTCGACTCCTCGGGTTCGGCTGCGTACAGGCTCTTGGTGCGTGACCCCGGTTTTGCCGCCAATCCCCACAAGACCGCTCGCCGCGGGGGTACAGCGGTTCGCCGGAGGAAACCACCCACCGGACAGCAACCACCAACGCCCCCGGCCCACGCTCACCACATGACCGGGCGACTCCACCAACGTCCCCGGCCCACCCTGGCCACATGACCGGGTGACTGACGGGGGCGACACTGCACGGCACCTCCCCACCCGAACGAGACAAAACCGCTCGCCGCGGGGGTACAGCGGCTCGCCGGAGGAAACCACCCACGAAGAGCAACCCACCACGCCCCCGGCCCACCTCGACCACATGACCGGGTGACTCCATCAACGCCCCCGGCCCACCCTGGCCACATGACCGGGTGACCCCCCTACCTCTCGAACAGCCGCGCCATGTGCAGGTCCAGCACGCTCACCGCGGCGGTGGCCGCGGGCGAACACGGTTACCGGGTGAGGGACTTCGCCGCAGACGAGGCGCCCATCTTCGCAGCGACGGCGGCACCGGGGATTCTGGACGAGTTTCTGCAAAAGCGGTAACGGCCGAGTCCAGTCTCCCCACGGTTAACTCAACTCCCATAGCCTTCCGTCGATTTGATCGAACCGATGCAATCGACCTGAAGGCAGGGAACCCATGGGGAAGCTCTCACGCGCGGCCGCGACGACCACAGTCGCGGCCGGGCTGCTCGCCGTCGCACTCGCCCCGGCGGAGGCGTCCACGCCCCGGTCGGCGGACCCGGGGCAGCTGCCCTACTCCTCCGCCACCTGGGTCGGCGTGCACAACGCGTACGAGAAGGCGAAGTACCCGTACTTCGCGGATGCGCTCGACTCCGGCGCCGGGATGCTCGAACTCGATGTGTGGACCAATGTGTTCGGAAGATCGTGGCGGGTTTCGCACAGCAACCCCATAGGCAACAACAACAACTGCGTGAACGCGGCGACCGCGGCGGAGCTGCGCACCAAGGCCAGGAACCAGGACCTCGGCGGCTGCCTCGCGGACATGAAGGCGTGGCACAACGCCCACCCCGGCCACCGTCCCGTACTGATCAAGATCGAGATGAAGGACGGCTTCCAGGCCAACAACGGACGCGGTCCCGCCGCACTCGACGCGCTGCTCTCCGCGCGGCTCGGTGACGCCCTGTTCCGCCCGGCCGACCTGGCGGGCGGCCGCCCGGAGCTCGACACGGCGGTACGGACGGACGGCTGGCCCGCGCGCTCGGCGCTCGCGGGCAAGTTCGTGATCGAGCTCATCCCGGGCACGGTCGAGGAGGGCAACCCCGCCGACTCGCTGTGGACCGACCGCGAGTACGCCACCCATCTGCGGGATCTCGCGGCGGCGGGCCGACTGCGCGAGGCTGCCGCGTTCCCGGCGGTCCACGGCGCGGCCGTCGGCGATCCCCGCACCCGGTACGCCGACGCCGGCATCCGCCCCTGGTTCGTCCTCTTCGACGGGGACGCCGGTACGTATGCGGGCGGCTCGGTCGACACCGCCTGGTACGACCGGAACCACTACCTGGTCGTCATGACGTCCGCGCACAGTGTGGCGCCCGCGATCGACGACACGAATCCGACCGAGACGCAGGCCCGGGACCGCGTGGGGCTGCTGGCGGGCCGCCATGCGAGCGTGGTCTCGGCCGACTGGTATCCGCTGCCGTCGGTGCTCGCCACGGTGGTTCCGCGGGGCGGCGGCCAGTAACCGGGGGTTACCCACATCACAGCAGATGGGGGCGGTGCGACGGAACAGCCAGCGATGGTTTACCGTTCATCTACATGTGGGTGTGGATGGGACAGTGTCCCCGGGCCTCACCTTTTGCTCGCAGGGACGATCGTTCGGCTGAAGCCCTGTGAAGCGTTTCGCCGAGAGGCGACCGCCATGCACACCCACCCCTGGGCTGCCCCGGCCGGAGACCCCCGCTCCGGCTGGGGCTTCTCATTGCGCGACCGGCCCCGCCGACCGCGAGGCGCACGGCCGAGGCCGCACCACGCGGACAGGCCGTATTACGGTCTGGGTATGACAACTGTCGCGTCCGGCTCGGGAGTAGGGCCGCTGCTGCGCGGCTGGCGCGAGCGGCGCCGGGTCAGCCAGCTGGAGCTGGCCCTGCGCGCCGACTCCTCGGCCCGCCACATCAGCTTCATCGAGACGGGCCGCTCCCGCCCGAGCGAGGACATGATCCTGCGCCTCGCGGAGCACCTCGAGGTCCCCGTACGCGAGCGCAACGCACTGCTGCTGGCGGCCGGTTACGCGCCGCGGTACGCCGAGACACCCCTCGACGATCCGGCGATGGGGTCACTGCGCGAGGGCATGGAGCGGCTGCTGCACGGCTACGAGCCGTATCCGGCCGTCGTCGTCGACGGCACGTACACCGTGGTCGCCGCGAACCGCGGTATCGCGATGCTGTTGGAGGGCCTGCCTGAGCACCTGCTGACGCCGCCCCTCAACGCCATGCGGATCACGCTGCACCCCGAGGGGCTGGCCCCGCGGATCCGCAATCTGCGGGAGTGGCGCGGTCATCTGCTGGCCCAGATGGAACGCCAGATCGCCCTGGCCCGCTCCGAGCCGTTGCGCAAGCTGTACGACGAGGTCGCCGCGTATCCGCTCCCGGAGACCGGCGGCGGCGACGTGACAGACCCGGCGCCGCATCCGCACTTCGCACTTCCGCTGCAGATCGAGCACGAGGGCCGGGTGCTGTCCTTCGTGTCGTCCATCTCCACCTTCAACACGCCGATGGATGTGACCGTCGCCGAGCTCGCCATCGAGACGTTCCTCCCGGCCGACCCGGCGACGGTCAAGTACCTGCAGTCGCTCACGCCGTAGTGGTGGCGCGCAGCGCGGACCACTGGAGCGCGGCGAAACCGGCGACGGCGATCGCCTGCATGGGGATCCAGACGGCACCGGCGGTGGTCGGCTCGAACCAGAGCGTGAGGGCGGCGACGCTGAGTACGGCCCACAAAAGATTGGCGTCGATGAGGAACGTCACGGGCAACCGCGGCGGCTGCCGGCGCGAAGCGAGAGAGCCGACGCCCGCGGCGAACACGGTGAGGAAGACGCCCAGTTCGAGGAGGAGGGCGGATTCGACGCCGAGCAGCCGGCCGAGGGGCCCGGAGGCCGCGACGTAGGCCAGTCCGTTGACACCGGTGACGACGGCGTCGAGAGCGAGAAACCGGCGCAGCATCGCCTGCGGCTCGGTGGTGCGGGAGATACCGGCGAGCAGAGTGGCGGACATGGCGGATCAGCCTCCATCGAGGTCGTACGGGCCGGTCGGGGGCCCGGAGCTCGGACGGAGTGCGCCGCCCGAGTTCCGGTACCGCAAGACTGCCGGGCAGCGCGGGGGCGGTCGATTACGCGAGAGGTAATGCCCCGGTGCGGGCGGCGCCCTCGGGAGGCGTGCTCAGGCGTCGTTTCAAGCGATGGGCCGGTGGTCAGGAAACCACCTCTTGGCGTATTCGACGGCGTCGACGAACTGCACGAGTCTGCATGTGGCCGCGCCCACGCTGCTGCTGCGCACGGCACCGGGGATCTCCGCGCGTTCGAAGTGTTCTCCCAGTACGCCAAAGTCACTGTCGTCCAAGGCGACATCGTCGTACGCCCACCACTGACGTTGGCCGTCCACGCGGATCACACACCGATAGGTGCGGCGCGGGGGAGAACTGACGCGATACTCACCGAGATGGAAGGCGGTGCACCGGTCAAATCCAACACCCATCAGCAGAATTTCCGCCCTCATTTCGTACAGCCGGGCGAGTGGCGAATCCTCTCCCAGATGGCAGTCGGGGCGATGATCGGCGATGACGTCCTCAGCCTTGGGCCCCAGCGCGGCGAATGAGGTTTGTGGGTGTGCACTGCGCAAGGAGTCCGGGTGCCGTCGGACTGTCTCGGCAAAGATCCCCATTCCAGTTGACGGTGTACTCGCCGAATCGAAGGGCGGCAGGCTGTCCCGCACGGCCGCCCGGGCTTCTTCGCTAAGTCCACGGACGCGTTCCAAGTGAGCACTCGACGAATCCGAGTTGTCGGATGTGAACGTCGGAACCACAACCGTGCCGTCAGGCCCGAGCACGCGGCGCAGCGCGCGGAGAAGCGTTGCCGGACCACCGTTCACTCTTCCGACGGCGCTCAGGGCTGCGTGGACCATCAGGGTGCCGCCACGCTGGATCCCCAGTTCGTTCAGCTGGTGCGCGAGCTGGGACTCAGAGACTTGGGTGCTGGTAGAGGTTGTGGGCAACGCTCCTCATTCCCGCCGCTCCGGTACCGCGTGGGGCGGCTGCTGGTCGATGCTGACACGCAGTGTACGGAGGGAAACAGCCCGGAGCCGCCCACTGCGGGCGTCGGCACCTTACGTTGGGTATGCTCTTTCGCCCTCCCCGTCACCCGGGGCCATGAACCTATCCACTTGCGGACGCGCTGCGTAGCTCCGTCTCTGCACCGCGCAGGCAGTGCAGCGTGCGCTCATGACGGTCCCCAACGGCGTCGGTGACCCTCACTCGGAGCTCGACGTCCCCTATCTCCCTGGTGGCCTTCTCCGAGAAGCGTCCGATGTACACGGATCCCAGCACAGCGCCTTGCCCAATGGTGTTGAGATCGAAGTCCGTGCCGATCTGAAGGCCATGGTTCTCAAGAAGCTGAACAGCCGTGTAGTGGCCCACCCATTGACTCTGCGTTGCGTTTCGGTAACCCAACCGGTAGTGAACTTCATTGACCGCAACGTTGTGTGTACCGCCATTGGCCATCTCGACGTACCAGATATGACGGCTGGTCATCCCGTAGTCGTTCTCCCTGGGTGTCGCGCTCCATCCGATCAATGGGCGCACTGCACGGGCGTATTGAGCACGGGCGAAGGTGAGGCCCATTGCCACGGCCAATAAGTTCGCGGCAGATTGGCGATCCAGGATTGTGAAGTCCCAGACCCCCGATCCCCTCGAGCTCGTCAGATTCGTGCGGACGATCTCCCATATCATGATCACGGAAAGCGCGCACACGAGAATCATTGGATACCAGAACGTCACCAGACTTGTACCGATCTTGCGAGTTTGATCCTGTGGCTGCACAGTGAGGCCCCTCCCCCAGCCAACCGCCGCTGCCGCTGCCGCTCCAGCATGCGACTGGCCGCATCCACTGCCAAGGGCGCGCGCTGGTGCGGCGGGGCTCAGATCGGGCGCGCGCTCCTGGTTTCCTGACCGGGGCGCGTTGCCGGCGAGCGGGGGTCAGGCCGACGGAGGCTGGGCGCCGTCCAGTTCGGCGTTGGCCCGGGCGGTGACCGCGGTCAGTACGCGGCTCGCCGCCGCCAGGTCTTCGGCCGGGAGGCCGCCGTACAGCCGCTCGGTGATCCCGGCGGTGGCGGCGCTTATCCGGTTCTGCAGTGCCCGGCCCGCATCCGTGAGCCGGATACGGGACTCGTCGCCCGGCAGCGTCTCCACCAGCTTCGAGGCCGTCAGGTCGGCGATCGTCGCCAGCGCCGTCGATTCGTCGATCTTCAAAGTGCTTGTCATCCGGAGGACGAGCCGGTCGCGATCCATGGACGCGCCGCTGTCCGCGGTGGCGTTGAGCGCCACCACCTGGTGGAACGTGGCGCCGGTGCCGGCCACCAGGCGCTCCAGGACGGCCCGGGTGGCGTAGTGGGCCTGGCCTATGACCTGGCCATTGAGGGTCGGGGTGGTGGACATGGCTACTCCTCGGTCGGGAAGTCGAGTGGTGTGTCGAGCAGGATCGCGAGTTCGCGGGAGAAGACTTCGGCCCGCCGGCCGTCCAGCCCGCCCAGGGGCGCCATGAGTTGGTCGAGGAGCTGGTGGACAACGGTGATGGCGCGTCGGGTGACCTCGCGCCCATGGTCGGTGAGCGACAGCCGAACCGCCCGAGTGTCGGCGGGGTCCGGGGCGCGCTCGATGAGGCCGGCGGCCTCCAGGGTGCGGGCCAGCTTGGAGACATAGAGCGCTTCGAGGCCGGTGCGGTCGGCGAGTTGGCGCTGACTGGGCCGCAGCCCGGACCGCATGCCGTGCAGTGACGCCAGCAGTGAGTACTGCGCGTGCGTCAGACCCAGCGGCGCGACGGCCCGGTCGACAGCCAGCCGCCATTTCATCGACAGGCGCCAGACCAGGAAGCCGGGCGTCGGGCTTTCGGATGCAGCTTCACTCATGAGAAATACAGTACATAGACACTATGTACATGGCTACTATTTTTCGTGCCTGGCAGAGCCAACGGGTCGGCCGCCGATCCCACTCGGCAGCCGACCTGTTGACGTGTGGGCTCGTGGGCAGAGGCGTCAGACAGCGCCGTCGGCATCGGTCGACGGCCGGCCGGCGTCGAACGGGGCCTCGGGATCGTCGGGCTCGGCCTTGGCGGAGCGTCCGTGCTCCTCCGGTTCGGTGGAGCGGGCGGCTTCGGCGCGGAGCATGGCGTTGAGTGCTGCGAAGGGGTCGATGGGCATGGCTGTGCACCTCACGATGTGCCGTGGCTGATGGGGGCTCGGCGAAGACCGGGCTCGTCAGCAGCGCAGGACCACACAGCGCGCGGTGCGCGGAGGAAGCCGCGGTTCCGTCGACCGGTGTGTGCGGGGACGGTACGGGGCGGGGCCGACGGTCCCCGGACGCTGCCGGAGCCGGGGCTCCGGCGCGGCCGACGACGCCGGGCGGAAGGCCCGGCGGCCTGGCGCCGGCTGTTCCGTGTCGGCCTCGTCCTGGTGGCTCTCTCCCACGGGCTCGGCAGGCGCCGAGGCCACGGTCTCCATGGCCCCGGCCGGAGCGGCGGAGGACTGGATCACGATCAGCAGGGCCAGGAACAGCATCAGCAGCAGGGCGGCACGGCGGGACGCGGCAACGGGCGTGGGCTGCTGCATGAGGCACGACCTCCTGGACATGCCTCCACTTCCCAGGAACCGCCCCGTTCCTCCCCTGCAGGCGCGAGATCCGCTCTACCGGGGTACGCGTATTACGCCGAATTCACGGAGGCGTGCGGCGTGATCACCGTGACGCCCGTTCCGGACGCGCCGCCCAGGGCAACGAGCGCCGCCGGTACGTCGTCGAGGCCGATCTCCGTTGTCACCAGCAGATCCGGTCGCAGTGCGCCGGAGGCCACCATCGCCATCATCTCCGGGTAGGCATGCGCGGCCATGCCATGGCTGCCGAGGATCTCCAGCTCCAGCGGAACGACCCGGTCCATCGGCAGGTGTACACCGTCGGGCAGCAGTCCGACCTGCACATGCCGGCCCTGGCGGCGCAGGCTCTGTACAGAGTTCACGCAGGTCACCGGCGCGCCCAGGGCGTCGAGCGAGAGATGGGCGCCGCCGCCGGTCGCCTCGTGGACCGCATCGGCGACGCTACCGGTCAGCCTGGAGGCGTCCACGCACACGGTCGCGCCGAACGTCCCGGCCAGCTCCAGCGCGCCGGGCGAGACATCGACGGCGACGACTCCGGCCCCGCACGCCGCGGCGATCATCACCGCGGACAGGCCCACCCCGCCGCAGCCGTGCACCGCCACCCACTCCCCCGGCCGCACCCTGCCCTGTCCGACCACGGCGCGGAAGGCGGTGGCGAACCGGCAGCCCAGGCTCGCGGCCGTGGCGAACGACATCGTCTCGGGAAGGGCCACCAGGTTGGTGTCGGCGTGGTGCACCGGGACGTACTCGGCGAAGGAACCCCAGTGGGTGAATCCGGGCTGCTCCTGGCGCTCGCACACCTGCTGGGCGCCGCGCGCGCAGGCGGCGCATCGGCCGCAGGCGCAGATGAAGGGCATCGTGACCCGGTCGCCGGGCCGCCAGTTGACGACGTCCGCGCCGACCGACTCGATCACGCCGGCCAGTTCATGACCGGGTACGTGCGGGAGGGTGACGTCTGAGTCGTGGCCCATCCAGCCGTGCCAGTCGCTGCGGCAGAGACCCGTCGCCTCGACCCGGATGACCGCGCCGTCGTGGGGCGGTACGGGGTCGGGAACCTCCCGTACCTCGAGCGGCTTGCCGAACTCTTCGAACACCACAGCACGCAACAGGCACTCCCTGGTCCGCCGGATCTTCCGTCGCCTCAACGTATCCGGGATACCTGGCCCCACGGAAGGAAAACCCCTGGTCCTCCTGGCCCCGGGCCCTCCTGCTCCCCGGACCTCCCGGCCCCGGGTCCTCCTGGTCCTCCCCCCCGGCTCAGGCTGCGCGGTCCGGCGGGGAAGCCTCAGCAGAACCGATCGGCACCTGCGGCCCCGCGCACTCGCGCAGCCAGCGCCTCAGTACCCGGTGCACCCGTTCCGCGCCGACCAGTTCCGCGCCGTCCGCGACAGGCGCCGACAGATCGACCGGCGACAGCAGGAAGGGCTGGGACTGTTCACCGCCGAGCCCGCCGTGCGAGCCGATCTGCTCCTCGAAGGCGTGCACCGTGCCCGCCTCCGGGTCGTGCATCGAGTTGACCATGATGTCGGCGACATGCGGGAAGGAGTCGCTGCGGCGTACGGCGTCAGCCGCGCCCCTGCCGAAGACGGCCAGCGGACCGCTGTCCGCCATCGCGGTGACCGGCACCTCCACACCGCCGGGGCCGAGCACCACCGAGCCGTGCTCCTCGCTGCGTACCAGCAGGAAGCCGATGCCGGGATGGTTGGCGAGCGTACTGAGCAGTGCGGGATGGCGGTGCTCGATCTGCTCGCGGCTGAGGCGTTCCGCCGTATCGGGGAAGGAAATCAACGCGAGATTCCCGGAGGCCAGCACGATCGGATCCGGGCCGGGCGCCGGATGTTCGTCGGCTTCCTCCGCCACCCGCCGGTGGAGCGCGCTGCGCAGGGCGTCGCCGGCGGCGTCGCGCGCCTCAGCGCCGCGCTTGGAGCGTTCCGCCCGACGCGAGACCGGCAGTCCGCACCCGGCCCGCACCAGGTCCTTGAGGGAGAGTCCGTACGCGCCCTCGAAGGTCTCCCCCGGGCTCTGGCCGTGGTCGGACAGCAGCACGATCCGGTAGCCGCGCGGCGTGTGTTCGGCGACCTTGGCGATCATCGCGAGCGAACGGTCGAGGCGCTCGAGCACCATCGAAGCGTCCCGGCTGTGCGGTCCGGAGTGGTGTGCCACTTCGTCGTAGGCGACGAGGTCGGCGTAGACGGCGTTACGTCCGGCGAGCATGTCCCCTATCACTGCGGCCACCACCACATCCCGCTCGACAACGGTCGCGAACGCCCGGATGAGGGGGTAGAGCCCGCCCCGTTTGATCCGCGGCCGGTCGCCGCGCAGCCGCGCCCGCGTCGACTGGCCGATCTCGCGGGCGACTTCGGCGACGAAGGACATGGCGGTACGGACGGCGTTGGCGGGATCGGAGAAGTATGCGAAGTAGCCGGCCCGGGAGCGGGTGGCCCGGCCGCGCCTGGCGGCCACCGACAGAACGACGGCGACCTGTTCGGCTCCGCCGCTGAAGAGATTGCCGCGGCTGGCGCCGTCGACGGTGAGCAGCCCCCCTTCGCCGGTGCGCTGGACGGCGCGGCGCTGCAGTTCGGCGGCGCTCGCGGGCCGGTTGCTGACCAGGACCCGGCCGCTGTCCTTCTCGTACCAGCGGAAGGCGGGCACATCGTGGTTGGAGCCGTGCAGGATGCCGAGCTGGCTGGCGCCGGTCTGGCTGGACCAGTCGGTGCGCCAGGGCGTGAGTCGGTGGCTCTCGTCCATCCAGGCGGCGACGGTCGGCATCACACCGTCCTTGGCCGCGCGTCGCAGTACCTCGTGCCCGACGCCGTCGAGCTGCAGGAAAACCGTGCCGGGGGTACCCGCGCGGCCACCGTCCTCGCCGCGCCGTCGCCGACGGCGGTCGGCGAGCCGGGAGAGCCTGCGGCGGTAGGCGTCGTCGTCCCGGACGGCGAGCGCGGTGGAGGTCGCCGATGCGACGGCGGACATCACCGCGGCGACGACCACGGCGGTATCCAGGTCGGCCGCGCCGCGTCCGTCGGGTATCAGCCAGAGGGCGATCAGCAGCAGTGAACCGTTGAGGAAGAAGACCAACAGGCCGAGTACCAGGGCGGATACGAGCAGCAGCGCCCGTACGACGACCGGCCAGACCAGCGCGGTCAGCAGACCGAAGGCCCCCGCGCCCCAGGCGGCGGTGACCGCGGTCCTGGTGATGCTGTCACCGTCGTCGGACTGGAGCTGGAAGTCGGGCAGCAGCCCGGCGAGCGCGAGCATCGTCAGCGTGGACACCGCCCACACCACGATCACGCGCAGCAGGGCTCTGCCCGCCGTACGCCATCGCCCTTCGACCACGCCGTCTTCACCTCACCCGTGGAGCAGATCTCCAGCGTGGCACAGCGGCGCGCGGCGATCCGGTGGAGCCGCCGCCGGGCCGTGGGCAGGGCGGTCGGGCGGGCGGGAGCCGCGGTCAGCAGCCGTCGTAACCGGCCGTCGGCATCGAGAGCCTGCGGTGGACATTGGCCTTCATCGCCGCGTCGTAGGCGGGCTCGTCCAGGCCCGCGGTCTCCAGCTGTACGCCTCTGCGCCCGCATTCGGCGAAGAAGTCGGACACCGACGTCAACGCCCGCGACAACACTCGCTCGTTGGGGGCGACGAAGCGGTCCACCTGGCCCGCCTCGACGTCGGACCAGAGTCCGCTGTGGTCGGGCCGCAGACCGTAGAAGAGCAGTTGACGGGTGACGACATAGCCCTTGTCGGCCGCCCAGCGGGCGCACATCGCGTGCTGACTGCGGGTGTCGACCAGGAAAGGGTCGCGGTCCAGCTCCTCGAGAGGGGTCAGGCTGGCGATCGCCGCCACTCGTACGCCGTCCATGGCCGTCCCCCTGTGCTCGCCTGTCCCGCCGACCCTACTCCGATCGCCCCCGCCCGAGGAGGCGCGCACCGGCGCGCTCAGCCCGCGGGACATCTAGGCTCGTACGGGAGCGGGGAGAGGGAGCAGGGAGCGGGAACAAGGAGGCGCTGCGTGCCGGTGGAGGTCACTTGGTGGGGTCATGCCACCTGCACGATCGAGGACTCCGGGGTCCGGGTGCTGACCGACCCGCTGTTCGTGCAACGGCTCGCGCATCTGCGCCGAAGGCGCGGTGAGCTGCCGCCGGCCGAGGCCGCGGTCGCCGAGGCGGTCCTCGTCTCCCATCTGCACGCCGACCATCTCCATCTGCCGTCGCTCGCCCGGCTCGCGCCCGGTACCCGGCTGCTGCTGCCGAGCGGTGCGCGCCGCTCCGTGCCCGGGCTGAAGCGGCTGACGAGCGCGGCCGGGCTGCGGGTTACGGAGGTGGCGCCCGGCGACGAGGTGAGCGTCGACGAGCTGCGGGTGCGGGCCGTGCCCGCGCTGCACGACGGGCGGCGGCTGCCGCTGGGGCCGCACCGTTCGCCCGCGCTCGGCTATGTGATCAGCGGTGAGAGGCGTACGTACTTCGCCGGGGACACCGGGCTCTTCGACTCGATGGCCGAGGAGGTCGGCCCGGTCGATGTGGCGCTGCTGCCGGTCGGCGGCTGGGGGCCGTATCTCGGGCGTGGGCATCTGGACGCGGTCCGGGCCGCGCAGGCACTCGCCGCACTCGCACCGCGCGCGGCCGTGCCGGTGCACTTCGGCACCTACTGGCCGATCGGGATGGACGGGATCCGGCCTCATGAGTTCTACGCGCCGGGCGAGGAGTTCGTACGGAGGGCGGCGCGGCTGGCTCCGCAGGTGGCGGTGCATCTGCTGGGGCACGGCGAGCGGGTCAGACCGGAGGCCGCCCGGTGAGTTCGGAGTTGTCGCGGACCCTCGGGCAGCTTTCGGAGGTGGTGGGGAGGCTGCCACCGGAGTCGACACAGCAGGCAGTCGGCTATCCGTCGCTGTTTCTGCTGGTGGCGCTGGGTGCGCTGGTGCCGGTGGTGCCGACGGGAGCGGTGGTGAGTTCGGCCGCGGTGGTGGCCTTCCATCAGTCGACTCCGCTTTCCCTGCTGTTCGTCTTCCTGGTGGCGTCGTCCGCCGCCTTCCTCGGGGATGTCGGGCTGTACTGGCTCGGGCAGCGCGGGACCCGGTCCAGGAACGGTTCGCGCTGGCTGGCGGCGCTGCGCGACCGCGCCGCGCCCGACCGTATCGAGCAGGCGAAGCGCAAGCTGGACGAGCACGGGGTGATGGTGCTGGTGCTCTCCCGGCTGGTGCCCGCAGGGCGGATACCGGTGATGCTGGCGTGTCTGCTCAGCAGGATGCCGCTGCGCCGGTTCGTGCGCGGGGACATCCCTGCGTGTCTCGCCTGGGCGGCGACGTATCAGCTGATCGGGATCCTGGGCGGTTCGCTCTTCGACGAGCCGTGGAAGGGCGTGGTCGTCGCGGTGGCGCTGACGGTGGCGATCAGCGGGGCGCCGGCGCTCTGGCGCTGGGTGCGGCGGGCGCCGCGGTCCGGCTCGTCCGGCTCGTCCGGCTCGTCCGGTTCACCGGGCCCATCCGATTCACCAGGCCACGCGATTCACCCGGCTCATCCGGTCAGCACGCGTGAGCCGCCGACCGGCAGGTCCCACAGCTGTCCGCGCGGGCGGCCGGTGCGTTCCCAGGCAGCACGCACTCGGGTGA
Source organism: Streptomyces sp. NPDC048479 (assembly GCF_040651435.1). Taxonomy (NCBI): domain Bacteria; kingdom Bacillati; phylum Actinomycetota; class Actinomycetes; order Kitasatosporales; family Streptomycetaceae; genus Streptomyces; species Streptomyces sp. NPDC048479. The sequence continues at coordinate 222,235 of NZ_JBEZKA010000002.1, forward strand.
GCGGCTCAAGAACCGGTTCCGCGGAGAGCACGAACGTCGCCCAGTGCATCGGTGCCATGTTCCGCGCGCCGAGGTCCTCGAACGCGCGCACGGCCTCCTCCGGATCGGTGTGTACATCACTGAGCCACCAGCGCGGGTCGTAGGCGCCGATCGGCAGCAGCGCCAGATCGAGGTCCGGGTGACGGAGGCCGATCTCCTTGAACCAGTGGCCGTAGCCGGTGTCGCCCGCGAAGTACACCGACTGGCCGTGCTGGTCGGCCAACACCCAGCCGCCCCACAGGGAGCGGCAGGTGTCGGTGAGGGTGCGCTTGGACCAGTGGTGGGCCGGTACGAAGTCGAAGCGGACACCTTTGAACTCCGCACCCTCCCACCAGTCGAGTTCCGTCACCCGGGTGAAGCGCCGGCGCCGGAACCAGCGCCCGAGGCCCGCCGGGACGAAGAGCGGGGTGCGGCGCGGAAGTCTTTTCAGGGTGGGGGCGTCCAGATGGTCGAAGTGGTTGTGGCTGATGACCACGGCGTCGACGGGCGGCACATCCTCCCAGCGCACCCCGATAGGGGTGATCCGGACCGGAGTGCCGAGGATCCGGCGCGACCAGACGGGGTCGGTGAGCACGGTGAGCCCGCCGATGCTCAGCACCCAACTGGCGTGTCCCGCCCACGTGACGGCGACGGTCGCGGTGTCCACTGCGGGCAGCGGTTCCGGCGCGAACGGCAGCAGCGGAATGTCCTGGAGCCCGTCGGGGCCGGGGCGTACGGCGCCCTCCCTGGCGAGGCGGGCCATGGCGCGTACGCCGGGGAGCGGAGCGGTGAGGCGGTCGGCAAAGGATCGGGGCCAGTGGCGGATCTCGCCGAGGGGGCGGGTGAGGGGGCGGGGCCGTACACCTCCGGCGGTGCCATGGGAGGGGCGCGCGGCTGCGGTGCGACCCGCCGCACCCGGCGCTCCCGCCACGCCCGCCGCTTCTTCTGTACCCGCTGCTTCTTCTGTACCCGCCGCTTCTTCTGTACCCGCCGTACCCGCCGTACCCGCTCGCCCTGCGTGCCCTGTCTGGCCTGCCTGTCCCGAGTGCTCCGCCTGCTCCGTCTGTTCCGTCATCCGGGGCTCCGTTCAACGCAGTTCGTCGAAGGCCGTTCCAAAAATCCTCAACGCCTCGGCCATATGCGGCAATTCCAGAGGTGCCGGAGAGGTGAGAGATTCCAGGCGCTGCTCGGGAGTCGCTCCCAGCAACGGCCCGGTGGCCAGCCGTACGCGCAGCGCGCCCAGCTCGTCGCCGAACCGGTGGCCGCCGGGCACGGGGGTCCCGAGGCGGTCGGTCAGATACTCCTCGAGCTCCATGGAGTCGCTTACGCCCCGCTCGGCGAGACGGGCGCGCAGCGGTCCGAGGTCGGCATACAGATGGCGGCCCGCCTGCGGCGGTCGGGCCAGCGCGCCGGCGGCGAGCACCGCGTGGTGCGCCGCGGCCGCCACGCGCGCGTGCAGCTCGGCGGCCTGATCCGTCCTGGCCGTGACCGGTCCGGGCTCGCCGAGTGCGTGGGCGGCGGCGGCCGCGACGGGTGCCGACACCACCGCGCCGAGGGCGGTGAGGATGTCGAGCGTCCTCGCGCGGCGGACGGTCCCTCGCTCGGTGGACGGGAATCGGGCGACGGCGACCGGCCAGGAGGCGGGAGTGAGCGCGCCGGCCAGATCGCTGATGACGGTCACATCCTCGGGGAACATCTCGGCCGGGCTGAGCAGCACCGTCTCCTGCGGCCGGTGCAGCGTGTCCCGCCAGGTCTCGTCGCTGATGATGTGCAGCCCCTCGCCGACCGCGGCCTCACAGGCCTCGCTCACGGTCTCGGGCGGCGCGACGGTCGCGGTGGGGTCGTCGACGACGGAGAGCAGCAGCAGCCGGGGCACACCGCCCTCGGCGCGCACTCTGCGTACGGTCTCGAGAAGCGCGAACGGATCCGGCACACCACCGCACTCCGCCGGGGTCGGCACATGGTAGGCGGGCCGCCCCAACAGCCGCGCCTGCGGAGTCCACCAGGCGGGGCACGGACGGGGCATCAGCACATCTCCGCCGTACGCACCGATCAGCGCGAACAGCAGCGGCTGCGGGCCGGACGCGGCGGCCACCTCATCGGGCCGGCTGCGCAGACCACGCCGCCACCAGTAGCCGCAGGCCGCCTCGCGCAGCTCGAAACCGCCGCCGGGCGGCTCACCGTGGGCACGGCCCGCGGCGGACGCGAGCACGGTGGCGAGCTCGGGCAGCACGGGCAGTCCCGGTTCGGGCGCGGGCGGACCGTAACGGACGGGGCCGCGGCCTTCCGGAGCGGTCCGCTGCATGCCGTCACCTCCGCTGCTCGGATCCCGGAACCTCCGCCCGGCCCACGAGCCCTTTATACGGAGGTTTGGGTGAGCCCGCCGCGCGGGAGCGGCGGTGTTCGCGACCGGCGGGCGGAGACAGCCCCTTCTCCCCCGGCCCGGGCGCTGCCGCGGCCGAAGGTCCCCGTTTGGTCCCCGCCCCGAGTGGCGGCCGGATGCACGGGGTACCCGCGATGCATGTCAGACGCTTACGCACACGGAAATCCGCAGGTCCGCGCACGGGTCGCGGCGCTGCTCAGTGGCTGGGACCGACAGATCCTGCACACCGTCGCCGCCCGGCGATGGCCCGGCGCGGAGCCGGTGCTGCCGCGGCTGAGCCGTAGCGCCAACCACGGGCTGCTGTGGTTCGGCATGGCCGCCGGAATGGTGGCGCTGGGGCGCGGGGTGCGCTCGCGCCGGGGCGCCGCACGCGGTGTCGCGTCCCTCGCGCTCGCCTCCGCCACCATCAACACCATTGGCAAGCGCTCGGTGCGCAGGGCGCGGCCGTTGCTCGACACGGTGCCGGTGATACGGCGGCTGAAGCGGCAGCCGTTCACATCGTCCTTCCCTTCCGGGCACGCCGCGTCGGCGGCGGCTTTCGCGACCGGTGTCGCACTGGAGTCGAAGACCTGGGGTGCGATCGTCGCACCGGTGGCCGCCTCGGTCGCCTTCTCGCGCGTCTACACGGGCGCGCACTATCCGAGCGATGTGCTGGTGGGCGCGGCGCTGGGCGTGGGCGCGGCGTTCGCGGTACGCGGGGTCGTGCCGACCAGGTCGCAGCTGCCCGCGCCGGGCCGGCCGCATGCCTCAGCGCCCGCCCTGCCCGGCGGCCAGGATCTCGTGGTCGTGGTCAACCGGGAGGCGGGCTCGGCGGACTCCGCCGCTCTGGTGCGTCGGGCGCTGCCGCTCGCGGAGGTGGTGGAGTGCGCTCCGGACGAGCTGTCGGCGGAGCTGGAGAAGGCGGCGGCCGGCGGCCGGGCGCTGGGCATCCTCGGCGGAGACGGAACGATCAACCGGGCGGCTGCCGTCGCTGTCGCGCACGGCATCCCGCTCGCCGTCTTCCCCGGCGGCACGTTCAATCACTTCGCGTACGACCTGGGCATCGAGTCGGTCGATGACACCAGCCGGGCCCTCGTCGGCGGCGAGGCCGTCCGGGTCGATCTGGGGCGCTTCACACCGGGACCGGCAGGCGACAAGGAGCCGGGCTTCTTCCTCAACACCTTCAGCCTGGGCGTCTATCCGGAGCTGGTGCGGATCCGCGAGCGCTGGTCGCCTCGCATCGGCGGCTGGCCGGCCGGTGTACTGGCAGCGGCGCTGGTGCTGCGCGGCGAACACCCGCTGGAGGCCGAGGTCCAGGGCCGACGCCGCCCCATGTGGCTGCTGTTCGCCGGGAACGGCATCTACCAGCGGGTGGGGCCGACGCCCGGCCATCGCCAGGATCTGGCGGACGGCCTACTGGATGTCCGGGTGGTGCACGGCGGCAGGTGGCCGGGGCTGCGGCTGTTGGCCGCGGCTCTCGCAGGGCCGCTGAGCCGCTCGCCGGTGCACGCGGCGCAGCAGCTGCGGCAGCTGCGGATCGGCGGGCTGGCACCGGGGACCCCGATGGCGTACGACGGTGAAGTGACGCAAGCCCCGAGGGAGTTACTGGTGGACAAGGCCGTTCAAGTGCTCACGGTCTACCGTCCGCAGGCCCTGCTCTGACGGGGGAGGTCCCGCACCGGCACGCCCCGAGAATTGTTGCCGCCCCCGCAGCGTTCGCGCTGGGCAGCGTCAGACAGGCGTCGCCGAGCAGCGGGGTGCGTGCGCCGCCGGGGAAGAGCACGGCGATGTCGACGGGGCCGAAGCGGTCCCTGATGGCTCCGGCCGTTGTCAGGCTGTCCATATAGCAAGATACGGGTCTTGCCATGCGGAACAACGACGTACCGTGGCCGTACTCGCCTCAGGAGAAGGAGTTCGGCCATGTCGAAGGAGACCGCCGTCTACACCCATGGGCACCACGAGTCGGTGCTGCGCTCGCACCGCTGGCGGACCGCCGCCAACTCCGCGGCGTATCTCATCGGTGAACTCCGCCCGGGCCTGGATCTGTTGGACGTGGGCTGCGGACCCGGCACCATCACCGCCGATCTGGCCGAGCTGGTCGCGCCGGGGCGGGTGACGGCGGTCGACGCCGCCGAGGACGTACTGCACCAGGCACGTGAGGCCGCCGTCGGACGCGGCCTCGACCAGGTCCGCTTCGCGGTCGCCGATGTCCACGCACTGGACTTCCCCGACAACTCCTTCGATGTCGTCCACGCCCACCAGGTGCTGCAGCACGTCGGCGATCCGGTGCGGGCGCTGCGGGAGATGCGGCGGGTCTGCCGGCCCGGCGGCATCGTCGCGGCACGCGACAGCGACTACGGCGCCTTCACCTGGTTCCCCGAAGTCCCGGCCCTGGACGGGTGGCGGAGCCTGTACCAGCGGGTGGCGCGCGCCAACGGCGGTGAGCCGGACGCCGGTCGCAGGCTGCTGTCCTGGGCACGCGCCGCGGGCTTCACCGACATCACCGCCACGGCCGCCACGTGGTGTTTCGCCACACCCGAGGAGCGCGCCTGGTGGAGCGGGCTGTGGGCGGACCGTACGACCGCGTCGGTGTACGCGAAGCTCGCGGTCGACGGCGGCCATGCCACTGCGGAGCAGCTGGCCGCGATCGCCGACGCGTGGCGGGAGTGGGGCGGCGAGGACGACGCCTGGTTCATGGTCCCGCACGGCGAAGTACTCTGCCGGGCCTGACGTCCGGCGCGGCGGAAGTGCCGCTGGGCGGAAAGCCGATCAGGCCCGAGCGCGGCTCGGAGTTGGCGCGGCAGCTCCGGCCGGCAGGGGCGCGCATGCCTGGGCCGGGGACCTGCGTATCCCGCCCACAATCGGGCAATCGATTTCGCGTCCCGGCACCGCGAACTACGCTCGCCCGTATGGAGATCCTCGGAACCACGCTCCGTATCTGCGTCGACGACCTGGAGGCCGCGGTCGCCTTCTACGAACGCCTCACCGGTGCCACGCCGCTGCGCTTCGAGCGCGCCGGGGTCTCGGTCGCCGCGGTCGGCTGCTTCCTGCTGATGAGCGGCCCGGAGTTGGAGCTGGAGGTGCTGCGCAAGGTGACGGCGACCATCGCGGTGAAGGACGTGGACGACGCGTGCGCCACGCTCACCGAGGTGGGCGCACGGATCATCGCGGGCCCCGTGCCGACGCCGGTGGGCCGCAATCTGATCGCCGTCCACCCCGACGGATCGGTCTTCGAATACGTCGACAGGAAGGCGGCCGAATGAGCGGCCGAAGGACCGGGCGCGCAACCTCGCTCCGAGAGGGCCGGCCGCCACCTCAGCTCTGAGAGACGGCCGATCCGTTGCCGGTTGCCGGAGTGCCCGTGCCCGCGAGCTCTTCCGGGCGCAGCAGAGCGGCGAGCCGGTCGGCCGGGAGCAGCCCTCGCTCCAGCACCAGTTCGGCGACGCCGCGCCCGGTGGCGAGGGCCTCCTTGGCGATAACGGTGGCCGCGGTGTAGCCGATGTGCGGGTTGAGGGCGGTGACGAGCCCGATGGAGTTCTCCACGGTCGCGCGCAGCGTCTCGGTATTGGCGGTGATGCCGGATACACAGCGTTCGGCGAGGGTGAGGCAGGCCGCCCGCAGGTGGGTGATGCTCTCCGACAGCGAATGCAGGATGATCGGTTCGAAGGCGTTGAGCTGCAGCTGCCCCGCCTCTGCGGCCATGGTGATGGTGACGTCGTTGCCGATCACTTCGAAGGCGACCTGGTTGACGACCTCGGGAATCACCGGGTTGACCTTGCCGGGCATGATGCTGGAACCCGCCTGGACCGGCGGCAGGTTGATCTCCCCGAGGCCCGCGCGCGGACCGGAGGAGAGCAGACGCAGATCGTTGCAGCTCTTGGAGAGCTTGACGGCGATGCGCTTGAGCACGCCGGACAGATGGACGAAGGCGCCGCAGTCCTGGGTGGCCTCGACGAGGTTGGCGGCGGTGACCAACGGCAGGCCGGTGTTGGCCGCGAGGTGTCGGCGGGCGGCTTCGGCGTAGCCCGCGGGGGCGTTGAGGCCGGTGCCGATGGCGGTCGCACCGAGGTTGATCTCATGGATGAGGAGGACGGCCTCGGCCAGGCGACTCTGGTCCTCCTCCAGCATCACCGCGTACGCGGAGAACTCCTGGCCCAGGGTCATCGGTACCGCGTCCTGGAGCTGGGTGCGCCCCATCTTGAGGATGTCGCGGAACTCCTCGGACTTGGCGGCGAAGGCCTCGCGCAGGATCGCCATCGCATCGAGCAGTTCATGCACGGCGATGATCGTGGCGACCTTGACGGCGGTCGGGTAGACGTCGTTCGTCGACTGGCTGAGGTTGACGTCCTCGTTCGGATGCAGGCGGCCGTAGTCGCCCTTGCCATGGCCCAGGATCTCCAACGCCCGGTTGGCGATCACCTCGTTGGCGTTCATATTGGTCGACGTACCTGCGCCGCCCTGGATCACGTCGACGACGAACTGATCGTGCAGCCGGCCGTCGTCCCGGATCTCCTGACAGGCGGCGGCGATGGCGTCGGCCTTCTCCGAGGTGAGCAGCCCGAGGTCCTCGTTGGCGCGGGCCGCGGCTTCCTTGACGGCGGCGAGCGCGTTGATCAGATGTGGGTACGCCGCTATCGCCGTACCGGTGATGGGGAAGTTCTCCGTGGCGCGCAGGGTGTGGACTCCCCAGTACGCGTCGGCGGGGATGTCGCGATCGCCGAGCAGGTCGTGTTCGCGGCGGTGGCCGGCAGTCATGGTGACGGTGTTCCTTCGTGAGGTGGTGAGAGTTCTGTGCCGCGGGCCCTGGGGCGGGTTTTGGAAGTCCCGCCCTAGGCGACGGAGGAGGCAGCCGGAGCGGAGAGGCCGGCCAGCGCGCCCGCCGCCCGCAGGCTCCCGACCGCCACGCCGCCCCCGATGACCGGCGTTTCGGCGAATCCGGCGAGGATCTGCGGGTCGACTCCGCACAGCGCGAGGGCCGCCGCCGTCACAGGCATCCGGGCGCGGTCGGCGCCGTCGGCTATCTTCACGCCGATGGCCCGCCCGTCCGGGAGCGCCGCGATCTGCACGCCCTCGAACCCGTCCTTGGCAATCAGGCCCGGCACCGCGCGCATCAGGCGCGCGACGTCCCGCCCGCTGCCGGAGACCATCTCCGGGTGCTCGCGCATGGCCTGCGCGACCTGGCCCTCCTGGGTGTCGGGCGCGGCACTCGCCAGCCGGGCGACGGCCCGGGTGAGGCCGTGCAGCGATACGGAGAACAGCGGCGCGCCGCATCCGTCGACCGTCACCCGGGCGATGCCCTGCCCGGTGAGCTCCTCCACGGTCGCGGCGATCGCCCACTGCAGCGGATGTCCGGGATCGAGATAGTTCTCCAGACGCCAGCCACGGGCCCGGGCCGTCATCAGCATCGCGGCATGCTTGCCCGAGCAGTTCTGGGCGAGCCGGGTGGGCCCGAGGCCACGGCTGATCCACTCCTCGCGCACCGCCGTGCCGTACGGCAGATCGGGGACATTGCGCAGGTCGTCCTCGCTCAGCCCGGCGGTGTGCAGGATGCGCAGGGCCGTGGCCAGATGGCGTTCCTCACCGGAGTGGCTGGCAGCGGTGAGAGCCATCGCCTCGGCGTCCAGCGGCGGCAGTCCCGCGCGCAGCAGGCCGACGGCCTGGAGCGGCTTGAGCGCCGAGCGCGGGTAGAAGGCGGCCTCGATGTCGCCCGCGCTGAACTCCACACTCCCGTCCGCGGCCAGCACGACGACGGAGCCGTGGTGGACGCCCTCGACGACGCCTCCGCGCACTACGTGGGCGAGCGGGACGTGGGCCGGGGTGCGGACGGCGGGCGGCTCTGCCGGGGTGCGGCGGAACGGGGTGGTGTGGCTCATGCTCAGCTTTCGGTGTTCTCGTTGCTCTTGCGCTCGGTGTTCTTGGGCTCAAGGTTCTTGGGCCCAAGACGCTCGTACGCGCCGCTCAGGTGTGGCGGCCGCACGATGGTCGTCAGCGTCGACTCGACGCGCGCGAGATGGTGCGTCATGGCTTCCACGGCGTCGTGCTCGGAACTGTCGAGCAGCGCCTCGACGATCGCCCGGTGCTCCCGGTTCGACTGCTCGCGCCGGCCGCCGAGCTCGTTGAGGAATGCCGACTGGCGGGCCAGCGCGTCGCGGATCTCCTCGATGACTCTGCGGAAAACCGGGTTCTGGGCCGCCTGGGCGACCGCGAGGTGGAAGAGCGTGTCCATCGCCACCCACGCGGTGGTGTCGGTCTCCCGCTCCATCCGCTCCAGCAGATGAGAGAGATGGTCGAGGTCTTCGGGGGTACGTCGCAGGGCTGCGTACCCGGCCACCGGGATTTCCACGTGCCGGCGGACCTCGAGGAGGTCGCTGGCCGAGTAGTCGCCGAAGGTGGGGTCCTCCACCGGGCCGTTGGCGAGGACGAAGGTGCCCTTACCAGTACGCGAGACCGTGAGCCCCATCGTCTGCAGAGCGCGCAGAGCCTCACGCAGTACGGGCCTGCTCACTTCCAGGCGCCGGCAGAGTTCCGCCTCCGAGGGCAGCTTCTCCCCCACCGCGTAGTCGCCCCGCTCGATGGCGCCGCGCAAGTGCGTCAGCACCGCTTCGAGCGCGCTGATCCGCCTGGGCACATCGCCAGCTGTCTGGCTGTCTGACAGGTTCACCTTGCGATCGTCGACCGCGCAGGGGGGAACTGTCAAGCGGTGTGACGAACCCGTGCCGGTCGGATCGGCGCACAGCGTCGCCGGGGCCGGGCAGGCCGGCCTGGCACCGCCCGCCCGTCGCCGGCGGGCAGAGACTCGGAAGTCGCTGCTCGCCCGACGCACCCGACACCCCAGGCGTCCCCCGACGCACCCGACGCACCCGACGCACCCGACGCACCCGGGCTAGCTCAGCCGCGGCCGCCGAGGACGCATCCGGTAGTCGTACGCGTCCGACAGCGGCTCGTCGGTGAGCGCCGACCACACCTCCTCCAGGATCTCCGTGCCCTCGCGCAGGTCCGCCACCTCGAAACCCCCCTCGAAGACGGCGCGAGCCTCGTCCGTACGGCCCTCGGCGATCAGCAGCTGGGCGTCGATCAGGCGGAAGCGGCCGCGCTGCTGCACCGCCGGACGCAGCCGGGACCAGACCGCGCGGGCCTCGGCGGTACGGCGGACCGCGAGCAGTGCGGCGATCGCCTCCCGGCCGAGGGCCGCCGTCGCCGCCGTCCAGGACTCGCCGTCGTCGCGGCGCTCCTCGCAGAGGTCGTCGAAGGCCTCGGCGTAGCGCTCGGCTGCCCGTACGGCATTGCCGCCCTCCAAGTCGGCGACAGCCAGGCAGCGCAGCAACGGCCAGCGGGACGGCGCGAGTCCGAGGCCGCGTTCCCAACTGCGGACGGCCTGCGCGAGGTCGCCCGCGTGCCACTGGGCAATGCCGAGGTGGTACTCGGTCAGCGGGTCGGCCGGGGCGGTCTCCAGCATGTCGCGCCAGTGCGGTGCGACGAGCGAGGGTCCTGGCGGGGTGACCCTGCGGGGCTCGGGGAAGACGCCGGTCCTCAGCAACTCCTGCCAGGGCGCCTGCTCTTCGCCGAGTGTCGACTCCTCGAAGGGCGTGCCGGGCAGCTTGTGCCGTTCCCGCAGCACCTCGAGCGCCCCCCAGCCGGAGCCGGTGGCGAGCGACTCGGTCGGCTGGGCGTCCGCGTAGGGCCGCCATGCCAGGTACGCGGCGTCCACGGCCGCCCGGGGCAGTACCTCGGACAGCCGGTCCTCCACCTCGGCGCGCGCCGCGCCCCAGTCCTCGCCGTGCACGGTCTCCGCATCGGTGTCGAGCGGTCCGTACGACTCCAGCCAGCTGAACTCTCCGCCCCCGTCCAGGCGTACGTGCTCCAGCTGGGTGCGGGCGAGCCCGGCCTGGATCTCGGCGTAACCGGTCGTGCCCGGCTCGGTCAGCCACTGCTGCCAGCGGCGTCCGCCGCGCCCCGAGCCCCAGAGGAAGAGCTTGCGGCCGCGCAGCGCATCGGTCGAGGTCTGTACGAGCCCCTTCCCCTCAGCGTCGAGCGATGCGATCCACTTACGTGCCTCCGCCGGCACCTCGTAGAAGTAGTCGGCGGGATACTCGCTGCGCAGCGGATACGTACGGTCCTCGCCCTCGAATTCCGGCACCGGAACCCGGCGCAGGCTGCGCTCGTATCCGAAGTGCCAGGCTTCCTCGGCGGGTGCGAGCACGCGCGTCGCCTCGTGCTCGTCGACGGCAATGTTGGACCACCAGTAGACGGGCGCGGGCCGTTCGTGCGGATTCCGGATCCGCACGCCGACATGCAGGAACTCGGAGTCGGCAGGCAGCCACAGATCGACCTGGAACGGCAGATCCCGCAGCCGCTCCCACTCCCAGAGCCGGACCATCTCACCGCCGTCGGGGGCCGGGACGAGTGCGGCGTGCAGCGGGGCGCAGGAGAGCGTGGTGTGGCCGGTGGCGCCGATGTTCCACTCGATGCCGCCGGAGAACCAGGCGCCGTTGAGCGCGAAATCCGCGGGCTGGAACACCGGGTTGCGGTAAAGGAGTTCACGCCCGGTCGGCTTGTGGTGCAGCGAGTGGATACGGCCACCGAGGCCCGGCAGCACAGTGGCCCGCAACCGTTCGTTCTCGATCACGATCGCGTCGAGGTCCGTCTGCGTGCGCTCACGGCCGTACCCGTCGAGCACCCGCACCGGCAGCAGGGTACGCAGCGGCTCGTATCCGATCTGCCGTGCCATCTCGCGCGGCAGCTCCTGTCTGGCGCGCTCGTCGAGAGAGTGCATCTCGTCCAGCGGCCGCAGGGCGGGCAGCGGGTTCGGCGCCCCGACCGGGGCTGCGGGCAGGGTCAGTACGGTACGCCGCACAGTGGTGGCCAAGGCAACCTCGCTTCGCTCGCGCGGGCTGCCGACAGCTCCTGACGGCCGGCACTCCCGACGACCATGGAACACGGTGGGCTCTGCACTGACCAGGGGCTCCGTGGGTCAGTCTTCGGCAAAGGCGCCCACGATCAGGTCGGCGAACATCTCGCCCGCCGTGCCCTCCGGGTCGAGGTCGGGGTCGTAGACAGTCACGTTCAGCCCCACGCAGCGCGGAGAGCGCACCAACGCCTTCAGCAGCAAGGCAAGTTCGGGCGGCAGCAGACCTTCCGGATCGGGGCTGTCGACGGCGGGCATCACACTTGGATCCAGTACGTCCGCGTCCAGATGCACCCAGAATCCGTCGAGCACCGGCACTTCGAGGGTCTGCACCACGGCCCCCGCGAGCTCCGCCGGGCCCCATTCGCGCAGTCCCCCCACGGTCACCGTCGGGATCTTCAACTCGGCGAGCTCGGCCCGGTCTTCGTCGAAGGCGTCCCGGATCCCGAACAGCCGCACATCCTCGTCGCGCAGATAGGGCCTGAGCCCCTCCAGATTCGTCAGGTCCTCCTGTCCACGCCCGGTCGCGAGCGCCAGCTCCTCCCCGGCGGCGGCCCCGACCCGTTGGGAGTTGCCGGGGTGCCTGAAGTCGGCGGACGCGTCGACCGAGGCCAGCCCGTATCTGCCGAGACGGCGCAGCGCGAGCGAGGCGCCGAGCTGGATCGAGCAGTCGCCGCCGAGGACCAACGGGAAGTCACCGGCCCGCACATGATGCTCGATCCGGTCGGCGAGACGCCGGGTGTACGAGGCGATGGCGGCGGCGTTGAAGACTCCGTCGCCCTCCTTCCAGTCGCCGCGGTCATAGCGCGGCGGTACGACCACCCCGCCTTCGAACGCCCCGAGCCGCTGCACGATCCGCTGCTCACGCAGGGCGCCGGCGAGCTTGTGGCAGCCGGGAACGGTGCCCGGGGCCGGGGGCCGCAGACCCAGGTTGGAGGGAGCGTCGACGACCACGATATTCCGCATGCGGTCCATCCTCACCGCCGTACCCTGCATCTTCAATGCGTTTCCACGGAGTGTTCGACGAGCGGAAGGCAGCGGAAGAGATGAGCACGCAGCACACGTACCGGGTGATCGTGCGCGGGACCTGGGACGGGCTGACGGACGAGTCGCGCGGCAGTTTGCTCGCCGACGTGGACAACCACGGCCTCACGCAGATGCGGTTCACCGAGGAGGGCTCGCTCACCTACGACCGTGCGCTCAAGCACTTCTCGGTCCGCTGTGTCGTCGTCTCGGACGCGGCGGACGGCGAGGAGATGGCCGCAGCGATCGCCGAGGACCGGGCGGAGACGGCGCTGAAGGCCTTCGGCTGCGGCTTCGGCGAACTGCGCTCGACGGTGACCGACATGGACACCATGAAGATCAACCGCAAGGGCCGCTGAAGGCCGGGGCAGTGGCGCGTCAGCGCTTGAGCATCTCCGCTGTGATGGCCCAGCGCTCGTGGTCGCGCCAGGCCCCGTCGATGTAGAGGAAGTCGGGCGAGAAACCCTCGAGCCGGAAGCCCGCGCCGCGTACGAGTCCGATCGAAGCCTCGTTGCCCGGCTGGATGTTGGCCTCCAGCCGGTGCAGGCCCATCGGGCCGAAGGCGTACCGCAGGACCAGGCCGAGGCCTTCGCCCATCAGACCTCTGCCAACGGCGTGCGCGAAGGCGCCGTAGCCGATCGCCCCGCTGCGGAACGCGCCTTCGACGATGTTGTTGACGTTGATGAAGCCCGCGATCCGGCCGGAGTCACGCGCGCAGACCAGGAAGCCGGCCTTCGTCGGGTCCTCGATGAGTTTCCGCGCGTACACGGCGTACATCTCCGCCGAGGCAGGCGGAAAGAGCCAGGGCCTGTGATGCTCGGTGCTCAGGCTCGCCAGCTGCGTGAACTCCTCGCTGTCCTCGTACGCGTAGTGGCGTATGCCGACCCGCGGACCCGCGGAGAGGTAGGGGGCGGCGGTGGAGGTCTCCGGCATCGCGCCAGACTAACCGGCTGCTCTCACCTGGCGCGCGTGAGCCGGGCCCTGGCCGCCGAACTTCCTGCTGCTCGGTGCTTCGCTGTGGCTCATGGGACCAGGACGAACGGATCCTGGTCCCATGAGGGCGGTGGAGCGCGCCGTACGGGTGAGCCGTGTCCGTCCGTCAGTGGTGGGCGAGGACCAGCTGCGGCTCCTCCTCCGCCGCGACCGTCTCCGGGTCGGGACGCTGGATCAGCAGCGAGGAGACGACACCGATCCCGAGCAGCGCGAGGGCCGCATACATCGCGTGCTGGTATCCGGCCTGGGTGGGCCCGTGCGCATCGCTGCCCGCGGTGATCATCGCGGAGGCGATGGCGATGCCGAGCGAGGCTCCGATGCCGAAGCACGCTCCGTTGAGACCGGAGAGCGAGCCGGGCTTGTCCTTGGGCGCCGTCGTGACGGCGAGACCGTTGAGGCCGGTGAGCATGAAGCCGCCGTACGTCACACCGAGCGCGGCCAGCGAGGTCACCAGTATCCACTGGTTGTCCAGGAAGAACGTGGCGAAGACGAAGATCGCGAAGGTGGCGGCGGCGCCGCTGACCACGACCCTGCGCCAGCCGATCTTCGGGCCGAGCCGGCCGGTCAGCGGCGCGGAAATCACACCGATCAGCTGGATGGGCGTGAGGAAGAGGACGGCGGCGGTGACGGCGGACAGACCGAGGCCGACACGGGCGTCCTGCGAGAAGAGCGGAATGGTCAGTGCGACCGCGCCAAAGGCGCCGCCGAGCGTGCAGACCGTGGTGATCAGCAGCGGCCAGGCGCGGCGGGAGGCGAGCACCTCGATGTCGATGACCGGGTTGGCGGCGCTCTTCTGCGAGACGACGAAGAGGACCAGGGCCACGAGGCCGCCGAACAGGAACCCGAGAGTGAGCGGCGAGGCCCAGCCCCAGCTCGCGCCCTGGGCGAGGCCGACGAGGACGCCGGTGAGCCCGAGGGAGAGGGCGGCGATGCCGCGCGCGTCGAAGCGGGCGTCGGCGGTGGTGGGCGGGACATCGGGGACGTACTTCCGTACGCCGATCAGGCCCGCGACCGCGATCAGCGTGGAGCAGACGAAGATGCCGCGGAAGCCGATGGTGTCGGCGATCTGGCCGCCGGCGATGGCGTCGACTCCCGCGAGGCCGCCGTTGACGGCGGTGATGATGCCTGCGGCCTTGCCGAAGCCGGCCGGGGTCAGCAGCTGGTTCAGGGTGAGGAAGGCAAGCGTGAACATCGCGGCGGAGATGCCCTGGAGGATGCGGCCCGCGATGAAGATCTCGATGTTCGGGGCAAAGACGCAGAGCAGATTGCCGGCGATCAGGACGAACGCGCAGACCACCATCATGGGCTTCCGGCCGCGCTGATCGCTGAGGCGGGCGATCGTGACCTGGCCGATGGCCGCCATCAGGAAGAAGAGGGTCTGGGAGAGGCCGGCGGCCGCGGTGGTGGTGCCGAGACGCTCGATGACATCGGGCAGCGCGGGGCTGAGCATGGTCGCGTTGATCTGGTAGCCGAGCACGGCCAGCACCATGGCCAGCAGCATGGGCCCGCGGCCCGCCGGATCGGATGCGGCTCCGGAACGTGTCCGGCCGAGCGTGGGTGACATGTCGGCCCCTTTGCCTTGGATGGTCATGCCTCGATAGGAACAGCGCAAACAACCTTGTCAGACAAGTTGCGCTCAGACAGACTGGAATCTACGTGCGTAGAACGTCAAGACCCTCCCGCTGTGAATTAGGCGTGAACCGAAATCGCAGCTCACCTGAGATCCAGCGGCCATTGCTCCGCCGGGCGGGCTCACATAACTTGCTGACAAGTGAGCCGAGGAGGATCAGTGGTAGTCAGCGGGCAGCAGCGAAGGCCGGTCGTCGTCCTGTACGAGCGGATCGCGGACGCCATCCACGAAGGCACCTATCCGCCGGGCTCCACGCTGCCGTCCGAGCCCCGGCTCGCCGCCGAACTGGGGGTCAGCCGGCCCGCGCTGCGCGAGGCACTGCTGCTGCTCCAGGAGGACGGGCTGCTCTCGGTGCGCCGCGGGGTCGGCCGCACCGTCAACGACCGTCCACCGCGCCGCGGCTACGAGCACATCCAGCCGCTGGAGGAGCTGCTGTCCACCGGCTCCCCGCTCCGCGTCCGACCGCTGCTGCGCGCCGTGGAGGAGCCCACCGACTTCACCACCCAGCATCTGCTCGCACCGGCCGGGGCGGAGCTGCGGTTCTGGGAGTCACTGCTGGTCGGGGAAGGTACCGCGGCGGCGCTCAGCCAGGAGTGGGCGGCGGCGGAGCAGGTGCTGGACGACGTGCATCCGGCCTTCGCCGCGGCACTGCGGGCCGCACCCGCACCGGCCACCTCGATGCTCGCGGTGCTGTCCGCGGCCTCGCGCGGTGTGGCGCTCACCGCACACAGCGGGGTGACGGCGACGCTGCTCGGACAGCGCCGCGGAGAGCAGCTGGGCCGGGCGGCCGACACCCCTGCCGTGCTGGTCACACAGGTGGTACGAGTCGAGGACATGCCGATCCTGGCGGCCAAGCACATGCTGCCGACCGGGGCGCCCGCCATGCCCGTACTCCAGTCGAACTGAGCGCTGGGACCGACTGCGGTCGAGCCGCGAGACGGCCGTCACGGCGCCATTCCCGGACGTGCCGTACACTCCCGGGCCATGCACTTGTCTGACATCCTCCGCGCACCCAAGGCCGTTCTCCACGACCACCTGGACGGCGGTCTGCGCCCCGCCACGATCATCGAGCTGGCCCGGGAGTGCGGCTACCGCGAACTGCCCACCGAGGACCCGGCCGCGCTCGCGATCTGGTTCCGCGACGCCGCGGACTCCGGCTCGCTCGAGCGGTATCTGGAGACCTTCGCCCACACCTGCGCGGTGATGCAGACTCGCGAGGCGCTGCAGCGGATCGCGGCCGAGTGCGCGGAGGACCTGGCGACGGACGGAGTCGTCTACGCCGAGGTGCGGTACGCCCCCGAGCAGCATCTGGAGCGCGGTCTGACCCTCGACGAGGTCGTCGACGCGGTCAACGCGGGCTTCCGCGAGGGCGAGCGTCGCAGCGGCGGCCGGATCACGGTCCGCGCTCTGCTCACCGGCATGCGGCACACCGAACGCTCCCTGGAGATAGCCGAGTTGACGGTGGCGCACCGCGACCGCGGGGTGGCGGGCTTCGACATCGCGGGCGGTGAGATCGGCAACCCGCCGACCCGCCACCTGCCCGCCTTCCAGCATCTGAAGCGGCACAACTGCCACTTCACGATCCACGCGGGCGAGGCCGTCGGCGCCGAGTCGATCCACGAGGCGGTGCAGATCTGCGGCGCCGAGCGGGTCGGGCACGGCGTCCGCATCACCGACGACATCACGGTCCACGACGACGGCACGGCGGACCTGGGTCATCTGGCTGCGTACGTACGCGACAACCGCATCGCCCTGGAGGTCTGCCCGACCTCGAACCTCCAGACGGGCGCGGCGAAGGACTACGCCACGCACCCCATCGACCTGCTGCGCCGCCTCGGCTTCCGCGTCACTCTCAACACGGACAACCGCCTGGTCTCCGGCACCACCATGAGCCAGGAGTTCCAGCACATGGTGGACGCCTTCGGCTACGGCCCGGAGGTCTTCGAGGAGTTCACGGTCGCCGCGGTCGAGTCGGCGTTCCTGCCGCTGCCGGAGCGCCGTCGGCTGATCGACGAGGTGATCCGGCCGGGGTACGCGGCTCTCGGCCGGTAACCCGGAGGACGCCCGGCGGCTGATCCGCTGATTCAGCCGCCGGTCCGGGTGCGGATGTCCTTCACCGTCCTGCGCCTGAGGTCCGCAACCTCGCCCTGTCGAAGGGGAGTTGGAGCACGCGACGGTGTCAGACCAGCGCGGGCACCTCGAGTGTCAGCGTGCACGCGTCCGCGTCCAGCACCGCCGGCACCCCGAACGGCAACGTCAGTGCGGGCACCCCGTGCCCGAAGCCGAACTCCTCCACGACCGGCACGCCAAGGCCGCCGAGCCGGTTCTGCAGCACCGCACGCACCCGCTCGTACGGACCGCACTCAGCCCACGAGCCGAGCGCGACACCCGCCACGCCCTCCAGCCAGCCGGAGCGCAGAAGTTGGGTGAGGACCCGGTCGAGCCGGTAGTCCTCCTCCCCCACGTCCTCGATCAGCAGCAGACCACCGCGGGCCGAGGTGCGGGCCTGCGGTGTACCGAGATCGGCGGCGAGCAGACTGACACAGCCGCCGAGCGTGATACCGCCGGCCCGGCCGGGGACCATCGTGCGGGCGGTCTCCAGGCCGAGCGTCCGGACCGACTCGGGCTCGAAGAGCGTGGCACGCAGCGACTCCTGGGTGCGGGCGTCCTTGAGGAAAGCCACCGCGCCGACCATGGGACCGTGCAGCGTGGCCAGCCCCGTCCGCACGGCGAAAGCCTCATGGAGGGCCGTCGTGTCGCTGTAGCCGACGAGGATCTTGGGGCCGGCCGCGCGGATCGCCGTCCAGTCGAGGAGATCGACCATGCGCTGTGCGCCGTATCCGCCGCGGGCGCAGATCACCGCGGAGACGGACGGATCGCACCAGGCCTCGGTCAGGTCCCGGGCCCGTTCCTCGTCCGAGCCGGCGAGATACGAGAGCTCCGGGTGCCGGCCGCGGACATTCGGCATCACGACCGGAAACAGGTCCCAGCTCCGCAGGATCTCCAGGCCCGCTTCGAGCCGCTCTTCGGGGACGGGTCCGCTGGGCGCCACGACGGCGACCTTGGCCCCCGGCCTCAGCCGCGCGGGCCGGGTCAGGGATCGGGGGCCCGGGAGTTGTACCCCGGCAGGACGCGGCAGGGTCACTTCTTGAGCTCCAGCGGGGGAATGTCGCGGCGGATGATGCCGAAGGTCTGGGCGTAGAGGGAGAGTTCGGACTCGAGCGCGCGGACCATCGTGTCGGCCCTGCGGAAGCCATGACCCTCGCCCTCGAAGGCGATGAACGCGTGCGGGACGCCGCGGCCCGCCATCTGTGCCAGGAACCGCTCGCACTGCACGGGCGGGCAGATCACATCGTCCAGGCCCTGCAGCAGCAGGAACGGCGTGGTGATCCGGTCGACGTGGTGCAGCGGCGAGCGCTCGCGGTAGCGGCCGGGGACTTCGGCGAGCGGGCCGATCAGCGATTCCAGGTACTGCGACTCGAAGTCATGGGTCCCGTCGGTGGCCCAGCTCATCAGGTCGAGGATCGGATAGATGATGGTGCCGCAGGCGTAGACGTCAGTGCTGGTGAGGGAGGCGGCAGTGGTCCAGCCGCCCGCGCTGCCGCCGCGGATGGCGAGCCGCGCCGGGTCCGCCGTGCCTTCGGCGGCCAGCGTCTCGGCGACAGCCGCGCAGTCCTCGACATCGACGACGCCCCACTGTTCGCGCAGCCGGTTGCGGTACTCCCTGCCATAGCCGGTGGAGCCGCCGTAGTTGACCTCGGCGACGCCGATGCCGCGCGAGGTGAAGTAGGCGATCTCGAGGTCGAGGACGAGCGGGGCATGACCGGTGGGGCCGCCGTGCGCCCACACCACGAAGGGCGGCAGTTCGTCGTCGGGCGCGATCCGGTCCGGGCTGTGCGGCGGATAGATATGGGCGTGGATCTCGCGGTTGTCGGGGCCGACGAAGGTACGGATCTGCGGCTCCGGGTAGTACACCGGGTCCACCGGATCGTCGTGCGCCGAGCCTATGACGCGGGTCCGCCCGGTACGGGTGTCGAGCTCGACGACCTCGTACGCGCTGCGCGGGCTGGCCGCGACCCCGATCGCCCGGTCACCGTGCACGGCGAGGGTGGACGACCACTCGGTCCAGGGTCCGGCGGCGTCGACAAGCTCGCCGGTCTCCGGGTCGAGAATCCCCAGCGCGGTGGCGCCCTTGCCGTGGATGACGGCGATCAGCCCGTTCTCCAGGGGGTGGAACCACTTGAGGCCGATCTTCCACAGCGGCCCGCCGAACTCCTCCCCGCGGCCGGGACAGAGACCGGTACTCGGTACGACCCCCGGCGCCAGCCCCTCGAGCCGGATGCGCTGCAGCTCCCACCAGTTGCCGAGGTCGGAGACGAAGAGCAGCGAGCCGTCCGGGGCCCAGTCGACCTGGGCGACCGACTCGTCCGTCTCCCCGACGACGGGCCGCACACTGCCGAACGGGCCGCTCTCCGTCACCTCGCCGAGCATCACCACCGTGCCGTCCCAGGGCATCTGCGGATGGTCCCAGGCGATCCAGGCGGCGTGGCGCCCGTCCGGCGAGAGCCGCGGCCCGGTGACAAAGCGGTGCCGGTCGTCGGAGAGCTCCCGCACCGCGGCACGGTCCTCGACGGCCGAGCCGTCCAGCGGCACGGCCGCGATCACCCGGCGTACGTCCGTGGGCGCCGCGCCGGTGAACTCCTCGAGTACGCACCAGACTTCGCCGCGGTCCAGCCGGAGCTGCGGGTCGACCCAGCGCAGCCCGCCGCCGAGTGCCGACACCGGCGTGAGCGGACGGGGCTCGGCCTCGGGCGTGTCCGGCTCGTACACGTACAGCCGCTGGTCGGGGAAGTGGACAAAGACGATGAGCGGGCCGCCTTCGGCGAGCAGGGCTCCGGCCCAGGGCCGGCCCCCGTACTCGATGACCCTGCTGCGTACGTTCCACGGGGCCGGGAGCACCGACTCCTCGCCGCCGTCGACCCGTCTGCGCATCAGGGCCCGCCTGCCGCCCTCGGTGGGGCGTGGCGCGGTCCACCACACCTCGTCGCCGACCATGCCGAGATACTCCGGGCGCCCGTCGTGCGAGGCGGCAAGCGCCGCGTCGATCGGTGAAGGCCAGGTTCCGTAGGCTCCCGTGGGTACCATTGCCGACTCTCCCCAGGCCCTATGCGGACCGCAGATAGTGGTCGAGAACCTTTACGCCGAAGTGCAGTGCCTCGACCGGGACGCGCTCGTCGACCCCGTGGAACAGCGCCGCGTAGTCGAAGCCCACGGGCAGCTTCAGCGGTGAGAAGCCGTAGCCGGTGATGCCGAGCCGGGAGAACTGCTTGGCGTCGGTGCCGCCCGGCATGCAGTACGGCACGACATGGCCGGCCGGGTCGAAGCGCTCGACGGCCGCCCGCAGCCTGGCGTAGGTCGGGGAGTCGACGGGGGCCTGCAGAGCCTCCTCGCGGTGGTGGAACTCCCACTCGACGTCCGGTCCGGTCAGCCGGTCCATCGTGTCGTGGAACTCGGCCTCGCCGCCGGGCAGCATCCGCCCGTCGACATACGCGATGGCGTGCCCGGGAATGACGTTGATCTTGTAACCGGCTTCCAGCATCGTCGGGTTGGCGCTGTTGCGCACGGTCGGCTCGACCAGCGCGGCGGCCGGGCCGAGTTTCGCCATCAGCGCGTCCACGTCGAAGCCGTCCGCGTGCACATCGGTCTCGATGCCGTGCAGTACGGCGAGCTCGGCCAGCGCGGCCCGTACGGTCGGGGTGAGGCGCACCGGCCACTGATGCTCGCCGATCCGGGCGACGGCTGCGGCCAGCCGGCTCACCGCATTGGCGCGGTTGACCTTGGAGCCATGGCCGGCGGTGCCCCGTGCGGTGAGTTTGAGCCATGCCGTGCCGCGCTCTCCGGCCGCGATCGGGTAGAGCGTCATCCCGGGTCCCGCGTGAAAGCTGAAGGCCCCCGATTCGCTGATCCCCTCCGTACAGCCCTCGAAGAGGCCGGGATGGTGGTCGGCGAGGAAGCCTGAGCCGTCGACGGCGCTGGCCTCCTCGTCGGCGGTGTACGCGATGACGATGTCGCGCCGGGGCCTGATACCCGCGCGCGCCCACGCCCGTACGACCGCGAGGACCATCGCGTCCATGTTCTTCATGTCGACCGCGCCCCGGCCCCACACCACGCCGTCGCGGACCTCTCCGGAGAAGGGGTGCACGGACCAGTCGGCGGACTCTGCAGGCACCACGTCCAGATGGCCGTGGACGAGGAGCGCGTCGGCGGACGGGTCGGTGCCCTCGATCCGGGCGACGACATTGGTGCGCCCGGGCGTGCGCTCCAGCAGGGTGGGTTCGAGGCCGGCGCCGGCCAGCCGCTCGGCGACATACTCCGCGGCGGGCCGCTCCTGGCAGTCCCCGCCGCCGCGGTTGGTGGTGTCGATGCGGATCAGCTCGGAGGTGAAGGTGACCACCTCGTCGAGTGCCCGGCTGTCCATGGGCGTTGTCACGTCAGCCATACTGCTCCTCCACCGCCGCAGAGACGATCGTCGTGACCGCTTTAAAGGTGCGAATGGCCTCATACATCGTCTCGCTGGTGTACGCGACACGTCGCTCACCGCTGCCTGTCACCCCGGGGACGACCGTCGCGGCCGCCGCGAGATGCTCCGCGTCGAACTCCAGCTCCACGGTGAACGGGCCGCCGCGCACCGGCTCGTGCCGTACGGCGAGTGCCGCGGCCTCCTTCGCGGCGGCGCGGATGTCGGAGGCGGTACGGGCCGGAGTGCGGCACACCGCCGCGTACCGCGACACATGGTCCTTCACCGCGACCTTGCGGGCGTCCGGCGCATAGCCGCCGGCATCCACGCAGGTCAGGTCGTCGCCGGTGACCAGCACCACCGGCACGCCGTACTCCGCGACGACATGGGCGTTGAGCAGGCCCTCGCTCGCCCGCGCGCCGTTCAGCCACACGCCGGTGATGGAGTTGGCGAGGTAGGTGTGCGCCAGCACGCCCTCCGTGCCCGCGCCGGTGTGGTAGCCGACGAAGGCGATGCCGTCCACGTCGCCGTGCTGCACGCCTTCCACCATGGACAGTGACTTGTGCTTGCCGGTGAGCATCTGGGCCCGCTCGTCGAGCCGCTCGAGCAGGAGATTGCGCATGGTCCAGTGCGCTTCGTTGATGAGCACATCATCGGCACCACCGTCGAAGAAACCGAGGGCCGCTGCGTTCACATCGGAAGTGAACATGGACCGGCAGCGCTCCCACTGGGGGGTGCCGGGCAGCACATCGGCCGGCCAGGTCACACCGGTGGCGCCTTCCATGTCGGCGCTGATGAGGATCTTCACGGCATCACGGTACGCGTCGGCGAACGCCCCGGCCAGGACTGTTGACAGTGCCAGAGGTCTGGTCCGCCGAATGCCGGTCGGCTCGGCCAAGGGAGTCCGGTCGGCCGCCGAAACGAAGGGGCCTACGCCTGTCCGGCGCTCTCAGGCCGACGGCGGCGGCGCACGACAAGCCCTCCGGCCCCTGCCGACGCCAGGACGACGGCTGCCCCGATCAGCCAGAGGCGGTAGTGCGTGACAGGTTCGCCCGCCACGACCAGTTGTGCCTTGCTGGTCTTCTCGCCGTGGTGGCTGACCACGGTGAGCGAGTACGTCCCGCCCGGGATGCCGTCCCGCAATGTCGTGTGTCCCGCGTACACGGTGGACCCGTCGTCACACTTGCAATAGGGGTTGTCCGGGCTCTCTGTCCTGATGGTCAAAGGCTCGTCGCGAATGCCTTGGACTTGACGGAGAGGGAGTCCTCGTCTGCGGCGCCGTTCTGGTGGCCGTCGCCGTATACACCCCCGGTGAGATGTCACAGCAGGCGAATGCCCGTCCGCCGCCGCACCGGGTGCGGAGCCCAGCGGTGGAAGCAGGGCAAGACCGGCGACGGCGACGGCGCACCACAGGCCCTCCTCTCGTCGGCGGTTGCCAGACCGGGAAGAGGCAGTTCGGGCGTTACCCGTTCCGGCCGAGGATCAGCCATGTCGACGGCAGCTCGATGCGGGAGCCGTCCGATGCGTACTCCGTTGTCGTCAGCGGCAGTTCACCTCGAGCGATCACCCCGAGTCCCGCCGTGGTGAAGAACTCCGCCACGTCCGCGTCGGGCACCGAACCCGGCTGGAGGCCGTGGCGGAACACCGGCTCAAGCTTCGGCGGCGGTCCCGCCGGTGCCTGCGCCAGGGTCCTCAGATGCTGCCCGGCCGCCTCCGCGAGCTCCACCACAAAGGCGCGTCCACGCTCACCCACCAGTAGGGCGATCGAGTCGGCCAGCGCCTGCCGGTCCTCCGCGTCGCACTGGTGGAGCACCCCGCGCATATAGACATTGGTGTCGCCGAGCTCGGCGTGCAGCTGCGCCACCATGGCCCCGTCCACCGCGTCGATCTCCCGGAACCGTGTCTCGCTCTGTTTGTCCTGCCCTCTGGCCAGCTCGATCGCGGCGGCCGACAGGTCCAGGCCGAGCACCTGAGGGAAGCGGTCGGCCAGGAAACGGGTCTGTGTGCCGTTGCCGCAGCCGAGATCCACCAGAGTCAGCCCGGGATCCGTCACATGCGGTTCGTAGACCGCGAGATGGGGTCCCGCTGTGAGTGCCGGCTCCGCATCCCAGAAGACCTCGCCCGGCTCGCCGGAGGCCTCGCTCCAGAAGCCCTCCCAGGCGTCCTTGTACCGACTCGTCACGCTCATGACCAGCTCCCCAGGATATGACACGACGTCAAGATCGGTCTATCGCTCACGAGTTACGGCGACAAGTACCCGGCGCATTCCTTTACGTGGCGTTCGAGCCCACAGCCGAGTCCGCGGCCGAGCCCGCACCTGCACCCGCACCCGCACCCGCACCCGCACCGAGCGCGGCTACGGCAGCGCCAGCTCGAACCAGACCGTCTTGCCGTCGGCTGTCCGGCTGGTGCCCCACTCCCGCGCCAGGCTGCTCACCACGTGCAGCCCCCGGCCCAGTTCGGCGTCGGGGCGGGCGTCGAGCAGCGTGGGCAGAGTGTGGTCCTCGTCGGCCACTTCACACAGCAGGGATCCGGCCCGTACCAGCCGCAGCTCAGCGCGACGGCCCTGCGCGTGCCGCACCGCGTTGGTGACCACTTCGCTGACCAGCAGCTCCACGATCTCCGTCAGATCAGCGAGTCCCCAGGACCGCAGCTGTCCACGGACCAGCCGCCGGGCCCGCGCCGCTTCGCGCGGCTCCAGCGACAGCTCCCAGGCCGCCACCGACTCGGCCTCGATGCCGTTCAGCCGGGCCATCAGCAGGGCGACGTCGTCCTTGCGTCCGCCTCGGACGTTCAGCGAGCGGATGATGGTGTCGCAGGCGTCGTCCATGGAGGCGGCGGGATGGGCCGCGGATTCGCAGAGCGTCGCAAGCCCGACGCCTATGTCCTCGCCACGGACCTCCACCAGGCCGTCGGTGCACATCACGAGGCGGTCGCCGGGTGCCACGGGCACTCGTACGCTCTCGAACGGCACTCCGCCGACGCCGATCGGCGCACCGGTCGGCAGTTCCAGCAGCTCGCTGCGCCCGTCCGCCGCGCGGACGATCACCGGGGGCACATGGCCGGCGTTCGCCATCCGGAGTTCATTGCGGATCGGGTCGTAGACCGCATACAGACAGGTCGCGAGGTAGTGCTCGCCGAGGCGCTGGGCGAGGTCGTCGAGGTTCCGCAGAAGCTGCTCGGGTGGCAGGTCCAGGGCGGCCATGGTCTGTACCGCCGTACGCAACTGGCCCATCATCGCCGCAGAGTTGAGCCCGTGCCCCATCACATCGCCCACCACCAGCGCGGTGCGCGAGCCGGGCAGCTTGACGGAGTCGAACCAGTCGCCGCCGACCCGCCCCAGCAGAGTGCCCGGCAGATAGCGGGTGGCGGTGTCACAGCCGGCCATCCGCGGGGTGACCTGCGGCAGCATCGAGTCCTGGAGGGTCTCGGCCACACTCTCCTGGTAGGTGTACATACGGGCGTTGTCGAGGACGAGCCCGGCGCGGGCGGCCAGTTCGGCCCCGGTGACCCGGTCCATGTCGTTGAACAGAGCGCGCCCCGCATGGCGCAGCAGGATCATGAAGCCCAGCACCACATTGCGCGCCTTCAGCGGCACAACGAGCATCGAACGGTTGGTGATCAGCGGCCGGATGTCGCGCTTCTCGAACTGCGAGGCGATGGCATTGCCCATCTGCTCGCTGATACGCGGCACCAGCACCGGATCGCCGGTGGTCATGCACTGGAAGAACGGGGTGCGCTCGGGGAACGGCATGGATTCGCCGACCGGCACCACGTCGTCCCAGCGGCCCGGCTCGTCCACATGCTCGACGGCGACGCGGTGCCACATGGTGGTCGCGTCCGGCGGTCCGTCGGGGAAGCCCTCGCCCGCGATGACCTGTTCACGCAGATAGGTGCCCGCGACATCGGTGAAGCGCGGCACGACGGCCGCGCTGACTTCCTGAATCGTACGGGCGAGGTCGAGCGAGGAACCGATGCGGCCGCTGACCTCGTTGAGGAATTCGAGCCGCTCACGGACCGCGGCGTACTCGAGATCCTGCTGGAGATCGGCCGTGTCGACCGGCTGCCCCGCCGCTGCCGCCTCCTCTGCGGCCCGTTGCCGCGCCTTGCGCTCCGTACGCCTGGGGACACCCCAGTCCGGGGTGACCGGCACCCGGTCGTGATGGCTGAACTCGAGCACGGGATAGCCCAGGTCCAGGATCTGGGAGACGATCCGCGCCGACTCCGGGACGCTCATGCTCGGCAGGATCTCGGGGAGCCGGCGCGCCAGCTCGTCGGAGCCGGGAAACTCGGTGTGCAGGGCGAATCCGGGCGCGATGCGCTCGACACTCTCGTCCTCGGGGCCGAACTGCGCGGCGTCCGCGGCCAGTACGAGCAGACGCTCGTCGCCCGGACCGATCATGGGGTACGCCCACCACAGCACATCGACCCGGTCGCGTCCGGCTTCGGAGAGGCGGGCCCGGCCTGCCGCGGGGTAGGAGGTGAGGCCGTTCAGTGAGGCGTCGAGGCCCGGGCCCAGACCGCTGTAGTCGTGGTACGCCTCGTACTCACCGTCCCCCGCGAGCGCGCCGGTGACCGGGAGCAGTTCGACGGCGGGCTGTCCCACCGCCTGCTCCCTGGTGGGACCGAAGAGGCGCTTCGCACCGGTCGACCAGTGCGACACCAAGCCGTCGCCGTCCACGACGACCACGGCAAGCGGGATCCGGCCGGCCACGGCGTACTCCCGTGGCGGTGTCGGCGGAACACCACTGCCCATAGGTGGGAGGCTCCTTCCCCGCCGCCAGGATCTGCGGCCTTGCCTCTACGGTACGGCGCGGCGCGGGAATCGCGCCGGGCAACGCCGAAATGGGTGGTGCGCCCCCGCGTGAAACTGACGAATTGTCAGTCCTCGTGCCCCAGCTGGAGATCGCGCTCGGCCCGTCCGCCGCCCGCGACCTGCAGTACTGTCGCGACCGGCGGGTAACCCGCCGCGATCACCGTGTACTCCCCCGACGACAGATCCACGAACCGGAAGCTGCCGTCGGGGCCCGTGGTGAGGGTGTCCACCACATTGCCCGCCGCGTCGAGCAGCGTGACCCGCGCTTCCTCGACCGGACGGCCGCCACCGGCCCGTACGGTGCCGCGCAGCACGGCTCCGCCCGCGAGCTCGATGTCCTGCCGGGTCTCGCGGGACGCCTGCACGCTCACGGTCTGCGCGGCGGGGCGGAAGGCGGGCGCGCTCGCGGCCAGTGTGTACTCCCCCGCCACCAACTCCGTGATCGCGTAACCGCCTTCGCGGCCGCTGCGGGTGGTGACGACGACGTCGCCGCGTACGTCGGTGAGGGTGACAGCCGCGTCGCGTACCGGCGATCCGTCGGCCGTGACGACGGTCCCGGCGAGCCTGCCCGCGCCGCCGAGGACCACATCGAGCTCGACGGGCCGCTCGCCGACGGTGACGGTGACGGCCTGCGGCTGGTGTCCACCGGCCGCCGCGATCATGACGTACGAGCCGGCGCCCGGCACGCTGAGCGCGTACCGCCCGTCCTCGCCGCTCGCGCCGCGTCCGATCTGCTGTCCCTGTACGTCGATGAGGGTCAGGGCGGCGCGCGGGACGGTACTGCCGTCGTGGTGCTGGACGGTGCCGCAGACCGGGACGCCGGAGGTGTACGCGGGCGTGGTGCGCGCGGCGCGATCGGCGCGCGCGGCACGGGCCGACGGGACGGAGGCGGAGGTGACAGCGGGCTCGGCGGCCTGGGCGTTCTGGGACACCAGCGGTTTCTCCTTGAGGAAGAAGGCGATGAAGAGGCCGAGCGCGAGCACCGGCACGAAATAGAGGAAGATCCGCGGCATCGCGTCTGCGTACGCCTGGATGTAGGCGTCACGCAGCGCGGGCTCCATCGCACGGACCATCTGCGGAGTGATGGATTCGACGTTCGGAATGGATTGAGTGGGCAGGCCCGCGCCGGCCGGGAGGCGGTCGGCGAGCGCGTCCGTGAGCCGGTTGGCGAAGAGCGTGCCGAAGACGGCGGCGCCGACGCTGCCGCCGATCTGCCGGAAGTAGTTGTTGGCGCTGGTGGCGGTGCCGAGGTCGGCGGGCGGTACGGCGTTCTGCACGGCGAGGATCAGCACCGGCAGCACCAGTCCGATGCCGACGCCGAGCACGGCCTGCCCGAGGCTGTGGTCGAGCCGGGGTGTGTCGGCGTCAAGGCGCGACAGCAGCCACATACCGACGGCCGAGATCGCGCTGCCGAGGACGGGGTAGATCTTGTAACGCCCGGTACGGCTGATGAGCCGGCCGGAGATGACCGAGGCTCCGACGATGCCGCCCATCATCGGGAGCATCAGCAGCCCGGACTCGGTGGCGCTGGCTCCGTCGACCATCTGGATGAACGTCGGCAGATAGCTGGCCACGCCGAAGAGTGCGACGCCGACGATGGCGCCGACGAGGCTGGTGATGGTGAAGATCGACTCGCGGAACAGCCGGAGCGGGATGATCGGTTCGGGGGCGAAGGACTCAACGACCAGGAAGAGCAGGATGGTTCCCGCAGCCCCGGCCGCCAGTCCCAGAATGACGCGCGAGCCCCACGCGTACTCGGTACCACCCCAACTGGTCAGCAGGACGAGGCAGGTGGACGCGGCGGCGAGGAGCAGCGCGCCGAGGACGTCGAGCCGGGCTCTGGCAGCAGGCTTCGGGAGCTTCAGCACCGCGGTGACCACGATCAGGGTGACCAGGCCGAAGGGGACGTTGAAGTAGAAGCACCAGCGCCAGGAGGCGTGGTCGGTGAAGAAGCCGCCGAGCAGTGGTCCCGCGACGGAGGCGAGCCCGAAGGCGGCACCGATGAGGCCCATGAAACGGCCGCGTTCCCGGGGCGGCACGATGTCCGCGATGATCGCCTGCACGCCGATCATGAGGCCGCCGGCACCGATGCCCTGGATGGCGCGGAAGGCGATGAGCTGGTCCATGCTCTGCGACCGGCCGGCCAGCGCGGAGCCGATGACGAAGACGACGATCGCGAACTGGAAGACGCCCTTGCGGCCGAAGAGATCACCGAGTTTGCCGTAGACGGGCAGGCCGATGGTGGCGGTGAGGAGATAGGCGGTGATCGCCCAGGGCATCCGGTCCAGGCCCTGCAGTTCGCCGACGATCTTCGGGAGGGCGGTGGCGACGATCATCTGCTCGAGCGCGGCGAGCAGCAGCGCGAGCATCAGCCCGATGAAGACGAGGCGTACGCGGCGCGGGCTGAGCGCGGTGGCCCCGGCCGGTCCGGCAGGCGGAGGCGGTGCAGCCGCAGCCGGAGCCGTCTGCTCGTCCTTCACCAGAGTGATGCCGCCCACGTATCTGCTCCCCTCGTCACGCCTGCGCGGCGCAATTCTTCGCATTCCACGCCAAGGGGGAGCAAGCGGGACGCTATCCGTGCCGGGGGCGCACGACCGGGCCCAACTGGCTCTGGCGGGGCGCACTTCGGGCGCTCATCAGGGGCTTTCCCGCGACCCGTGGTGCGCGGGGCGCATCACGGTGCCGCGGGGAAAACCACTCGAAACGGTGAGCGTTACCGCAACCCCGCAGGGCTACTTCACGGGCTACTTCTCGACCTCGGCCGCCAGCTTGGCGAGCAGCGCGTCGTAGATCCGGCCAAGTCCCTTGGGCGCGAAGGTCTTCTCGAAGAAGCCGCCGATACCGCCCGCGCCGTTCCAGACGGTGCTGACGATGGCCTTCGACCTGCCCTCGCCGGCCGGGGTGACGGTCCAGGTGGTGACCATCGAGGAGTTGCGGTCCTTCTCGACCAGTTGACCGTCGGTCGGCTCGGTCACCTCGAGCAGGCAGTCGCGGATCCGCTTGCTGGTCGCCTGGAGCTTCCAGTGGACGAGAGTGCCCTCGCCGTCGCCGCCCTCACGGACCTCGTACTCGCTGAAGTGCTCGGGCAGCAGCTTGGCGCGGGTGTTCTCGTAGTCGGCCAGCGCATCGAACACCTTCTCCGCGTCTGCCGCGATGATCCGTTCCGTGGTGGCCTCGACCTGCGCCATTCGCGTTCCTCCAGCACTCGGTTCTTCGGGGGTGCCGCTAGCCAATCACCTCGGGTCCGACCTCCCAAATCCGGGACACCGCACCCGTGGTCACCCTGGGCCGGGGGCGTGGGGGTGCTCTGGCTGGTGGGTTTCCCTGTGCGGACCCCGGGACACCGCACCCGTGGTCACCGTGGGCCGGGGGGCGTGGGGGGTGCTCTGGCTGGTGGGTTTCCCTGTGCGGACCCGGATGGACGCGGGTACGTCGCGGACCGAGGCGCCGTGCCCCGCGCACCGGCGGCGCTACGGACGCTCCCGCAGGCAGCCCAGGCGGGTCGCGATGGCGCGAGATCCCGCCGTCGATGCGCTGAGACCGGGACCTCTATGCGCTGCCCGCCCTGGTGGGAGCGGGCACGGTGGCGCTGCTGCACCATCCCTGAGTCGACGACGAGAAGCCTCGTGGTTGCACCCCACTCAAAGCGGTAGCCGTCGCCTGCCGGGCCCCCGGGGCCACCGGGGCCACCGGGGCCACCGGGGCCACCGGGGCCACCGGAGAGAGCGTCAGTCAGAGCATCGAGATTCCGGCCACAATGCCCGTACGGATCAGCAACGGTGGCAGTGGGTGCGTCCCGCGCCGAGCCGCGGCGCGGGACGACGCGATCGCGGCACCGACCGCTGGGAATTCCTGGAGTCACGGACGAGGACGCCTGCGGCGCGGCCGCCCCGGACGCCGAAGCGGAGGTGCGCCGCATGCTGGCGGGCGCCGGAGAGGGCACCGGGACGGCGCCGGAAGCCGCCGTTTGGATTACCGATGGAGGCCCTTCCGGTGATTACCGCACGGCGCGCGCACGCCGCACGTGCCGCAGCGGGTACGTCGTCTCCACAGAAGACGGTCC
Source organism: Streptomyces sp. NPDC048479 (assembly GCF_040651435.1). NCBI lineage: Bacteria > Bacillati > Actinomycetota > Actinomycetes > Kitasatosporales > Streptomycetaceae > Streptomyces > Streptomyces sp. NPDC048479. The sequence continues at coordinate 252,562 of NZ_JBEZKA010000002.1, forward strand.
CGCGATCCATGAGGAGATCAACCATGTACGCAGTGATTCGGCGGTACGAAGGGGTGACTGATCCGGCCGAGGCGGGACGCCAGGTGAACGAGGGGTTCGTGCCGCTCCTCCGCCAGGTCCAAGGTTTCGTGGCCTATTACTGGCTCGACGCCGGGGGCGGGGTACTGGTTTCGACGACTGTCTTCCAGGACCGGGCCGGCGCCGAAGCGTCGACCGACAAAGCGGTGGACTTCGTACGCGACCACCTCGCCTCCCTGCTCCCCAACCCTCCCCAGGTCACGGCCGGCGAGGTCCTGGCCTATTCGTAGGGGCGCGTCGTAGTCGGGCCGGAACGGCCCCCGTGGATGCAGCGGCAGGGGCTCGTCGCGGAGAAGACCGTCGGGCCTTCGTCTCGCAACCTTGGGCGGACAGCAGAGGTCTTCGACCTGTGATCATGGAGCGTTCGTTGAAGGTGATCGATGAGGAGCTCCAGGTCGCGGGGGCCGATGTTTCGCCGCCGTGTGACGCTCGTGGAAACGCGCTGTAGGTGATGTGGTGAACTGGTTGATCTCGCTGCCGGCGGTGGTGCTGGTTGTGGGCTGGCTCTTCCTCGCCTTACTCGTCGCGTCCGTGGCGCGGGTCGGCGTCCGTGCGCTCGTACCGGTCGGGGAACAGGACCGGGTGCCGCAGATCGCCACGCCCCTGATGCCTACACTCGGCGCTGCCTTCGCGATCTTTGCGGCACTCTCACTGGCCAGCGAGGCCGGCTATCTGCGCGCAGCAGAGGGGTTGGTGAGCGACGAGGCGGCCGCAGCCTCTCGCCTGGCGTGGGCGGCGACCAGTCCGCGAGTCCAGTCGGAGCCGATCCATGCGGCACTGATGGACTACTTGCAGACCACACGTGTCGGGGAATGGGAGGGTGCGGCAGCGGCGTCCGGTGACGACCCGGCCACCGCTCGCGCGATCGCACGGCTGGAGCGGAACGTGCGCGCCGAGGCGGCCCGGCCCGAGCTGGGAACCCCGGCGAGCACGGAGCTGCTGGTTTCCCTGGACAGCGTCACCAGTAGTCGTCGCGCCCGCGTCGCGGCCGCCTCGCGTGACGTTCCCGCGCTCTACGTCGTCACGCTTGTGGCCAGCGGACTGGCCTTGATCGTGAACGCCGGCGCACTAATCTTCCGCAGCAGCCTGCGAACGTCACTGCTCGTCGTGGGCATTGCGAGTGTGGTCGGGCTGAGCCTGGCGTTGCTCTTCGCACTCAGCGCGCCCTGGAGTGGACCGTTCATCGTGAATGGGCATCCACTCGACGCCGTGATCGGGGACCTGAAGTCCGGCTTCTTCGACGCCGGGCCGTAGGCGGCGGGAGCGAACAGCGGGAGCGATCAGTACGCCGACGGCGAAGCTCGTTCGCGGCCGGCCAGCGGCCGGTTCACCCGCACGGGCAGTAAGCCCCAGGTCACGGACCCTGCTGGTCAGCGGTATCTGGCCACGTTGTCAGAAATAGTTGGCCGCTCCGGCATCGGAGCCCGAGACTCCGCCAGCATCGAAGCAGTGTGGTGAGCGCCGGAGTCAGGTGATGGGACGGATTATCAGGGTGATGGCTGCCCAGGTGACGAGGGCGTCGGGCATGTCGAGTGGGGCCGTCGAATATTCCGTGCCGTGCCGTCGGTGGAGGTGCAGACTCGCCCCATGGCGGACATACGGGCATTCCGGGACGCGGTCAGTGGCTGGGCGAACGGCGACCCCGGCGGGTCGGCGAGTGAGCTGGCTGTACGACTGAGGGTGCGTACGGCGGTGCTGCTGGAAGGGCCGAGTGACCTCGCGGCCGTCGAGGCTCTGGCCGCACGGCGTGGCCGGGACCTGGCCGCCGAGGGGGTGTGCGTCGTGCCGATGGGCGGGGCGATGAGCGTCGGCCGCTACGCCGGCCTCCTCGGGCCACCCGGCCTTGGCCTGCGCCTGGTTGGACTGTGCGACGAGGGCGAGCAGCGCTTCTACGACCGCGGCCTGAAGCGGGCACGGGTGCCGCACCGGGGCTTCTTCGTGTGCGTGACGGACCTGGAGGACGAGCTCATCCGCGCGCTGGGCACAGCAAGAGTCGAGGAGATCGTCCGGGCCGAGGGCGACCTCCGCGCCTGGCAGACCTTCCTGCGCCAGCCCGCACAGCACGGTCGGCCCCGGCAGCAGCAGTTGCGGCGCTTCCTCGGCACGAAGAAAGGCCGCAAGATCCGCTACGGCCGCCTCCTCGTCGAGGCCCTTGACCCCGAACAGGTACCGACCCCGCTCGACGATCTCCTCACGAGTCTGTGACCGACGCACGAAAGCGCGCTCACAGCCACTCCGGGCACTCGGTCGCGCCGACCATCCGAGGTGGCCAACTGGCGTCGCTGCCAACGGCCACCTGTCGGTGACCGTCACCAGGGAATCGGTGGCGCAAGCGATCAAGGGAACATGTGTTCTATTCTGTGGCCAGTGCTACCGAGGAGCCGCTCATGCGCTGGGACAATCTGGTCGAGAACCCCACGATGGCCGGGGACACCGCGCTTTTCGCTACGTCCGCGGTGACCACCAGGACCTTCGACACCCCCGAATTCCGGGGTATCACCTTCCACGAGATCCGCGCCCGTTCGATCCTGAACCGGGTGCCGGGCGCCTCGCGGATGCCGTTCGAGTGGACGGTCAATCCCTATCGGGGCTGCACGCACGCCTGTGTGTACTGCTTCGCCCGCAAGACCCACAGCTATCTGGACCTCGACACCGGGCTCGGGTTCGACTCCCAGATCGTTGTGAAGATCAACGCGCCGGAGCTGCTGCGCCGGCAGCTGGCGTCCCGGCGGTGGCAGGGCGCTCATATCGCCATGGGGACGAACGTCGACTGCTATCAGCGGGCCGAAGGGCGCTACCGGCTGATGCCGGGCATCATCACCGCGCTGCGCGACCATGCGAACCCGTTCTCCATCCTCACCAAGGGCACGCTGATCCTGCGCGATCTGGAGCTGCTGCGGCAGGCTGCGGAGGTGACCGAGGTCGGGATCTCCGTCTCGGTCGGCTTCACCGACCCCGAGTTGTGGCGGACGGTCGAGCCGGGCACACCCTCGCCGGAGCGGCGTCTCGACGTCGTACGCACCCTCACCGAGCACGGCATCGGCTGCGGGGTGCTGATGGCGCCGGTCATCCCGTTCCTCGGCGACCACCCGGACCAACTCCGCGCGACCGTACGGGCGATCGCCGCGGCCGGAGCGACATCGGTGACGCCGCTCGTCCTTCATCTGCGGCCGGGTGCGCGCGAGTGGTTCATGGCGTGGCTGGCACAGCACCATCCGCATCTGGTACGGCGTTACGAGCGGCTGTACGCGGAGGGAGCGTATGCGCCGAAGTGGTACCAGCGCCGGATCACGCGCCATGTCCATGAACTGGCCCGGGAGTTCGGCATAGGCCCGACCGACCGGGGTGTGCCGCGGCGGGTCCCGGTACCGGAGGAGCCGGAGCTCGCAACGCCGGAGCCGACGCAGCTGACTCTGCTCTGAGGCGGGCGGGCCGGGAAATTGATCGGGATTGTCAGTGGTGTGCGCAAGGATGAACGCATGACTTCGCGACTCACGCATGTACAGGCTCCCGAAGGCGTGGCTCCCGGCACGGGATACAGCCATGTCGTCTGGGGCACCGGCCGGTTCGTGGCGATATCGGGGCAGTGCGCCTTCGACCAGGACGGCAAGGTCGTGGGCGAGGGAGACCCGGCGGCGCAGGCGCGGCAGGTCTTCGAGAACCTCCGCCGCTGTCTGGCCGCGGCGGGCGCCTCCTTCGACGATGTGGTCAAGCTGACGTACTTCGTCACCGATGTCGCGCACCTTCCGGCGGTCCGTGCGGCGCGGGACGAGGTGATCGACGCCGGACGGCTGCCGGCCAGCTCGGCGGTCCAGGTGGCGGCCCTGTTCCGGCCCGAACTGCTCGTCGAGATCGAGGCGTTCGCGATCACCGGAGAGGAGGGCTAGCGGATGCCGGTACGTATACGGGACATGGGCATCGACGACTGCGAAGCGGTCGCTACGGTCCGGGTCCGGGGCTGGCAGCACGCGTACGCCGGGTTGATGCCGTCGTCGTACCTGGACGCGATGAGCATCGAGGAGGACGCGGCGAAGCGCCGCGCCTTCCTCGCGAAGGGTGGCAGGCGGGTGACCAATGTGGTCGCCGAGCGGGACGGCGAAGTGGTCGGGTGGGGCTGCTGCGGACCGAGCGGGGACGAGGACGCGACGGCGGGTATCTGCGAGCTGTACACGATCTACGTGCTGCCGGAACAGATATCCACGGGCGTGGGGCGGGCGCTGATGGCGGAGCTGACGGAGCGGGCCACGGCTGACGGGTTCCCTGAGATGCGGCTCTGGGTCCTCAAGGAGAACGACCGCGCGCGCAGCTTCTACGAGAAGGCGGGCTTCACACCCGACGGCGCGGAGGAGCCGTTCGAGGTGGACGGCGTTGCGGTCCCGGAGGTTCGGTACGCCCGCGCCTTGACCGTGTAGAGCCATACGCGGTCGGGCCGAGCCCGCGCCACCGTGCGGCCCGCACCCAGCCGCGCCGCCCAGCCGGTTCAGCTCGGCCCTCGGCCCAGCCGCCCACCTCTCGGCCCCTCCCAGCCGCTCAGTCCAGCCGGGCCAGTGCCGCCTCCGCCGCCGCCATGAGCCGGGGGTGCGTGCGGGCCGAGCGGAGGATGCCGGCCGCTCGTTTGTCACCCAGTGCGCCGAGGCCCTCGACGCAGGCAAGGGCCACCCGCCAGTGCGGGTCACCCGGAGCGAGCCTGCGTCTCAGGACGGTGATCAGCGCCGGTACGGACTCCGGCGCGTGCAGCCGCGTGAGCAGCCGGACCGGGAGCAGGGCGTAGGCGACGCGCAGCTCATTCGTGGCGAGGGCGGCCGCCGCCCGGGGCGTGCGGGGGTCGTTCAGCCTCGCCAGAGCGTGTGCCGCCGAGACACAGCGCCCGGGATCGCGGTGGTTGAGGAGCAGTACCAGCGCCTCGAAGGCCCGCCGGTCCCCCGCGCATCCCAGCCGGAAGGCGGCGATCTCCCGTGCCCACAGAGGCCGTTCATGTTCGGTGAGGACTCCGGCGAGCTCCTCCCGGTCCTCGGTCACCAGTAGCCGTTCATACGCCACCGAGCCGCCCGACTCACCGCGCAGCCGCCCCGCGAGCGACCGTAACTCCTCGTCCATGGCGGCCAGCGTATCGGCGAGAGACCGGCGAAGGACCTGCCAGGACCAACCAGGAACCACCAGGGATCAACCCGAGGCCGGCCGGAGACCGGCCGAAACCGGCCAGAGACCGGCGAGAGCCAGCCACGGACCGGCGATCCAGATCACACCCGCCCAGGCCTGGCGCGCTCGTTACTAGCGAGTTAACCTCAGGTGAGCGGGTAACCCCCGCAGCTCACGGTGGCCTGGTGACGCAGCCGCCGCGAGTGCTTTGTCGGTTCGGTAGTTCTGCACCACGTACGACGTGACTCAGGGACAGAGTCCGTCGGCCCCGCACCACGAGACGCATTTGCCGTGCGCCGAATTTCCGTGCGCGGTTCTGCGCAGTCATGCCGCCAGGCACGCGCCCTTCGGCGTTCCCGCTCGCGCGCGCTCCTCATCAGTCGTCACTCATCCCTGGAGTCCCCCGATGGACACCCCTCTCCACACCATTGCCGTCGTCGGCCTCGGCACCATGGGCACCGGCATCGCCGAAGTCCTCGCCCACGCCGGCCGTGAGGTCATCGGCATCGACATCAGCGACAGCGCGGCCCGCCACGCCGTCACCGCGCTCGAGGCCTCCACCGCCCGCGCCGTGGAGCGCGAGCGGATCACCGAGGAGGAGCGCCGGAACACCCTCGCCCGCTTCCGTACCTTCTCCGATCTGCAGGCCGCGGCCGAGGCCGATCTCGTCATCGAGGTCGTGCCCGAGTCGTACGAGGCCAAGCACCAGGTCTTCCGTGCGCTGGACGGCATCGTCCGCCCGGACGCGATCCTCGCCACCGGCACCAACGCTCTCTCGGTGACCCGGCTCGCCGCCGACTCCGAGCACCCGGAGCGCGTGCTCGGCCTGCACTTCTTCAACCCTGCCCCGGCCATGAAGCTCGTCGAGGTCGTCTCCTCGGTGCTGACCTCCCCGCTCGCTGTCGAGACCGTCACCGCGCTCGCCCGCGAGCTCGGCAAGGAGCCCGTCGCGGTCGGCGACCGCCCCGGTTTCGTCGCAGACGGTCTGCTGTTCGGCTACCTCAACCAGGCCGCCGCGATGTACGAGGCCAAGTACGCCTCCCGCGAGGACATCGACGCCGCGATGAAGCTCGGCTGCGGACTGCCGATGGGCCCGCTCGCCCTGCTCGACCTGATCGGCATCGACACCGCCCGTACCGTCCTGGACGCGATGTACGCCGAGTCCCACGACCGGCTGCACGCGCCCTCCCCCATCCTCAAGCAGTTCAGCGAGGCGGGCCTGACCGGCCGCAAGACGGGCCGCGGTTTCTACACGTACGCCGCTCCCGACACCTCGGTGCTGGTCCCGGACGCCCTCACGCCGCAGCCGGAAGCGGCGTCAACGGGCGGCCGCGAGGTCCGCTCCGTCGGCGTGGCCGGCTCCGGCACCATGGCGAGCGGTATCGCGGAGGTCTTCGCCAAGGCCGGTTACGACGTCGTGCTCGCCGCCCGCAGCCCGGAGAAGGCGGAGACGGCGAAGGCCCGTATCGCCAAGTCCCTTGCGCGCTCGGTCGACAAGGGCCGGATGACGGCCGAGGCCAGTGCGGCGACCCTGGCCCGGATCACACCGGCCGGTTCGCTCGACGCCTTCGCCGAGGTCGACCTCGCCGTCGAGGCCGTGGCCGAGGATCTGGAGATCAAGCAGGCGCTCTTCGCCACCCTCGACAAGATCTGCAAGGAGGGTGCGGTGCTCGCCACCACCACCTCCTCGCTGCCCGTCGTCGCCTGTGCCCGCGCCACCTCGCGCCCGCAGGACGTCATCGGGATGCACTTCTTCAACCCGGCCCCGGCGATGAAGCTGGTCGAGGTGGTCCGGACGGTGCTGACCTCCGACGAGGTCCACGCCACCGTCCGCGAGGTCACCACGAAGATCAAGAAGCACCCGGTGGACTGCGGCGACCGGGCCGGCTTCATCGTCAACGCCCTGCTCTTCCCGTACCTCAACAACGCGATCAAGATGGTCGAGGAGCACTACGCCACGCTCGACGACATCGACGCCGCGATGAAGCTGGGCGGCGGCTATCCGATGGGCCCGTTCGAGCTCCTCGACGTGGTCGGACTCGATGTCTCGCTCGCCATCGAGAAGGTTCTGCACCGCGAATTCCGCGACCCGGGCCTGGCCCCGGCGCCGCTGCTCGAGCACCTGGTCGCCGCGGGCTGCCTCGGCCGCAAGACGGGGCGTGGCTTCCGCGAATATGCCCGGCGCTGATCGCGGCGCGGGCTGGGGCGGGCTGCTCGGCCCTTCGGGCGGCCCGTCCCCGCAGGCGCGCTCTCCTGCACAGATGCAGTACGTTCAGGTCATGCCCCAGCCCGCCAAGTCCACCCGCGCCAAGGCCACTCCCGACGCTCCGGAAAGTGCGGCAGGCAGCCGCGCCGCCGCTCAGCGCCTCAAGATGCGGCGCGAGTTGGCGGCCGCGGCGATGGAGCTGTTCGCGACCAAGGGGTACGAGGCAACGACCGTCGACGAGATCGCGGCCACCGCCGGGGTCGCCCGCCGGACCTTCTTCCGCCACTTCCGTTCCAAGGAAGAGGCGATTTTCCCGGACCACGACGACACGCTCGTACGGGCCGAGGCGGTGCTGAACGCGGCCCCCGCCCATGAGCATCCGCTGGACACCGTCTGCAGGGGTATCAAGGAGGTCATGCGGATGTACGCGGCCTCTCCGGCGGTCTCCGTCGAGCGCTACCGGCTGACCCGTGAGGTTCCCACGCTGCGGGAGCGGGAGATCGCCTCGGTGGCCCGCTACGAGCGGCTGTTCACCCGCTATCTGCTGGGCCACTTCGACGAGCGCGACCACCACGACGGCAACGACGATCCGCTGCTGGCGGAGGTGGCCGCGTCCGCGGTCGTCACGGCGCACAACCATGTGCTGCGCCGCTGGCTGCGGGCGGGCGGCCAGGGCGATGTGGAGTCCCAGCTGGACCACGCGTTCGCGATCGTCCGCGACGCCTTCGGCACGGGCATCGGGGCGGGCCGCACCGCGCAGGCCGAGCGACCGGGTCCCGCGGCGGTGTCGGCGCGGACCAGTGGCAACGTCCTGGTGACGGTGGCCCGTACCGACGCGCCGCTGGACGAGGTCATGCGCACCATCGAGCGGGCCCTGGGCGACCGCAGGGCCTGACCCCGGGGCTCCCCCCGGACCCCGCGCCTCAATCGCCGGCGGGGCTTGATCTGCCCTGGCATATCCAGCCCGTCCGGCGATTGAGGACACGGCCGAAGGCCGTACCGGGGGTCTGGGGGCCTGCCCCCGGTACGAGAAGGGGCGGGACGGGGAAAAGGCCCGCCGCAGGCGTCAAGCCCGCGCCGCCCCACCGCCTCCTGGCGGTGCGCGCCGGGCCGAGCATGTTGTGCCCGGTGGCCAGCAACACCCCGGATGTGCCGGGTACGCGTCCGATGAGCGGCAGTCCGTCCGGGGCCATCGGGCCCGGGCCCGATGGCCCCGGCCCGCCGTCCTGCACGCCTCGGCCGCCGTCGGCGGCGCTCTCCTGCTCGAGCGGTGCGAGTGGCTGGTGGAGGTCATAGGAGAGCGGCACGGCCTGGATGCCCGGATCGCGGTCGGGGACCCGGGGACGGGCGTGGCGGGGATGTGCGGCTCGTACCGGGACGCGGCCGCCGCACTGCGGAACGGCCCGGCGCTGAACCCGGGCGCCAGGGTCTTCGCGGTCGCCGGGCTGCGCGTGCCGCAGCTGGTGGCGGCGGCGCGCCAGGAGCGTTCCCGGTACACGGAGTCAGTGCTCGGCACGCTGCGTGAGCGTGGCGACTGGGCGGCGCTGCGCGAGACGCCGATCGCCTGGAGCGAGGGCGGTTTCAGTCTGCTGCGCGCGGCGGAGCGCCTCGGAGTGCATCGCAACACGCTGCTGTACCGGCTGGACAAGATCGGGCAGCTGTCGGGGCGGCGGTGCGCGAGCCGAGTGCGGCGATCGCGCTGTATCCGGCGCGTCTGGGAGACCTGTTGGCCGCTCCGCATCACCGCCGGCCAATCCCCCCGATGAATCAGCCCTCTTGACGCACCATCAGTTCCGCCACCCTCGAGCCGGTGGGTACCGTCAGCGGCGTCGACCCACGCCAGGGTGCGAACCGACCGCACACAAGAGCACACGGAACGTGACATTCTCTTCTTCCGGGACGGCCGTTTGTTGCTCATACGTGCCCGCCAGATGACAAGCGAGAGAAATTCCTGGCACCGAGTGTCTTGCGGCCTGGCACGGGGTGCCATACGTTGATGTTGTCCGGGCGGCCGGCGTGCAGAGACCTTTCGTACGCCGGCTGTCCCCGCAAACCATCGGTTTGTGCGCCCGGACGCCTGCGTCACAGGCAACCTCACGCGCCCACCAGCGCTGCCACAGCACCACCCGCCGAACCGACGGCACACCTCCACAGCAGCACCACCCCGACGTTTCCCCTCAGCGTTCCCTCAAACGCGCTTCGCCGGAGGCACCCCGTGAAGGAAATCCTGGACGCGATCCAGTCGACGGACAGCAAGTCCGCCGACTTCGCCGCACTGCCCATCCCCGAGTCCTACCGCGCGGTGACCGTGCACAAGGACGAGGTCGAGATGTTCGCCGGCCTCGAGACCCGGGAGAAGGACCCCCGCAAGTCCCTCCATGTCGAGGACGTGCCGGTGCCCGAGCTCGGCCCGGGCGAGGCCCTCGTCGCGGTCATGGCGAGCTCGGTGAACTACAACTCCGTCTGGACCTCGATCTTCGAGCCGATGTCCACCTTCGGCTTTCTCGAGCGCTACGGAAGGCTCTCCGAGCTCACCAAGCGCCACGACCTGCCGTACCACATCATCGGCTCCGACCTGGCGGGCGTCGTGCTGCGCACCGGTCCCGGCGTCAACGCCTGGCAGCCGGGCGACGAGGTCGTCGCGCACTGCCTCTCGGTCGAGCTGGAGTCCTCGGACGGCCACAACGACACGATGCTCGACCCCGAGCAGCGCATCTGGGGCTTCGAGACGAACTTCGGCGGTCTCGCCGAGATCGCGCTCGTCAAGTCCAACCAGCTGATGCCCAAGCCCCAGCACCTCAGCTGGGAGGAGGCCGCGGCTCCGGGCCTGGTCAACTCCACCGCGTACCGCCAGCTCGTCTCGCGCAACGGCGCGGGCATGAAGCAGGGCGACAACGTCCTGATCTGGGGCGCCAGCGGCGGCCTCGGCTCGTACGCCACCCAGTTCGCGCTGGCCGGTGGCGCCAACCCGATCTGTGTGGTCTCCAGCCCGCAGAAGGCGGACATCTGCCGCGCGATGGGCGCGGAGGCGATCATCGACCGCAACGCCGAGGGCTACAAGTTCTGGAAGGACGAGCACAACCAGGACCCGCGCGAGTGGAAGCGCTTCGGCAAGCGCATCCGTGAGCTGACCGGCGGCGAGGACGTGGACATCGTCTTCGAGCACCCGGGCCGCGAGACCTTCGGCGCGAGCGTGTACGTGACCCGCAAGGGCGGCACGATCGTCACCTGCGCATCGACGTCGGGCTACAACCACGAGTACGACAACCGCTACCTGTGGATGTCACTGAAGAAGATCGTGGGCTCGCACTTCGCCAACTACCGCGAGGCGTGGGAGGCCAACCGACTGGTCGCCAAGGGCAAGATCCACCCGACGCTGTCGAAGGTCTACTCCCTCGACGACACCGGCCAGGCCGCGTACGACGTGCACCGCAACCTGCACCAGGGCAAGGTCGGCGTGCTGACACTGGCACCCCGCGAGGGTCTGGGTGTGCGCGACGAGGAGCTCCGCGAGAAGCACATCGACGCCATCAACCGCTTCCGGAACATCTGAGGCCCTTAGATGACTGAACGTCAGAAGGACCGGCCCTGGCTCATGCGGACGTACGCCGGTCACTCGACCGCCGAGGCGTCCAACGAGCTCTACCGGCGCAACCTCGCCAAGGGGCAGACCGGCCTGTCGGTCGCGTTCGACCTGCCGACGCAGACGGGCTACGACCCCGACCACATCCTCGCCCGCGGTGAGGTCGGCCGGGTCGGGGTCCCCGTCTCGCATCTCGGTGACATGCGCCGGCTGTTCCAGGACATCCCGCTGGAGCAGATGAACACCTCGATGACCATCAACGCCACCGCCATGTGGCTGCTGGCGCTCTATCAGGTGGTCGCCGAGGAGCAGGGCGTCGACATCACCAAGCTCCAGGGGACGACGCAGAACGACATCGTCAAGGAGTACCTGTCGCGCGGGACGCATGTCTTCCCGCCCGGTCCTTCGCTCCGCCTGACCACCGACATGATCACGTACACGGTGGCCAACATCCCCAAGTGGAACCCGATCAACATCTGCAGCTACCACCTGCAGGAAGCGGGCGCCACTCCGGTCCAGGAGATCTCGTACGCGATGTCCACGGCGATCGCCGTGCTCGACGCGGTACGGGACTCCGGCCAGGTGCCGGCGGAGAAGTTCGGCGATGTGGTCGCACGTATCTCCTTCTTCGTGAACGCGGGCGTCCGCTTCATCGAGGAGATGTGCAAGATGCGTGCCTTCGGCCGCATCTGGGACCAGGTCACGCGCGAGCGGTACGGCATCGAGAACGAGAAGCAGCGCCGCTTCCGCTACGGCGTCCAGGTCAACTCCCTCGGTCTGACCGAGGCCCAGCCGGAGAACAACGTCCAGCGCATCGTTCTCGAAATGCTGGCCGTCACGCTCTCCAAGGACGCGCGCGCCAGGGCCGTACAGCTCCCGGCGTGGAACGAGGCCCTGGGTCTGCCCCGGCCCTGGGACCAGCAGTGGTCGCTCCGTATCCAGCAGGTGCTGGCGCACGAGAGCGATCTGCTGGAGTACGAGGACATCTTCGAGGGCTCGCATGTCATCGAGGCCAAGGTGGAGTCCCTGGTCACCGAGTGCCTCGCCGAGATCGGCCGGATCCAGGAGATGGGCGGCGCGATGGCGGCCGTCGAGTCCGGCTATCTCAAGTCGCAGCTGGTCTCCTCGCACGCCGAGCGCCGGGCCCGGATCGAGGGCGGCGTGGAGAAGATAGTCGGCGTCAATATCTTCGAGACCACCGAGGAGAACCCGCTCACCGCGGACCTCGACACCGCGATCATGACGGTCGACCCGGCGAACGAGGCGCGCGTCGTCGCAAAGCTCCACGAGTGGCGCGACAATCGCGACGAGACCCGGGCGAGCGAGGCCCTGGCCGCGCTGAAGAAGACGGCCGCGGGCTCCACCAACCTGATGGCCGCCACCGTCGAGTGCGCCCGTGCGGGTGTCACCACCGGCGAGTGGTCGTGGGCGCTGCGCGATGTGTTCGGCGAGTTCCGCGCGCCGACGGGCGTGAGCAGCGCGCCGGTCGCGGTCACCGCCGAGAAGGGCACGCCGCTCGCTCTCGTACGCGAGAAGGTGTCGCGTACGGCCGACGAGCTGGGCTCCGGAAGGCTGCGGCTGCTGGTCGGCAAGCCCGGCCTGGACGGTCACTCCAACGGCGCCGAGCAGATCGCCGTACGCGCCCGTGACGCGGGCTTCGAAGTGGTCTACCAAGGCATCCGGCTCACGCCCGAACAGATCGTCAACGCCGCGCTCGCGGAGGACGTCCACTGTGTGGGCCTGTCGATCCTCTCCGGCTCGCACGCCGAGCTGGTCCCCGATGTGCTGGACCGGCTGCGCGAGGCCGGCGCGGCCGATATTCCGGTGATCGTCGGCGGGATCATCCCGAACGCCGACGCCACCGATCTGAAGGCGGCAGGTGTCGCCGCCGTCTTCACCCCGAAGGACTTCGGCATCACGGAGATCATCGGCCGTATCGTCGACGAGATCCGGAAAGCGAACAAGCTCGACCCTCTGGAGGTCCCCGCATGACCACGCCCGTGAACCGTCTCCGTCCGCGGCGTTCCTGCCTCGCCGTGCCGGGCAGCAACCCGCGCTTCCTGGAGAAGGCCCAGGGCCTCCCGGCCGACCAGGTCTTCCTCGACCTGGAGGACGCATGCGCGCCGCTCGCCAAGGAGGGCGCCAGGCACACCATCGTCGACGCGCTCAACAATGGCGACTGGACGGGCAAGACCCGGGTCGTGCGGGTCAACGACTGGACGACGCACTGGACGTACCGCGATGTGGTGACGGTCGTCGAGGGCGCGGGCCCCAATCTCGACTGCATCATGCTGCCGAAGGTCCAGGACGCCACCCAGGTCAAGGCGCTCGACCTGCTGCTGACCCAGATCGAGAAGACGATGGGCTTCGAGGTCGGCAGGATCGGCATCGAGGCGCAGATCGAGAACGCCAAGGGTCTGGTGAACGTCGACGAGATCGCCGCCGCCTCGCCGCGTCTGGAGACCATCATCTTCGGCCCGGCCGACTTCATGGCCTCCATCAACATGAAGACGCTGGTCGTCGGCCAGCAGCCGCCCGGCTACGGCGCGGACGCCTACCACTACATCCTGATGCGGATTCTGATGGCGGCCCGTACGCACGACCTCCAGGCGATCGACGGCCCCTTCCTGCAGATCCGCGACGTGGACGCGTACCGCGAGGTCGCGGGCCGTGCGGCGGCGCTGGGCTTCGACGGCAAGTGGGTGCTGCACCCCGGCCAGGTCGACGCCGCCAACGAGGTCTTCTCGCCCTCCCAGGAGGACTACGACCACGCCGAGCTGATCCTGGACGCCTACGAGTGGTGCACCTCGGAGGCCGGCGGTAAGAAGGGCTCGGCGATGCTCGGCGACGAGATGATCGACGAGGCCAGCCGCAAGATGGCACTGGTCGTCGCGGGCAAGGGCCGCGCGGCGGGCCTGCAGCGCACGTCCAAGTTCGAAGCCCCGGAGGCGTAAGCGATGCAGTTCGGACGCACATACGAAGAGTTCGAGGTCGGCGCCGTCTACCGGCACTGGCCCGGGAAGACGGTCACCGAGTACGACGACCACCTCTTCTGTCTGCTCACCATGAACCACCACCCCCTCCACATGGACACCAACTATGCGGAGAAGACGACCGATTTCGGGAAGAACGTCGTCGTCGGGAACTACATCTACTCGCTGCTCCTCGGCATGTCGGTCCCGGATGTCTCCGGCAAGGCCATCGCCAACCTGGAGGTCGAGTCGCTCAAGCACGTCGCGCCGACCTTCCACGGCGACACGATCTACGGCGAGACGACGGTCCTCGACAAGACTCCGTCAAAGTCCAAGAACGACCGCGGGATCGTCTACGTCGAGACCAAGGGCTACAAGCAGGACGGCACCCTCGTCTGCGTCTTCCGGCGCAAGGTGATGGTCCCGACCGAGACGTACATCAAGGAGCGCGGCGGCGAGCAGCCCGGCCGCCCGGAGCTGAAGGCACAGGAGAAGTAGCCATGAGCCGACTCGCCCAGACCCACGGTCTGACCGACGTCCAGCAGGAAATCCTGGCCACCGTCCGGGATTTCGTCGACAAGGAGATCATTCCTGTCGCCACCGAGCTGGAGCACCGCGACGAGTACCCGACACAGATCGTCGAAGGCCTCAAGGAACTCGGCCTGTTCGGGCTGATGATCCCGGAGGAGTACGGCGGCCTGGGCGAGTCGCTGCTCACCTACGCGCTGTGCGTCGAGGAGATCGCGCGTGGCTGGATGTCCGTCTCGGGCATCATCAATACGCATTTCATCGTGGCGTACATGCTCAAGCAGCACGGCACGCAGGAGCAGAAGGACACCTTCCTGCCGCGGATGGCGCTGGGCGAGACGCGTGGCGCGTTCTCGATGTCCGAGCCGGCTCTCGGCTCCGATGTGTCGGCGATCACCTCCAAGGGCGTCAAGGACGGCGACGAGTACGTCCTGACCGGCCAGAAGATGTGGCTCACGAACGGCGGAACGTCCAATCTGGTCGCCGTTCTGTGCCGGAGTGACGAAGGACACCCGGAGGGCACCGCCCCCCATAAGTCGATGACGACCTTCCTGGTCGAGAAGGAACCCGGCTTCGGAGAGGTCCGCCCGGGCCTCACCATCCCCGGGAAGATCGACAAGATGGGCTACAAGGGTGTCGACACCACCGAGCTCATCATGGACGGACTGCGCATTCCGGCCAATCGGGTACTCGGCGGCACCACTGGCCGAGGGTTTTACCAAATGATGGACGGCGTCGAGGTCGGCCGCGTCAATGTCGCGGCGCGTGGCTGCGGAGTGGCGCAGCGTGCGTTCGAGCTGGGCGTCTCGTATGCGCAGCAGCGTCACACTTTCGGCAAGGCCATCGCTCAGCACCAGGCCATTCAGTTCAAGCTGGCCGAGATGGCTACCAAGGTCGAGGCCGCTCATGCGATGATGGTGAACGCGGCACGCAAAAAGGACTCCGGGGAACGAAACGACCTGGAGGCAGGGATGGCGAAGTACCTCGCCTCCGAATACTGCAAGGAAGTCGTCGAGGACGCCTTCCGTATCCACGGCGGTTACGGCTTCTCCAAGGAGTACGAGATCGAACGCCTCTACCGCGAGGCGCCGATGCTGCTGATCGGTGAAGGTACCGCCGAGATCCAGAAAATGATCATTGGTCGCCGGCTGCTGGAGGAGTACCGATTCCAGGGTTGATTGTCGTATTTGAGTCGGTACGGCCGCGAAGAGAATCACACCGTGTCATTATCTTCCGGCCGCCGACTCGATTGCTGGCTTACCCAGTTGCGGCTCGCAACCGATAACATCGCCCGAAAGCCGCCGTCCCCCGTTGCCAGCGCGGCATCATCCGCTACGAAGGTCATCCATGCCCCACAGCCAAACCTCTGCACCACGCGGCCGCGTACGCCTCGCGCGCGGAGCATCGCCGTGGCTTCTGCCGACCGTCGCCACCGCCGCACTCAGCTTGGCCCGATCGCGTCGCTCCAGGCGCGCCGCGGCCATCGCCGTGCCCACCACCGCGCTCGCGGCGGGCATGCTGTGGTTCTTCCGCGACCCTGAGCGCGAGATCACCCAGGGCCGGGTCATCTCGCCCGCCGACGGTGTGGTGCAGAGCATCATGCCGTGGAAGGACGGACGCACTCGCGTCGCGATCTTCATGAGCCCGCTGAACGTCCACGTCAACCGCGCTCCCCTCGCGGGCACCGTGACGTCCGTCGAGCACATCCCCGGCGGTTTCGTTCCCGCGTTCAACAAGGAGAGCGAGAACAACGAGCGCGTTGTCTGGCACTTCGACACCGAGCTCGGCGACATCGAGATGGTGCAGATCGCGGGCGCAGTCGCCCGGCGGATCGTGCCGTATCTCCCGCAAGGGACCAAGGTCGAGCAGGGCGAGCGCATTGGTCTGATCCGCTTCGGATCGCGCGTTGACATCTACCTTCCGGAAGGTGTCGACGTCGCTGTCGAGGTCGGTCAGACCACGACCGCGGGGGTGACTCGAATTGACCGTGATTGATCCTGACACACAGGCCGGCTGGGTCGCAGAGGCCGAGGCCGAGGACGACGCGGAGGACATGCCGCTCTCTCTGCGGCTGTCGATAGCGGACACCCTCACGCTGGGTAACGCCACGTGTGGCTTCATGGCGGTGTACTTCACCACCACCGGGATCCTCATCCCGCACCTCACCGGCAGCAACGAGAGCGGCATGGCGCGCAACAGCGCCGCCACCGCCGTGATCCTGATGCTGCTGGCGGCGATCTTCGATCTCTGTGACGGGCTCGTGGCGCGCAAGCTGCGCAGCTCGCCGATGGGCGCGGAGCTGGACAACCTCTCCGACCTGATCAGCTTCGGGCTGGCCCCGGCGTACTTCGTACTCGTGTACGGAATGGTCGCGGACGACGCCCAGCAGAAGGTCTCGGCGGTGGCCGCGATCGTCGTGCTGCTGGCTGTGGTGCTGCGGCTTGCCAGATTCTCGTGCGTGACCATGAAGGACGGCATGTTCCAGGGCATGCCGAGCCCCTTCGGTGCGCTCACGGTCGTCTCGATCATCCTGCTCGAGCTGCCGTTCATCCCGACGCTGCTGGCGATCATCGGTACTGCATGGCTGATGGTGAGCCGGGTCGAGTACCCCAAGCCGCGAGGTGTCCTCGCGGTGGCGATGCTCGGCTGGATCGTCTCGGCGATGGGGATGCTGGCGGCGTGGGCGTTCGACGCTCCGGGCGGTCAGGTGCTCCTCCAGACCGGCTGCGCGCTGCAGATCGTGATGGCGGCGACGATTCCGCTCTTCGCGACGGCACGGCGTGTGAACACGTTCCGCGACAACCGCCGCGAGAACCGTGAGGCAAGGGCTGCTCAACTCCCCTAGAGCAGTGCATGTGCTGAAGGGCCCGGGTGCGATCCGCACCCGGGCCCTCGTCATGTCCGGTGGCCGACACCGATCCGGTCACCGCGGCCTCGCTGCTGGACGACGGCACGGAGCTGCCGGGGCTGTGGCCGGCCGGTCGCGATCGGCGCGGAACGGCTCCGGCTCGACGCGCAGGTGCGGCTGGGGCGGGGGCTCGCCCCGGGCGCGCGGCTGATCAGCGGGTACGGGCCCACCGAGGTCGCCGGGTGCGAGACCTGGTTCAAGACCGGCCGGCTGCCGGGGCCGGTCGAGGATCCCGCGCGGCACGCCTGTCTCGGGCAGCCGTTCCCCGGCTGCGCAGCGCAGATCCGCCAGGGGCAGATCTGGCTCTCACCGCCCGGCGGCGGTGATGCGGTGCCCACCGGCGATCTCGGGCGGCAGGACGGCTCGGGCCCGCTGGAGTTCCGGGGCCGGATGGCGCACCGTGTCACGGTGGACGGCTGATCGCCTATGTGGACGCGCCTCAATCGCCGGACGGGCTTGATTTTCAAGCCCGTCCGGCGATTGAGGACATGCGGCCGAAGGTCGCATACGGGGGCGAAGCGCCCCTGGTCCGCGCCGCTAAGCCGGCGCAGGGGGCGGGGGCTTGCCCCCAGACGGGTGACTCAGCCGCCCGACTTGTACGACTCCGCCGACTTGGACACCGCCGCCGGCCGCACCACCTTCAGACCCCCCGGCACCTTGAGGTCCGGCTTCATGATCAGACTCTGCCGGGTCGACGGCGCCGCCGGGTCCGAGAAGTTGTTCGTGATGCCGAAGCCGTTGTCGTACGAGGAGACGGTGAGCAGCGCCTTGTCGATGCCCTCTCGAGTCAGGTCCTTGGCCGCGCAGGCCTTCTTCAGCACCTCGCCGTAGACGCTCGCCGCCGTGTAGCCCGCGACCACGCCGTTGTCGAGCCCGTCCTTGGGGTAGGCGGCCTTGTACTCCTTGGCCAGCTTCGCCGGGCCCGCGCCCGGGTCGCCGATGGGGAGGGTGGAGGCCGCGACGTAGTAGTCCTTCGTCAGCGCGGCCGCCGCCGGGGTGGCCAGCAGCTGCGGCGCGAAGGCGGAGTTGTTGCCGATCATGGGGACCTTGAAGCCGCCCGCCGCGGCAACACCGACCAGCGAGGCCGCCTGGCGTGGTCCGGCGCTGATCAGGACCGCCTTGACGCCTGCCTTCTTGAGCGCGGCGATCTGGGCGGACATGTCGTTGTCGGTCGGCTTGATCTTCTGCTCGACGACGGTCAGACCCGTCTGCTTCGCAGCGTACTTCGAGCCCTTCAGCGCGTTCTCCCCGAAGTCGCCCTCGAAGTAGACATGACCGATCTTGTCGCCCTTGGCGATGCGCTTCTGGCTGAGCAGATAGTCGACCGCGTTGATCGTCTCGATGTCGTACGTCGCTCCCACGACCCGGATGTACGGGCTGCCCAGCAGCGATGCCGACCAGGCCTGGGGCACCACGAGTGCCTTGTCCTGGCCGTCGATACGGCCCTTGACCGCGGCGACGAAGGGCGAGCCGATGAACTGGGAGAAGCCGAGCACCTTCGGTTCGAGTTCGGTGTACGCGGCGACGGCCTTCTGCGGGTCGTAGCCGTGGTCCCGGACGGTGAGCTCGATAGTGCGGCCGCAGATGCCGCCGGCCGCGTTGGTCTGCTTCGCCCACAGCTGCTGCGCCTGGGTGACGCTCTTGCCGAGCGAGGCGTAGACGCCGGTCATGTCGGTGAGCACGCCGAGGCTGATGGTCTTGGCCGTGACGCCTTCGCCGGTCTTCACTCCCCCGGCGTCCTTCTCGCCCCCGCCGCCGTCGGTGGCCTTCGAGCTGCATCCGGCGAGTCCGGCGCTGGTCAGGGTCAGGGCGGCGGCCAGCGCCGCCGCGTACAGACGTGGCTTCATTACTTCTCCCGAGAGGTGATGAGACGGGTGAGTCCGCCGGGCAGGAAGAGGACGACCGCGACAATCGCGGCGCCGTACAGATAGCGCGATGCCTCGCCGGGTGAGACGCCGCCCGTGCCGGGGGCGGAGACCAGCGGGAGGGTGTCGCTGTAGTGGGTGAGGAGCTGGGGCAGCAGAGAGACGAAGGCCGCGCCGACGACGGCGCCGGCGACCGTGCCGAGACCCCCGATCACGATCATCGCGAGGAATTCGAGCGACAGGATCACACCGAAGTACTCGGGGACGGTCCGCTGGAAGACCAGGGCGATCAGTACGCCGGCGAGTCCCGCGTACATCGAGGACAGGACGAAGACGGCGGCCCGGTAGCGGGCGACCGGGACGCCCATGACACCCGCGGCGATGCGGTGGTCGCGGATGGCGTTCATGGCGCGGCCGGGGCGGCCCCGTAGCACTCCGCGGGCGAAGAGGCCGCAGCCGATAAGGGCGAGCAGTGCCACGTACCAGAGCTTCTCGGCGGACTGGAAGGGGACGGCTGCGATGACCGTCTCGCTGTCGTCGAAGTCGATGCCGAAGAGCGAGAGGGGCGGAACCGCCCGGCCGTTGAACCCTCCTGTCAGATCACGGGCGTTGAAGAGGACGTGCTGACCGATGAAGATCAGCGCGAGCGTGGCGATGCCCAGATACGCGCCGCGCAGCCGTCCCGCGATGGGGCTGAACAGGCCGCCCGCCGCGCCCGCGACGAGCACCGCGAGTACGGCGGCGAGCCAGGTCGGGAGTCCGAGGCCGATGAGGCGGTGACCGTTCTCGTCGCCGCTGTCGCCCGCGAGGATGCAGTAGCTGTAGGCGCCCACCGCCAGGAAGAACGCGTGCCCCATGGACAGCTGCCCAGTGGCGCCGGTGAGGAGGTTGATGCCGATCGAGCCGATCGCGGCGGCCATCGCGAAGAGTCCGGCCTGCAGCCAGAAGCGGTCGAGGTAGAAGGGCAGGGCGAGGAGCAGGACGGTGCCGGCGAACCAGATGTAGGCATGGGGACTCTTCAGGTACGCCCTGGGGCTCTTCACGTACGCCTTGAGGCTCTTTGCCACGTCTGCCTCGGGGTTCTTCAGCGTCTCAGACACGGGCGGGCTCCTTTGTGCCGAAGAGTCCGGCAGGCCTGAGCAGCAGGACGAGCACCATCACCAGATACGGTGCGAGATCGCCGATCCCCCGGCCCAGGAAGGACAGTTCGCTCTGGTAGCCGGTGGCGAAGGACTCGGTGACGCCGACGATCAGACCGCCGGCGAGCGCGCCGGTGGTGGAGTCGAGTCCACCGAGGATCGCCGCCGGGAAGGCCTTGAGTGCGGCGAGCGAGGTGGCGCGTTCGAGCCCCGGGGTCGGGAACACGGTGAGGAAGAGCGCGGCGACCGCAGCGAGCGCGCCCGCGACCGCCCAGGCGGCGAGCGACACCCGGCCCAGGCGTACCCCCATCAGCGCCGCGGTCTCCGGATTCTCGGCCGCCGCGCGCATCGACACGCCCCACGAGGTGTACCGGAACGCGAGCAGGAACGCGGTGATCAGCAGGGCCGCCGAAACGAAGGCGGCGATACGGGTCTGAGCGATGGTGATGTCCCCGATGGTGACGACGCGGTCGCCCCACGGGTCGCCGAGCGCAAGGACCTCCGTGCCGATGCGGCGGGTGAGTTCGGTGGTCAGGAGGATGTCGACGCCGATGGTGACGATGGCCAGGACGCTGTGGTCGGAGCCCCGGTAGCGGCGCATGACGAGGAATTCCACGGCCGCGCCGACGAGGGCCGCGCCCGCGATGCCGACGGCGAGCGCGCCCCAGAAGCCGATGACGTCGTGGAGTACGGCCGTGACGTAGCCGCCCGCGAGAAGCAGGGACGCATGGGCGAAGTTGACGACTTCGGTGGCTTTGAAGATGACGACGAAGCCGAGCGCGATCAGCGCGTAGACGGATCCGATGGAGAGTCCGCCGAGGAGTAGTTCGGTGAAGGTCGTCATACCTGGGCCTCCGTTCCTAGATAGGCCTGTACGACGGCCGGGTCGCTCTGTACGTGGGCGGGGGTGCCGTCGGCGATCCGGCGCCCGAAGTCGAGTACGGTCACGGCGTCCGCGAGCCGCATCACCATCCCCATGTCGTGTTCGACGAGCACGATGGATATGCCGAGGCTGTCGCGTACGCCCGCGATGATGGAGGCGGTCTGCCGCCGCTCGTCCGCGGTCATCCCGGCGACGGGCTCGTCGAGGAGCAGCAGCCGCGGCTCCATGCACAGGGCCCTGCCGAGCTCGACGAGCTTCTGCTTTCCGTACGGGAGTGCTCCCGCGGGCCGGTCCAGATCGCCGCCGAGTCCGGTGAACTCCGCGATCTCCCGTACCCGCTCCAGGTGTTCGCGCGCCTCGCGAGCGGCGGACGGCAGCCGCAGTCCGGCGGCGAGGAACCCGGCGCGGGTGAGCCGGTGCCGGCCGAGCAGCAGGCTGTCGGCGACGGTGGCGTGCGGCGGGAGCGCGAGGTTCTGGAAGGTACGGGCGATGCCGAGGGCGGCGATGCGGTCGGAAGTAAGCCCGGTGAGCTCCGTCTCGCCGAAGCGGACGCTGCCGGAGGTGGCCCGGTAGACGCCGGACAGAACGTTGAAGGAGGTGGACTTGCCGGCGCCGTTGGGGCCTATGAGGGCGTGGACGCTGCCGGGCTGGACGGTGAAGGAGACGGAGTCGAGGGCGGTGAGCCCGGCGAAGCGGACGGTGAGGTCGGTGACGTCGAGGGCGGGCACGGCGCCGCCGGATGCGGTGTCGGTCATCGCTGCCCCCTGCCGGATGCGGGCCGCAGTCCGCTGACCGGGGCTGCGCCCCGGATCCCGCGCCTCGTCTGTCGGCCGGTTTCCACCATGCTCATGCCGACCACCTGCTCAGCGCCGGCGCCGCCGTCTGCGCGCGGGACGCATCCGCGGCCGCGTCCTCGTCCACCACTCCCAGATACCGCCGGCGCACCTCGTCCGAGGTGGCGAGCTGGTCCGCGGAGCCCGAGAGGGCGACCTCGCCGACGTCGAGTACGTACGCCGTCGAAGCGAGCCGCAGCGCGATCGCCGCGTTCTGCTCGACCAGCAGGACCGATGTGCCGGCGGCGTTGATCTCCTGCACGGTCTCGGCGATCCGCGCCGCCATCAGCGGGGCGAGGCCGAGCGACGGCTCGTCGAGCAGCAGCAGCCGTGGCCGGGCCATCAACGCCCGTCCCATCGCGAGCATTTGCTGCTCCCCGCCCGACAGCAGTCCGGCCCGCTGGTGGGCACGGTCGGCGAGGACGGGGAAGAGCTCATGCACCCGGGCGAGGGCCTCGGTGCTCGACCGGCGCCCGCCGGTCGCACCCAGGGCGCCCGCCCGGAGATTGTCCGCAACCGTCATCCGCGCGAAGACCTGCCGTCCCTCCGGGACCTGGACGACGCCCGCAGCAACGACCCGAGCGGCGCTCAGTCCTTCGAGCGGGCGGCCGTCGAAGCGGATGCTGCCGGACGTGACGTGTCCGCGCTGAAAGCCGAGGGTGCGGGAGACGGCGCGCAGCAGGGTCGATTTGCCGGCACCGTTGCCGCCGAGGACGGCGACGATCGCGCCCTCGGGTACGTCGATGGTGACGTCGCGCAGTGCCCGCACCGGCCCGTAGCCGACGGACAGCGCACGCACTTCGAGTGAGGCGGCTGCCATGCAGACCCCCTTTCCAAGCTTGTTCGAAATTGCCTGTGGGGGCACACATCAGCACCGGTCGGACGTACCGTCCAGGCGGTATGCCCGACTCGCTGCGGATGACCAGGGGTGCGGCGCGCGCATTGTGCACCGGCACAAGGGCCGGCATCCTCACAGGTCATGGGTGGTCGCAGAGCGCGCACCGAGCGTGAGTGGTCCGTCCTCGTGAGCGCCGCCCAGGTGCTTCTGGAGCGCGTGCCGATCGAGGCGCCTGCCGCGACCCGGCCGGAATGACCTTGGCACTCGACGCGTTTCGCCTGACCGGGGGTGATGCGGGTGTGCCCGGTCTTGTGCGGGGTGGCCGCGTGTGGGGCCTTCGCCCCGGGTGACCCGGTCTTGTCCGGTGGCCGCGCTCGGTGTCTCAGCCGCCGGGGGGACCCGATCCTGTCCGGTGGCCGTTTGGGGTCCGCTCCGGGGTTGCGCAGGGACTGCATGATTTACGGCGCGTTGGGGGCGGGTGGAGGGCGGCCGATTCCCGTGCGCCACACATCACGCTCTACGTCCCGACTCCACCCGCTGCGCGTCCCCCCGCCCGTCACCGGCAAGGACCGGGTCTGCCCCGTCCGCTCGCGAACCGCCCGTGAAGCCCCCGCTTCGGTCGGGGACCCGGGCCCCTGCGGTGGTGCGGTCGGCGCCTGGGTGCGTTGTCATGCGCCGCGCCGTGTAGGTGTTGGGCCTCAGCCACACCTCATCCTCGGGCCGTGCACCCGAGCCGGCGCCCTGGGAGTGCGGGGGCGTCAGCCGTCGCGTCCGCCTCCAGCCGGGTCCGGGACGGCGACCCGGTTTCGGGACGGGGCGGGGTGGGGGAAGCCCCCCGCCCCGGCCCACAGCCTCAGATCAGGAAGTCCCGCGCAATGCTCGCCGCCACCCGTTCCAGCAGCGGCCCCGCCTCCGCCATGCAGCGGGCCGGGTCCGGTTCCAGTGCCGTGAGGGCATACGCGCGGCGGATGCCCGCGCGACCCAGCGCCTCCGGTGGCAGGGTCAGGCGGCCGCAGACCGCCACGACGTCGATGTTCTGCGCGCGCGCCGCCGCGGCGACGCCCGCCGGGGCCTTGCCGTGGAGCGTCTGCTCGTCGAGGGAGCCCTCGCCCGTGATGACCAGGGTCGCCCGCTCCAGCGCCGGCGCGAAGCCGAGCACGTCGAGCATGATCTCGATGCCCGGCCGGAAGCTCGCGCCGAGGGCGACCAGCGCGCCGTAGCCGATGCCGCCCGCCGCGCCCGCGCCGGGCAGTTCCGCCTGCTCCGGGCCGAGGACGGAGGCGTAGTGCGCCAGCGCCGCGTCCAGCGTGGCGACGTCCTCCGGTGTCGCGCCCTTCTGTGGGCCGTACACCGCCGGCGCGCCCTTCGGCCCCGTCAGCGGGTTGTCCACGTCGCTCGCCAGGACCAGCTCCACGTCCTTGAAGCGGGGGTCCAGGCCGGACAGGTCCGCGGACACAAGGTCGCGCAGTCCGCCGCCGCCCGGCCCCACCGGCTCGCCGTCCGCGTCCAGGAAGCGCGCGCCGAGCGCGGCCAGCATGCCCGCGCCGCCGTCCGTCGTCGCGCTGCCGCCGACGCCGAAGACAATCGTCCGCGCTCCCGCGTCGAGCGCCGCGCGCAACAGTTCGCCGGAGCCGAATGTCGTCGAGGTGAGTGGCGCGAACACGCCCTCCGGGAGGTGCTGGAGGCCCGAGGCCTCCGCCATCTCCACCACCGCGGTGCCCTCCCGCAGGGCGTACGCCGCGGTCAGGGACTCGCCGAGCGGCCCGGTCACCCGGACCTCGCGGCGCTCGAACCCGGCCGCCACCGCGGCGGCGACCGTGCCGTCACCGCCGTCCGCGACGGGCAGGGTCTCGACCGCCAGACCGGGCACCACCCGCTGGAGGCCCGCCGTCACCCGCTCAGCGACCTGTACGGCCGTGAGAGAGCCCTTGAACTTGTCAGCCGCGACGAGCACACGCGCGGGCTGAATAACTGCTCCGTCCGTCACCTTGCTATCCCTTGCTTTCGAACAGGCAGTCGCGCCTCCCCGACCCTATCCGCCAGGTCAGACGGCATGCCACCCCATCATGATGCGACATTCCGCCACATAGCCGGGTGCCGCTCGGTCGGCCGACGTCCGCGAGCCGCATATCCGGCGCACCGCCCGGGAGCCGTCGCCGACCGGCAGCTGAAAGCCTTCACGCACCCACCACCGCGCGGTTCCGGCGCCCATTCGGTAAACCGGACGTATGGGCCTACAGCACGCCGACCTCGCCGACCGGATTCTCGGCGGCTGGCTGGGCAGAGTCGCCGGCAACATGCTCGGCAAGCCCGTCGAGCGCGGCGACCACTGGACCCGCGACCGCATCGACCGCTATCTGCGCCGCACCGACGCCCTTCCGCTCACCGACTATCTCCCCGAGCCGCCGCCCGACGCGGACGCCGAAGGGTTCGAGCTGCGTCCCGAGTGGCGCCAGTGCGTACGGGGCCGGATCCACGGCAGTTGCCGGGACGACGACGTGGACTACAGCATCCTCGGCCTGCATCTCCTTCAGACCCACGGCTTCGGCTTCACGACCGAGCAGGTGGGCGAGGCGTGGCTGCTGCATCTGCCGTTCCTGCAGACCTTCACCGCCGAGCGGGCCGCCTACCGCAACCTCGCGAACGGCCTCAAACCCCCGCTCACCGCCACCCACGACAATCCCTACCAGGAGTGGATCGGTGCCCTCATCCGCGCCGACATCTTCGGCTGGTCCTCCCCCGGCGACCCGCGCCGCGCCGCCGCGCTCGCCCGCCGCGACGCGGTCCTCTCGCACACCGGCAACGGCGTGTACGGCGCGATGTGGGCGGCCGCCCTGATCGCCGCCGCGTTCACCGCGAACACCCCGCGCGAGGCGATCGAAGCGGCGCTGGAAGCCATCCCTGCCAGATGCCGCCTCGCCCGCGCGGTACGCCACACCGTCGCCCTGCACGCCTCCGGGACATCCTGGTCCGACACGCTCAGCGAGCTGGCAGCGGAGACGGGCAGCCTCGGCTGGATCCACACCGTTCCGAACGCCGCAGTGATCACGGCAGGACTGCTGTACGGCGCCGGCAACTTCACCCCGACCATCGGCCTCACGGTCCGCGGGGGGCTGGACACCGACTCCAACGGGGCGACGGCAGGCTCGGTGGCGGGCGTGCTGTGCGGGGCCTCCGCCATCCCGCCGCAGTGGACCGACCCGCTGGAGGACCGGGTGCGCAGCGCGGTGTTCGGGTTCGACGGCGTACGGATCAGCGAACTGGCCAAGCGTACGGTGCGGTTGGCGGCGGTCTCCGCCGGTTGAGCTGAAACCGCTGCTGTCGGGGGGCGTTGTCTGCACCATGGTCAGATGCCTGCGTACCGCCTCGAGTTGTCCGAGGCCGGAGAGCCCCTCGCCGTACCGTCGCAGAGCAACGGCAGGGCCGATCTGCCGGAAGGGTTCGGTGCGGCCGAGCCCGTGGCGAGCGGCGCCGGACGGGCGGCGACGCTCGCGGCGGACGCACTGCGCACGGCGCTTCGCCCGCTCGGTCCGCTGCTGGACGAGGTCCACGGTGCGGTGTCAGCGTCCGAGAGCCCGCCACCCGACCACCCCGACACCCACGCCGCTCAGCGCGATGCCGACCGGGCCCGTACCCGGCTCGGCAGCCCACCGTCCGGCGAACGCCCTCCTGGTCCCAAGGGCTGAGCCCTGCATCCCATTACGCTTCCCCGAGTGACTACTTCTGACTACGCCACGTACATCGCCTCCCTGCCCCGCATCCTCGCCGGCGCCGCCGCGCTCATCCGTGACGGTCAGGGGCGGGTACTGATCGTCGAGCCCAACTACCGTGACGGCTGGGCGCTGCCGGGCGGGACGATCGAGTCGGACCGGGGCGAGACCCCCCG
This sequence comes from Streptomyces sp. NPDC048479, assembly GCF_040651435.1. NCBI lineage: Bacteria > Bacillati > Actinomycetota > Actinomycetes > Kitasatosporales > Streptomycetaceae > Streptomyces > Streptomyces sp. NPDC048479. Next base: position 279,420 of record NZ_JBEZKA010000002.1, read on the forward strand.
GCAGGCGGCGCGGCGCGAGACGCTCGAAGAGATCGGGCTCGATGTGGAGCCGGGCGCGCTGCTTGCGGTCGACTGGGTGCCTGGCGAGTCGCGGCCACCCATCGCCGCGTATGTGTACGACGGCGGGGTGCTGACCGAGGCGCAGTTCGCGGCGATCCGGCTGCAGGAGGAGGAGCTGATTTCCTGGCGGCTGGTGTCCCGTGACGAGATCGGCGAGCACCTGCTGGGGGCGCTGGGGCACCGTGTGCTGGCCGCTCTCGACGCGCTGGAGAGGGGCAGCGGGACGGTGGAGCTGGAGAACGGGCAACCGCCCGCCTGACCGCGCGGACCGTCGGGCCGGTCCAGGGCGGGCCAAATCGGCTCGCCGCCGGGGGGACCGCTGCGTAGGCTCGCCGCATGACTCTCGTCGCGATCCTCAGCGGCGCCGGCATCTCCACGGACTCCGGCATTCCCGACTACCGCGGGCCCAACGGCCTGTGGCGGCGCGATCCGGAGGCCGAGAAGCTCGTCACGTACGACTACTACATGGCCGATCCGGCGATCCGCCGCCGCTCCTGGCTGATGCGGCGCGACAGCACGACCTGGCGCGCCGAGCCGAACCCCGCGCACCGTGCCGTCGCCGAGCTGGACCGGCAGTCCGGGTTCGCCGTGCGGGTGATCACCCAGAACGTCGACGGACTGCACCAGCTGGCCGGTATGCCCGACCGCAAGGTGCTCGAACTGCACGGCACGGCACGGACGGTGGTGTGTACGCGCTGCCATGTCCGCTCCTCGATGGAGGACGCGTTGGTACGGGTTGAGGCGGGCGAGGAGGATCCGCCGTGCCTGGCATGCGGTGGGATCCTGAAGTCCGCGACGGTGATGTTCGGGCAGCGGCTCGACCCGACGGTGCTGGCCGAGGCGATGGCGATCGCGAAGGCCTGCGAGGTCTTCATCGCGGTCGGTACGAGCCTGCAGGTGCAGCCCGCCGCCTCGCTGGCGGGCATCGCGGCGGAGCACGCGGCGCGGCTCGTCATCGTCAATGCGGAGCCGACGCCGTACGACGAACTGGCGGACGAGATAGTGCGCGAGCCGATCGGCGAGGCGCTCCCGGCACTGCTGAAGCGGCTGATTCCGGGCCCCGCCGGCGATTGACGCGTGAGGTACGGGGCGGATCCCCGGTCTTGGCACAGCGAGTCTTCTCAGAACAGTGCGTCGTCCGGCGTGCCGGACTCGAACGCCAGCAGACGCTGCTTGCGGTCGAGCCCGCCGCCGTAGCCGACCAGGCTGCCCGTCGAGCCGATGACCCGGTGGCACGGCACGATGATCCCGATCGGGTTTCTGCCGTTGGCCAGTCCCACCGCGCGGGATGCGGCGGGATTGCCGAGCGACTCCGCCAGCTCGCCGTACGTACGTGTCTCGCCGTACGGGATCTGCCGCAACTGGTCCCAGACAGCTCGCTGGAACGGCGTACCGTCCAGCCGCATCGGCAGGTCGAACTCCGTCAGCTCGCGGGCGAAGTACGCATCGAGCTGCCGGATCGTCCCGCCGAACGGGGCGGCGTCGGGTTCACCGAACGTCTCCTCGTCCGGGCGGTGGCGCTGCTGGACCATGTAGAGGCCACTCAGCATCCCGTCGGTGGCCACGAGGGTCAGCGGGCCGTAGGGGCTGTCGACGACCGTGTGCTGCCTGGTCATGGGGGAACTTCCTTACTCGGGGAGGCGGTTGATGGCGTGGTCGTGGGTGGCCCAGAGGTACTGGACGGCGTATGCCCGCCACGGTCGCCAGGCCGCGGCGCGCCCGGTGAGGGCGGCCGGGGTCGAGGGCAGACCGAGTTCGGCCGCGGCGCGCCGCATCCCGAGGTCGCCGGGCAGGAAGGCGTCGGGGTCGCCGAGGGCGCGCATAGCGATCACCTCGACCGTCCAGGGGCCGAATCCGGGCAGCGCGGTCAGCTGGGCGCGCGCCTGCTCCCAGTCGCTGTCCGGGCCGAGCTGCAGCGAGCCGCCGGCGAGCGCGCCGACCAGGGTCGTCAGCGTGGTGCGGCGGCTGCGCGGCAGCGCCAGGGTTTCCGGGTCCAGTGCGGCCAGCGCCCCGGAGGACGGGAAGAGATGGGTGAGGCCGCCCTCGGGGTCGTCGATCGCCCGGCCGTGCGCGGTGACCAGCCGGCCGGCGTGGGTGCGGGCGGCGGCCGTCGAGACCTGCTGGCCGAGCACCGCCCGTACCGCGAACTCCGCGGCGTCCACAGTCCGCGGCACCCGCCGGCCGGGGGCCTTGTCGACCAGCGGGGCGAGCAACTCGTCCGTACGCAGTTGGTCGTCGACGGCTACCGGGTCGGCATCGAGGTCGAGCATCCAGCGGCAGCGGCTGATCGCGATGGTGAGGTCGCGCGGGTCGGTGAGGGAGAGCCGGCAGGCGATGTGGTCGGGCCGCGGGGTGAGGGCGACGATGCCGTGTCCGTACGGGAGGCTCAGGGTGCGGCGGTACGCGCCGTCGCGCCACTCCTCGACGCCGGGGACCCCGGTCGCGGCGAGATGCCCGAAGAGGTTGCTGGGGTTGAGCGGCGCGCGGTACGGCAGGCGCAGTGCGATCACGCCGGGAGTCTGCGGTGGCGCGGACCTGCTGTGCGCGACGCGGGTGCGCAGTTCGCTCGGGGCCAGCGCGAACACCTCTCGAACGGTGTCATTGAAGGTGCGGATGGTGGAGAAACCGGCCGCGAAGGCGACCTCGGCCATGGGGAGGCCGGTGGTCTCGATGAGGAGGCGGGCGGTCTGGGCGCGCTGCGCGCGGGCCAGGGCGAGCGGGCCCGCGCCCAGCTCGGCGAGGAGCTGGCGCTCGATCTGCCGGGTGGAGTAGCCGAGGCGGGCGGCGAGGCCCGGCACGCCTTCGCGGTCGACGACCCCGTCACGGATGAGCCGCATGGCGCGGGCGACGGCGTCGGCGCGGGCGTTCCACTCCGGCGAACCGGGGCTGGTGTCCGGGCGGCAGCGCTTGCAGGCCCGGAATCCGGCCTGCTGGCAGGCGGCGGCGCTCGGGTAGAAGGTCATGTTCTCGACCTTCGGCGGCACCACCGGGCAGCTGGGACGGCAGTAGATCCGCGTGGTCAGTACGGCCGTGAAGAACCAGCCGTCGAATCGGGCGTCCTTCGACTGGACGGCGCGTACGCAGCGCTCGGTGTCGGTGTGCATGGCTCAAGCATCAGGGATGCCGAACGGCTGGAGCTAGCGAGAAAACGACATCAGCCTTGCGCTGCCAGGGCCGTCTCGAACTCCGTATACGCCTGCTCGTCGAAGAGCACGAACCGTACCTCGGTGACGGGTGCCGCGGCCGCATCGCGCACCGTACGGATCGCGATGCGTGCCCCGTCGTCCATCGGCCAGCCGTAGATGCCGGTCGAGATGGCGGGGAAGGCGACGGTCTCGGCTCCCAACTCGGCGGCCACGCGCAACGATTCGCGGTAGCAGGAGGCGAGGAGGGTGGACCGGTCCTCCTGGCGGGACCAGACGGGGCCGACCGTATGGATCACATGGCCGGCATCGAGGTTGCCAGCGGTGGTGGCGACGGCCCGGCCGGTGGGCAGGCCCTTTCCGTAGTGCGAGGCGCGCAGGGCGCGGCACTCGGCCAGGATCTCCGGGCCGCCGCCCCGGTGGATCGCCCCGTCGACGCCACCGCCGCCGAGCAACGAGGAATTGGCGGCGTTGACGATGGCGTCGACCTGCTGCTGGGTGATGTCGCCGCGTACGAGGGTGATGGCCGGGTGGTGCTGTGTCATACGGCCATGATGCGCCGTCTCAGCGGGCGGCGCGGAGGCGGCGCCACACCGCCTTCGCCGCGTGGTGGCCGGACATGCCGTGCACCCCTGGGCCCGGCGGGGTCGCGGAGGAGCAGAGGAAAACGGCGGGGTGCGCGGTCGCGTACGGGACGCGGGCGAGCTTGGGGCGGATCACCGTCTGGAGTCCGGCGTAGGCACCGCAGGCAATGTCACCGCCGACGTAGTTGGCGTTGCGCTGGGCGATCCGGGGCGGACCGGCGACGGCGCGGGCCAGCACGAGATCGCGGAAACCGGGCGCGAAGCGTTCCAGCTGCCGCTCGATGACCTCGGTGGCGTCGCCTTCCCAGCCGGCCGGCACATGGCCGTACGCCCACAGGACATGCTTGCCGGCCGGGGCCCTGGACGGGTCGATCACGCTCGGCTGGGCGGTGATCAGGAAGGGGACCTTGGGGTCGCGACCCCCGACGGCGGCGGCCAGGGCCGCCTCGATCTCACCGGCCGTGGAACCGATATGGACGGTGCCTGCAGCGCGGGCCTCCTTCGCGGTCCAGGGCATCGGCCCCGAAAGCGCATAGTCGATCTTGAAAGCGGCGGCGCCGTACCGGTAGTGCTTGTATGCCTGGCCGAGACCGGCGATCCGGGCGAGCGCGGTCGGCGAGGTGTCGAAGATGTACGCGCGGGCCGGAGGCAGCTCGTCCAGCCGCTTCACCTCCGTGCTGGTGTGGATCACGCCGCCCTGTTCCCGCAGATACGAGGCGAGCGCGTCGGAGATCGCCTGCGAACCGCCACGCGGCACCGGCCAGCCCACCTCATGGGCGGCCAGCGCGAACATCAGGGCGATGCCGCCGGTGGCAAGCCCGCTGATGGGGGCGATGGCGTGGGCGGCGAGCCCGGCGAACAGGCCGCGCGCCCGCTCGCCCTCGAAGCGGCGCGAGAGCAAGCTGGCCGGCTGCAGCGCGGTCAGCCCGAAGCGGGCGAAGCGGTACGGGTCCCGGGGCAGCCCGTCCCAGGGCGCGCGCAGCAAATCGGCGGCGAGGGTGTCCCAGTGGCCGATGTAGGGGGCGACGAGGCGTCGGTACGCTCCCGCGTCACCGGCACCGAAGGACATGGCGGTCTCGCCGACCGAGCGGCTCAGCACGGCGGCCGTGCCGTCGAGGAAGGGGTGGGCGAGCGGTAGTTCGGGATGCAACCACTCGAGGCCGTGTCGCGCCAGGGGCATGGCGGCGAAGGCGGGCGAGCCGACGCCGAGCGGGTGGACGGCGGAGCACGGGTCATGGCGGAAGCCGGGGAGGGTGAGCTGTTCGGTCCTCGCTCCCCCACCGACCGTGTCCATGGCCTCGTACACCGCTACCGAAAAGCCACGGCGGGCCAGTTCGACAGCGGCGGTCAGTCCGTTGGGTCCCGCCCCCACGACGACGGCATCGAGCATCGACGGCACCTTCGGACTCCTTTGTCAGCCGACGGCCAAGGTCCCCAGGATATTCCCGGGCACCGACAGCGGGCGCGGCGATGGCCTCCGCCGTGATGAATTGCACGATCGAATCGATGGCGCAGCAGCTCACCGCGGTACGCGGAGTCCGCACAGTGGCTCTGGGCGGCAGCCTCGCCCGGGACGGGGTGGACGTCGAGGCGCTCGCGGGCCTGTTGTTGCCCGCGCCGCGGGGCCCGGGCCCGGGGGCGTCGCACTGCGGCGCGGAGCTGCCGCTCCCGGGGGTGCGGAGGCGTCAGCCCCCACGTAGCCCTCCCCCGGCGCTGCGGCCTGGGGGCACCGCCCACAGTTCGGGAAGGGGCGGGGTGGGGGAAAGCACCCCCGTCACCCCAGCAACAGGCTCCGTACCCGGCGTGCCGTGTCCGCGTCGCGCGCCGCCGTGAACGGGAGCGCATTGCCTCCCCCGATACGGAACCGCTCACCCGCCACCGTCATATGCGCCCCGCCCGCCTCCGTCACCAGCAGGAGCCCCGCCGCGTGGTCCCATGCGTTCTCCCAGGAGAAGGCCACCGCGTCCAGCTCGCCCCGGGCAACGGCCAGATACTCCAGGCCCGCCGAACCGCAGGGACGACCACGCACTCCGAGCACGTCCAGGCCCAGGAGGGCGCGCTTCTGGTCCGGGGTCGTGTAGTCCGGGTGGGACATGGCCACCTCGAGCACCGCGTCGGGCGCGGGCGAACCCGACCGTATCGGCGCGTCGTTGAGCCGGGCTCCACCGCCGCGTACCGCGATCGCCATCTCCTCCAGCACCGGCGCGTACGTCCAGGAGGCGAGCACCTCGCCGTGCTGGGCGAGGGCGACCAGTGTGCAGAAGCCCGCCTCGCCGCGGACGAACTGCCGGGTGCCGTCGACCGGGTCGACGATCCACACGGGCGCGTCGCCGCGCAGCGCCTCGTACACGGACGGATCCGCGTGCACCGCTTCCTCGCCGACCACCACGGAGCCGGGGAGCAGCGCCGTCAGTGATTTCGTGAGGTGCTCCTCGGCGAGCCGGTCGGCGATCGTCACCAGGTCGTGCGGGCCGCTCTTCTCGACGATCTCGTGCGCGGCAAGCTGCCGGAAGCGCGGCGTGATCTCGGTGGCGGCCGCCTTGCGGACCGCCTCCTCGACGTCGGAGAGATCACCGTTCAGGAAGTCATCGATCATGTTGCCAGCTAAGCACGGCCCGCTGACATCGGGCTGTCCGCTCAGCGCCCCACCGCGTAACCCTGCATTCCCCTCGGGTTCGCCGCGGCCGACAGCACGCCCGTCCGCGGGTCCCGGGCTACCGCGCACAGCCGGCCCTCCGACCAGCCGTCACCGACCGTCACACCGTGACCACGGAGCCGCAGCTCGGTGATCACGTCCGGGTCCGTCCGGGATTCGACGGTCACGCTGCCCGGCCGCATCCCGCGCGGGTAGAAGGAGCTCGGGAAGCTGTCGTTGTGCCAGCCCGGCGCGTCGATCGCGCCCTGGAGGTCGAGCCCGCCGCGTACCGCCGGGCGGAGCGCCACAGCCAGGAAGAAGTGCAGCTGCCACTGGTCCTGCTGGTCGCCGCCGGGCGTCCCGAAGGCCATCACGGGCACGCCGTCGCGCAGCGCGAGCGAGGGCGTGAGGGTGGTGCGGGGCCGGCGGCCCGGCGTGAGGGTGTTGGGCAGACCGGGGTCGAGCCAGGCCATCTGGAGGCGCGTGCCGAGCGGGAAGCCCAGCTCGGGGACGACGGGGTTGGACTGCAGCCAGCCACCGCTCGGTGTGGCGGCGATCAGGTTGCCCCAGCGGTCGACGATGTCGAGGTGGCAGGTGTCGCCGCGGGTCGCGCCATCCTTGGCGACGGTGGGCTCGCCTACCCCCATGGGGCTGAATTCGGGCTCGTCGTCGGCCGCGTACCCAGCGTGCGTGCTCAGTACGGGCGTGCGGCCGCCGGGGCTGCCGGGGCGCAGTTCGTACGAGGCCTTGTCGCCGATGAGCGCGCGGCGGGCTGCGTTGTACGGCTCCGACAGCAGCGCGTCGAGGGGCACTTCGGCCGCGTCCCCGTACCAGGCCTCCCGGTCCGCCATCGCCAACTTGCAGCCCTCGACGAGCAGATGGACGTAGGCGGCCGAGCCGTACTCCGGCAGCTCGTCGGGGAGCAGCGCCAACTGCTGGAGGAAGGCGGGACCTTGGCTCCAGCCGCCCGCCTTGCACAGGGTCCAGCCGTTCCAGTCGTACGTCGCCGGTGCTTCGTAGGATGCGGACCAGTCCGCCAGGTCGGCCGCCGTCAGCGTGCCCGTGTGGCGTTCGCCGCTGGTGTCCAGTGTGGGGCGGGCGGCCTGGCGCACGAGCGCCTCGGCGATGAAGCCCTCGCTCCATACTTTCCGCGCGGCCTCGATCTCGGCGACGCGCCCGCCGCCGGACGTCTCGGCGATCAGCCGTCGCCAGGTCGCGGCGAGCGCCGGATTGCGCAGCAGCTCACCGGGGGCAGGGGTGTTGCCGCCCGGCAGATACACCTCGGCGGACGACGTCCACTCCGTCTCGAACAGCTCGCGGACGCTCTCCACGGTCTCGCCGATCCGCTCGACGGGCGCGTGTCCGTCCTCCGCATATCCGATCGCGTAACGCAGCACGTCGGAGAGGGACTTGGTGCCGTAGTCGCGCAGCAGCACCATCCACGCGTCGAACGCCCCGGGCACGGCGGCGGCCAGCGGTCCCGTGCCGGGCACGAGGTCGAGGCCCAGGGAGCGGTAGTGGTCGGCGCTCGCTCCGGCGGGTGCGGGCCCCTGCCCGCACAGCACCCGCACCTCGCCGTCAGCCGGCGCGAGGATGATCGGCACCTCGCCGGCGGGACCGCACAGATGCGGCTCCACGACATGCAGGACGAATCCCGCGGCGCCGGCGGCGTCGTAGGCGTTGCCGCCGTCCTCGAGGACAGCCATCGCGCACTGCGAGGCGAGCCAGTGGGTGGAGGACACCATGCCGAAGGTGCCCTGGAGGGTCGGCCGGGTGGTGAACATGCCATGTGCCACCTTGTGTTGGGGCGAATCCATCGGTCCGGTCGGCCATGCTCTTCCTGCCGGACCGGTTCGTGCTCCGCATCCCCACGGCTCGATCGGACCACCGGCCGGGACATCGCCACGCCCGGCCGACGACCGATACCGCGCCTGGCCACACCCCCACGTCGTCCCCCGAAGGATTTCCGGAGCCGACCACCAAGCATTACCAGCCCACTGGGGATCGTGCCAGGCTCTGCCGCGTGGTCGTGTCACATCCCGCCTCTCTGGAGCGGACGGCGGGCTGACAGGTCAGCCGACCGCCTCCCCGCCGGTCATCGCCGCGCCGCCCATACGGTCGGCAGGCCGACGGCCCCTGGGCTGCTGCGGTTCCGGTTGAACGGGCACCGGCGGCAGGGGACGCTCCACGGGCCGGGACACCGTGACGGTGAGCGGCTCGCCGTGGTGCAGGATCTTCAGCGGGTCCCCCTCCACCAGGGTGTAGACGGCTGCGGAGCTGCGGATGTCCACATGCAGCCTGCGCCCCCGCACCAGCACGGTGAACCGAAGGCCGGAGAGACGCTCGGGCAGCCGCGGGGAGAACCCCAATTCGCCCGCACCGCTCTCCCCGTCGCACTGGCGCAGTCCTCCGAGCCCGAGCACCAGCGCCATCCAGGTGCCCGCAAGGGAGGCGATGTGCAGACCGTCGCGGGTGTTGTGCTCCAGGTTCTCCAGGTCCATCAGGGCCGCCTCGCCCAGATAGGCATAGGCCAGTCGGAGGTGTCCCGTCTCAGCGGCCATGACGGCCTGGCAGCACGCCGACAGCGAGGAGTCCCGTACGGTCAGCTGCTCGTAGTAGGCGAAGTTGCGTGCCTTCTCCTCGGCGGTGAAGGCGTCGCCGCAGGTCAGCATGGCGAGGACCAGGTCTGCCTGTTTCACGACCTGTTTGCGGTAGAGGTCGAAGTACGGGAAATGCAGCATCAGCGGGTACTGCTCCGGGGAGGTGTTGTCGAAGTCCCACCGCTGGAAGCCCGTGAACCCGGCCGACTGCTCGTGCACACCGAGCATCTCGTTGTACGGCACGGCGATCCGGGCGGCGGCGTCCCGCCATGCGGCGGTCTCCTCGTCGTCGACCCCCAGTTCCTCCGCGCGTTCGACGTGGCGCACCGCCACCTCCGCGGCAGCCACCAGATTCCGGCGCGCCATCAGGTTGGTGTAGAGGTTGTCGCGGGCGATGGCGCTGTACTCGTCGGGGCCCGTGACGCCGTCGATATGGAAGACGCCCTCCGCGTCGTGGTGGCCGAGCGAGTGCCAGAGCCGCGCGGTGTGCACCAGCAGTTCCAGTCCCGGCCCCCGCTCGAACGCCTCGTCGCCGGTGGCGGTCACATACCGCAGCACGGCGTCGGCGATGTCGGCGTTGACATGAAACGCGGCCGTGCCCGCCGGCCAGTACGCCGAGCATTCCGCGCCGGTGATGGTCCGCCACGGGAACGCCGCTCCGGCCAGCCCGAGCTGATGGGCGCGGTCCCGGGCCGCGGGCAGGGTCGCGTGCCGCCAGCGCAGGACCGGGGCGACGGACTGGGGGGCCGTGTAGGTGAGCACCGGGAGGACGAAGGACTCCACGTCCCAGAACGAGTGCCCGTCGTAGCCCGTCCCCGTCAGCCCCTTGGCGGGGATCGCCCGTTCCTCGCCGCGGGCCGCGGCCTGCAGCACATGGAACAGCCCGAAGCGCACGGCCTGCTGGATCTCCGCGTCCCCGTCCACCTCCACGTCCGCGCCGGACCAGAAGTTGTCCAGATAGGCCCGCTGCTCGGCGAGCAGCCCGTCCCAGCCGGTGCTGCGGGCGGCGGCGACCGCGCCGTCGACCTGGTCGTGGACGGCGGGCAGCGATCTCTCCGCGGACCACCCGTACGCCACGAACTTCACCAGCCGCAGCCGCTCGCCGGGTGCCAGTGCGGCGGTGACCGTGAGCCTGCTGACGTCGGGCTCGCTCTCGACCGACCAGGCCGTCCCCTCGGGGCCCTCGATGATGTGGTCGGCCGCGGCCGCCACCCGCTGGCCGCTCTTCCGGGTGCGGTGCACCAGGCGCAGCCGCGTGTCCTGGGCGAAGTCCTCCTCCGCCTCGAGCGGGGACTCGACCGCGGCCGCGACCCGCGGGTCGCCGGTGTCGTGCGGCATCTGCTCGTTGGCGACCAGCTCGGACTGGACGGCCACGGTGGCCCCGGCGTCCAGCGGCTCCACCTCGTAGGCGATCGCCGCGATGGCGCGCTGGGTCAACGACACCAGCCGGTACGAGGTGATGCGGACGGCGCAGCCGCCCGGGGAGGTCCACTCCGCGGTGCGGCGGAGGACTCCTGTGCGGAAGTCCAGCACCCGCTCGTGTGCCGTGAGTTCGCCGTACCGCAGGTCGTAGGGGTGGTCGTCCACCAGCAGCCGGATGATCTTCCCGTCGGTGACGTTGATCATCGTCTCACCGGACTCCGGATAGCCGTAGCCGGCCTCGGCGTAGGGCAGCGGGTGCAGTTCGTGGACACCGTTGAGATAGGCGCCGGGAAGCCCGTGCGGTTCACCCTCGTCGAGATTGCCGCGCCATCCGATATGGCCGTTGGCGAGCGCGAACAGGGACTCGCTCTGGGCGAGGACGTCGAGGTTCAGCTCGGTCTCGCGCAGGCACCACGGTTCGACCACATAGCCGGGATGGGTGATCATCGTGACTCCAGCAGTTCGGCGAGATCCTTCACGACGATGTCCGCGCCGTGCCGCCGGAGCTCCGCGGCCTGCCCGGTCCTGTCGATGCCCACGACAAGGCCGAACCCCCCTGCCCGGCCGGCCTCCACGCCCGCCAGGGCGTCCTCGAAGACCGCCGCGGCCCCCGGTTCGGCGCCCAGAGCACGGGCCGCGGCCAGATAGGTGTCCGGTTGCGGCTTTCCCCGCAAACGCTGCTCCCTGGCGACGATCCCGTCGATGCGCTCCTCGAAGAGATCCTCGATGCCCGCCGCGGCCAGCACATCGCGGCAGTTGGCGCTCGAGGAGACCACGGCACGCCGCAGACCCGCGTCCCTGGCGGCGCTCACATACGCCACCGAGCCCTCGTAGGCCTCCACACCCTGCTCACGGATCTTACGGAGCACCAGCGCGTTCTTACGGGTGCCCAGGCCGTTCACCGTCTCCCTGTCCGGCCCGTCGTCGGGCGCACCCTCGGGCAGCCGGATCTCCCGCGACGCGAGGAAGGTGCGCACCCCGTCCTCGCGCGGCCGGCCGTCCACGTACTCGTCGTAGTCGTGCACGGCGTCGAACGGTTCGAAGGGAACGCCTTCACGTTCGGCGCGCCGGCGGAGGTAGTCGTCGAACATCTCCTTCCATGCCGCCGCGTGCACCTTCGCGGTGCGCGTGAGGACGCCGTCGAGGTCGAACAGGCAAGTGCGTACGTGATCCGGAAGCCCCAGCATGCCGTCGAGGCTAGAAGGGTGAGGCGGTCGCCGGGGGCGGCGGATGCCGCCCGCCGCGCCATGCGTAGCCCGTGGGGATGATGTACCAGTGTCATCCGGAGCAGCCGCGGGCGCGGCCGGGCACCGGGCCCGGCCGCACGGGGTCGCTCGCGGGTGTCACTGAGCGTCCGGCAGGCTCCACCGGTAGGGCGCGATGAGCCGGTCGACCGACTCGGGGCCCCAGGAGCCCGGTGCGTAGGGCTCGACCGGCGGCGGGTTCTCCAGCAGCGGGGCGGACGCCTTCCAGAGCCGCTCGATCCCGTCGGAGCGGGTGAACAGGGACTGGTCCCCGAGCATCGCGTCCAGGATGAGGCGCTCGTATCCCTCCAGCGCGTACATCGAGTTGACGGAGTCGGCGTAGTTGAAGACCATCTCGGCCTCGCTCAGGCGCATGGCGGGTCCTGGCTCCTTCACCAGGAAACGGGCGGCGATCCGGCCGGGGTCAGCGAAATCGATCACAAATTCGTTGTTCCGGGATTCCGTGCCGCTCTGCGCGGCCAGGGGGAACATACGCAGCGCCGGTTCCCGGAAGCCGAGCGTCACGACGTGCCGCCCCTGACCGAGCGCCTTTCCCGAGCGCAGGTAGAAGGGCACTCCGGCCCACCGCCAGTTGTCGAGTTCGACGCGCAGTGCGACGAAGGTCTCGGTGTCCGACCGTGGATCGACGCCCGGCTCGTCGCGATAGCCCTCGTACTGGCCGCGGACGACCTGTGCCGGATCCAGCGGCCGCATGCTCTCGAAGACCTTCTCCTTCTCGTCCCGCAGGGGCTTCGCCGCAAGGGCGGTCGGGGGTTCCATCGCCACGAACCCCATGAGCTGGAAGAGGTGAGTGACGATCATGTCCCGGAAGGTGCCAGTCCCTTCGAAGAACTGTGCGCGGCCCTCGATGCCGATCTTCTCCGGCACGTCGATCTGCACATGGCTGATGTGGTCGCGGTTCCACACGGGCTCGAGGAGTCCGTTGGCGAAGCGGAGGGCGAGGATGTTGTCGACCGACTCCTTGCCGAGGAAGTGGTCGATGCGGAAGACGCGGGACTCGTCGAAGACCGCGTGGATGGTCGCGTTGAGGGCCTGGGCCGAGGGGAGATCCGTGCCGAACGGTTTCTCCACGATGACACGGGCGTTGTCGGCGAGGCCGGTCGTGCCGAGCAGCTCCACGACGGAGCCGAAGGCCTTGGGCGGCACGGCGAGGTGGAACAGGCGCCGCGGGTTGCCGCCGACGGCCCGCTCGGCCTCCCGTACGGCCTCCAGAAGCGGCTCGGGGGCGTCGGGGTCGGCCGCGCCGAAGGACAGTGCGTCCTCGAACTCCTGCCACGCCTTGCCCTCGGGCTTCGACCTGCCGAACTCGGCGACCGCCTCCCGTGCCCGCTTGCGGAATTCGTCGTCGCTGAGCGCGACCTGGGCGGGCGCCGAGCCGATGACACGGAAGCGGGGCGGCATCAGCCCCGCCTTGGCCAGGTGGAAAAGCCCCGGCAGGAGCTTGCGCCGGGCCAGGTCGCCGGTCGCGCCGAAGAGCACGATGACATGGTCCTCCGGGACCGGGGGACGGCTTTCCGGCTGGGAAGGGCTGGCCACGGTTCACCCCGCCTTCTCGGCGTGACCGCCGAACTCGCCGCGCATCGCGGACAGCAGCTTGTCGGTGAACTCGCCCAGCCCGCGCGATTCGTACCGCTGCGTCAGCGCAGAGATGATGACCGGGGCGGGCACGCTCTCGTCGACCGCCGCCAGGACCGTCCAGCGGCCCTCCCCCGAGTCCGAGACGCGGCCGGTGAACGTGTCGAGCTCGGGCGAGCGCGCCAGCGCGTCGGCGACCAGGTCGACAAGCCATGAACTGACGACCGAGCCCCGGCGCCACACCTCGGCGACCTCGGCGACGTCGATCTCGTACTGGTAGGCCTCCGGCTCGCGCAGCGGGGCGGTCTCGGCGTCGACGGCCCTGCGGCGCATGCCCGCGTCCGCGTGCTTGATGATGCTGAGCCCCTCGGCGACGGCGGCCATCATCCCGTACTCCACTCCGTTGTGCACCATCTTCACGAAGTGGCCCGCGCCGCTCGGGCCGCAGTGCAGGTAGCCCTCGGGCGCCGTCCCGTCGGCGCGGGTCCTGCCCGCGGTGGGCTCGACGCTCCCGGCGCCGGGGGCGATGGTGCGGAAGATCGGGTTCAGCCGTGCCACCGCGTCGTCCTCGCCGCCGATCATCAGGCAGTAGCCCCTTTCGAGGCCCCAGACGCCGCCCGAGGTCCCGCAGTCGACGTAGTGGATTCCGCGGGGAGCGAGCTGCTGCGCCCGGGCGATGTCGTCCCGGTAGTACGAGTTGCCGCCGTCGACGACGGTGTCATCGGGGTCGAGCAGCGCGGCCAGCTGGTCCAGTGTCGGCTGCACCACTCCGGCGGGGAGCATCTGCCAGACGTTCCTGGGCTTTTCCAGCTTGTCGACGAAGTCATGGAGCGAGTTGGCGGCCGTCGCCCCCTCCTTCTCCAGCTCCTGCACGGCCTCCCGGTCGAGGTCGTAGACGACGCATCGGTGACCGTCACGCATCAGCCGGCGCACGAGATTGGCGCCCATCCGGCCGAGCCCGATCATGCCGAGCTGCATGGGTGTGTCAGTGGTCATGTCCGGCTTCCCCGTTCTTCAGAGCGCGGTGATGATGACGGATGAGGGCGTTGGTGGACGGCTCGTGGCCGAGGTCCGGCTCATGTCCTCGCCTCCTGCCGGGACTCCACCAGCTCCCGTGCGACCTCGGCCACCCGCTGCGGGGTGAACCCGAACTTCGTGAGCAGTTGTTTCAGGGGCGCCGAGGCACCGTAGGTGTGCATGCCGACGAGAGCGCCCGCGTCTCCCACGTAGCGGTCCCAGCCGAACGTCGATGCCTGCTCGATGCCGACCCGCGCGGTCACCGCCGGCGGCAGTACCTGGTCGCGGTACTCCCGCGGCTGACGGTCGAACAGCTCCCAGCACGGCATGCTGACCACCCGGGCCCCGATGCCGTCGGCTGCGAGTTCGTCCCGGGCGGCCAGCGCCAGGGACACTTCGGATCCGGTGGCGAGCAGGATCACCTGTGGCTCGCCGGAGGGCGGGTCCGCCAGCACATAGGCACCGCGTGCGACACCCGAAGCGGCGGCCAGCCGCGTTCGGTCGAGCGTGGGCAGCGCCTGGCGGGAGAGGACCAGTGCCGCCGGCTCGTGGCGCAGGCCGGCGACCAGCCGCCAGGTCTCGACGACTTCGCCCGCGTCGCCGGGGCGGAACACCAGCAGTCCCGGCATCGCGCGCAGGCCCGCAAGCTGTTCGACCGGCTGGTGGGTGGGTCCGTCCTCGCCGACGCCGATGGAGTCGTGCGTGAAGATGTGGACGACCGGGATCTCCATCAGCGCGGAGAGCCGGATGGCTCCCTTGGCGTAGTCGGAGAAGATGAGGAATCCCGACCAGTACGGCCGCAGCTTGGTCAGGGCCATACCGTTGGCGACGGCCGCCGCTGCGTGCTCCCGGACGCCGAGGTGGAGGTTGCGCCCGGACGGGCTCTCCGGCTGGAAGTCTCCCGCGCCGTCGAAGGTGAGATGGGTCTTGGTCGACGGCGCGAGGTCGGCGGAGCCGCCGAGGAGCCAGGGAATGCTCTGCGCGAGGGCGTTGAGCACCTGGGCCGAGGAGTCCCTGGTGGCCAGGCCCTTGGGGTCGGCGGGGAAGTCGGGAAGCTTGCTGTCCCATCCGTCCGGGAGTTCACGGCGCTGCATGCGCTCCAGCTCGTCGGCGAGTTCGGGCCAGGCGGCGCGGTATGCGTCGAACCGTTCCTCCCAGGCGGTGCGCAGTTGTGCACCACGCGCACCGATGCCCTGGCCGAACCAGTCACGGACCTCCTCGGGAATCCAGAACTGCTCGTCCTCGGGTATGCCGAGGAAGCGCTTGGTCGCCAGGACGCCGTCCGGTCCGAATGGTGCTCCGTGGGCCTTCGGTGAGTCCTCGACGGGTGAGCCGTAGCCGATGTGGCTGTGGACCAGGACCAGGGTGGGGCGCTCGGTCTCGGCCCGGAAGGTGTGGAAGGCGCGGGCGACGGCGTCGAGGTCGTTGGCGTCGGCGACGGTGGTCACGTTCCAGCCGTACGCGAGGAAGCGGGCGGCGACGTCCTCGGTGAAGGTGATGCTGGTGTGGCCCTCGATGGTGACCCGGTTCGAGTCGTAGATCCAGCACAGTTTGGACAGCCGTTGATGCCCTGCGAGCGAGGCGGCCTCCGAGGCGACGCCCTCCATCATGCAGCCGTCCCCGGCGAGCGCGTACACATCGAAGTCGAAGAGGGGGAAGTCCTCCCGGTTGTACCGCGCGGCGAGCCACCTGCCGGCCATCGCCATCCCGACGGAGTTCGCCACTCCCTGGCCGAGCGGCCCGGTCGTGGCCTCGACACCGCTCGTCCAGCGGTACTCGGGGTGACCGGGGCAGCGGGAGCCGAGCTGACGGAACGACTTCAGGTCGTCGAGCGTCACCGCCGGCCGTCCCAGCACCTCGTAGTCCGGGTCGACGGCACGGACGCCGGTCAGATGGAGCAGGGACCACAGCAGCGTCGAGGCGTGCCCCTCGGAGAGCACGAAGCGGTCGCGGTTGGGCCAGATCGGGTCCTGGGGATCGAACCGCAGGAACCGCTGCCAGAGGGTGTAGGCGACGGGCGCGATCCCCATGGGCGTGCCCGGGTGGCCGGACTGGGCCTTCTGGACGGCGTCCATGCAGAGACCGCGGACAGTGTTCACCGACAGCATGTCCAGGTCGGTCATGAGCGTTCCCCGATCTCGATGGGTTCAGGTCGGTCCGCCGCCCGGCGCGCCTGGCGACGGCAGTCCGGCACCGGGTGGGCCGCGCAGCGTTGGCGATCCTGCTCGGAGGATGCCGGGAGCTCCCGCTGCGATGCCTCACCCGCGACGGGTGAAATGCGTCAGACGTGCGGAACGACGGCGACGGGACAGGGAGCGTGGTGGATCACCGCGTGGGTGACCGAACCGATGTGCGTGCCCGATGCCGCCCTGCGCCGGCCGACGACAACAAGTCCCGCGTCGGACGCGGCATGGACGAGGTGGCTGCCCGCCCGCCCGGGAGCGGCCTCCTCGGACACCTTCACGCCCGGGAACCTGTCCCGGTAGGGGTGCACCGCGCCCGACAGCGCCGACTCCCGCTCCGCCTTGGTCCCCGGGTCGGGGCCGCCGTGCCCGGCAGCCGCGGCATGGTGGTGAAGGCCCGGAAAGTGCCAGGTGTGCACGATGTGCAACGGGACGGCGTGTCGTTCCGCGAAGGCGAACGCGAAGTCGAGAAGTTCGTCCTTCACATCGCGTACGTCCAGACCGAGGACCACTTTTCGGCGTCCATCGCCGCCGGGGGCGCCGGCGCTTGGCTCGCGGTCGCCGTAGTCCGGCCGTACGAGCACCACCGGGTGCTTCGCCTCCGCCACGACCTCCTGCCCCACCGAGCCGACGATGAAGCCGCCGACGCCGCCGAGTCCGTGCGACCCCAGGACGAGCAGGTCCGCGTCGGCGCCTGCGGCCAGCAGCACCCTGGCGGGGGCGTCCTCGACCTCCTCCGTGGCCATGGCGACCCCCGACTGACGCGCCCGGACGCGCTCCTCCATCGCACCCAGCAGACTCTGCTCCCGGTCGGTCCAGGTCTCGCGGGACGGCTTCACGGCCTGGAGCTGGTGCTCCGGCCACTGCGAGGCGTTCACCAGCCGGAGGCCGGTGCCACGCGCCGCTGCCTCGTCCGCGGCCCAGTCCACTGCCGCCAGGCTCTCGTCGGAGTCGTCCACTCCCACAGCGACGGGTCGGGACATGCTGCTCTCCTTGCCTCGGGCTCTTGCGAGGACCGTCACGAGGGCCGTCACGGGCATCCGCGCAAGAGGGGGCCTGGTCAAGAAATTACCCATACACCGGAAATGCCGCGATTCAGGGCATCACAGACAGTGACCCGTGCCCTCCGCGGGCGGTAGGCACCGGTGGTCCGTGCGCGGACGACCGGCCCGGTCCCGTACGGACGAGGCCGGAGCGCCCCCGGCCCCGGCCGGGCGGCGCGAGACGGAAGCGTCCGGCCCTCGGTCTGCGGGTGGCCGGCCCCGCACCCGCGGGGATGGCCCCAGTCACGGTGAACGCGCACGCGAGGCGTAGGCGCAGGTGTTGCCGCCGGCGCTGTTGGCGGTCTTCTTCCCGTCGGCGGTACGGAGGTTCGCTCGGCCGAGTCGCTGCAGCAGTGCACGCAGCACGCCCGTGGGGAATCCCCGTACGGCACGCCCACGGCGGCGCAACACAAATGCCGCTTGTGCCTGTCAAGCGGCCCAGGTTGTCGATCGCCCGAGGTAGGAGAAGAAGACGTCCTCGGGGTCGTAGCGTGCCTTCAGCCGGCCCAGGCGGTCCCAGTCGGACGGGCTGAAGGAGCGGCGGGCTCGGGAGGGGTCGGCCGTGAGGTCGGCTTCCGCGATGTAGTGGCCCGTACCGAGGGGTTCGACGATGCGCATGGCGTCGCGCAGCCAGCTGATGTTGGCGTCGTCCTGCGCCGCGGAGTCCCAGATCGCGTACGGGACGACGTAGCTGTCGCCGAGCACCGAGAAGGCCATGTCGTGCTGAAGTGACTTCTCCTGTGAGACCGGTGACACGGGGGCGAGTACGAGGGACTTCTCCGAGGGGGCCACCGCGACCACAGGGGCGAGCCTCGACAGCAGGGTTTCGTAGTCCGCGCCCGACCACAGGGTGTCGACGCCACAGCGGTGACTCGTCGGCCACATGGTCCCCGACGTCTCGTACAGGGCCTCGAGGGTGGTCGGCTCGTCGGCCTGCTGGAAGATGGCGTGGTCGGCGAGCGGGCAGACCCGCAGCGGCCCGAGGGAGCGGATCGCCTCATCCTGGCTGTCCGCGAAGGCGGTGGCAGCGACGATGACGACCTTGGGCCTCGGTGTGGCCGCCGACATGGCCGGGTCGGCGGTGCCCAGCACGAAGGACAGCTCGACGGTCGGCGGAAGTTCGGTTGCGGCCTCGCTGACCCAGCGGGTCACGGGTACGACGTCCGCCAGCGGAAAGGCGTATGTGGTCGTGACGATCGCCGCCGGGCGCGGGTACAGGGCGAGGCGGAAGCCGGTGACGATCGCGAAGAAGCCGGGGCCGGCTCCCCGCGCCGCCCAGAACAGGTCGGAGTTCTCGTCCGTGTCGCAGCTGACGACCTCGCCGGCGGCGGTCACGGCTTCTATCTGCCGCACGCTCGCACAAGCCGGTCCCAGCGCGCCGGAATTCCAGCCGAGACCGCCGCCGAGGAGATAACCGCCGAGGGCGACGGGTCCGCAGTGCCCGGTGGGGAAGGCCAGGCCGTGCCGGGAGAGTTCGGAGGCGAGTGCGCGGCCGGTGGCGGCGGGCTGGACGGTCGCCGTGGCGGAGTCCGGGTCGATACGGATCCGGTTGAGTGCGGAGAGGTCGATGAGCATGCCCCCGTCGCGCAGTGGCGAGCCGCACCAGCTGTGCCCGCCCGACCGTACGGCGATGCGCAGACCCTCGGAGCGGGCCAGGGCGACGGCTTCCGGGACATCGCGTTCCGAGGCGACGCGGACGATCACATCCGGGAACCGCGGGGGCTTGACACCGTTCCACAGGATGCCCTGCCAGGCGCTCTCGTATCCGGGGTCGCCTCGCCGGACGATGTCTCCCTCGATACGCCGCGTCGGCGTCTGTCCGCCCATGATGACCCCATTGGTCGACTCGTCGTCAGCCCTCGGTCAGGCCGAATATCACGAGGAAGATCGCCCAGCACACCATCACGACCAAGGCGCCCGCCGCATTCGTACGCACGGGACGTGCCCCGTTGGGCAGCAGCCAGAATGCGAGGGCTCGGTTGACCAGCGGCATCAGCACCCAGGTCAGGATGGAGACGCTCAGCACATTGGAGAAGAACAGGCCCAGATACCCGGGTATGCCCCAGTCGGCGAATACCTTTCCCACCGTCAGATTCAGGACCATCACGGTCGGATACAGAGCCAGGACGACGGACATGGTCTGTTTCCAGTTGGACGGAATCCCTTCCTCGTCGCCCTCCCCGAAGCGGAACCAGCCGCTGAACGCCGACCCGACCTTGCGTACGTTGTACGAGGAGAAGTACTGACGCCCCTCTTCGAGCATCTTTTCGCGGTCGGCGGAGGCGAGCCAATCGTCGAGGTTGTCGCGGGTGTCAAAACGGAAAGCGACCACCCACTTGTCCTGGATTCCCTCCACCGGCTGGAACAACTCGCTCCCCATGAAGCCGGGATGCTTTTCCTGCACCTTCAGGACCTTGTCCTGCCACCGCACAAAGTCGGACTCCTTCCCCGGCCGCACGGAATGGGAGATGACCGCAGTGACAACCTCCTGCTCCTGTGGGGCAGCCGCCCCGCCGGCAAGCACCTCTTGCGTCGGGGCACCCTCGAACAGCGGGCTCGCCTCATTCAGGAGCTCGCGGCGCGCGCCGGAGTCCAGCCATGTGGTCAGCTCATCGATACGGGAGAACCGGAAGACCGCCACCCACTCGTTCTCCTCGCCGGAGCCCGGTGGATACACCTCCGCGCCCTCGAAGCCGTCAAAGCCTTCGGCAACGTGGTTGGTCTTCTCCTGCCAGCGCTTATACGCGTCAACCCGACCTTCCCGGACTTTCTGGGAGGTCACGACGGTCGCGCCGTCGCCGCCGGCGACACGGCTTGCAGCAACACCCATACGGAGTAGCCTACTACGTAGGGGAGTTATCGGACAAATGGGGGATTACACCTCAGTGAGTGTGAAGCGGAGGTTCGACATGGGGCACAAGGAGTTTCTGACCGAGGCAGTACGGCTGGCCACCGAGTCCGTGGAAGAGGGATGGGGCGGCCCATTCGGCGCGGTCATCACCCGTGACGGCGAGATTCTGGCCCGCGGGCAGAATCGCGTGCTCCTCACCGGCGACCCCACCGCGCACGCCGAAGTGGAGACCATTCGCAAGGCGGTTCAGCGACTCAATCCCGAGGCGCCCTCCATATCGCAGGAGCACCAGAACGAGAGCACGCTGGAATACGTGCAGCGCCCGGAAGGATCCCCCGATCCGGTATCGGAAAGGGCCCGGATGCTCAAAGGGTGCTCGATCTACATCAGCGGCGCCCCGTGCCCGATGTGCATGAGCGCCATTTACTGGTCGCGGATCGACAACGTCTATTTCAGCTGCGATTTGAAGGCCACGCGTGAGATCGGATTCGACGACGCCTTCCAGTACGAGGACTTCATGAAGCCCCTCGACGAGCGCAGGATCCAGATCGAGCAGATCCATCCCGAGTTGGGCGCGGAGGCCTACGAGGCGTGGAGCTCAAAGCCCGACCGGCACCCGTACTGAAGAACCTCGGCGCTGAACCTCAGCGGTAGCGGATGTCGGCGAACGGCCAGTCGGCGGTGAGCCAGGCGCTGACGGCCTCGTACAGCGGCTGGTCGAGGCTCCCACGGTCTGCCCGTACCCACGAACGCACTGTGGTGACGGCCGGGTCGTCCCGGTCCGGGTAGATGTAGACGCAGCCGACGACGACATCGGTCCCGGTCTCGACAACGGTGTACGTGAAGCCCCGCCGCTGCTCGAAGTCCCCGGCGTGCCCGACCAGATCAGCCAGATTCTCCTCCGCCGTCATCCCCTCGGCCGGTGGCCAACTCCGGCTGAAACCAGGACTCTTGCGGATGTGTTCGATACTCGACGTCCACGCGGCCAGGTCGGCCTCGTTGTGCTCGGGCCCCAGCGGTTCGAGACGGAATGGCCCGCAGTCGAGTTCGCGCGGCACCACGAATTCATCGGGCACGAAGAGAGTGTTCGACATCCGTGCAGGGTAGCCACCTACGCTCCCCGTCCATGAGCCAGTCCCCCGCCTCCGCGGCCCCACCATCTGTTGTGCTCACGGCGTTCGGCGCAGCCGAAGCGCCGGCCCTTCTCCCCGGCTGCCGGGGCTCGGCCTGGCGCTCCGGCGCGCTGGTGCTGAGGCCTGTTGCGACGGCGCCGGAGACCGCGTGGCGCGCGGGCGTGCTGCACCATCTGCCAGAGACCTCCGCCTTCCGCGTGGGCCGGCCGGTCCCGGCCGCCGACGGATCCTGGGCGGCGCACGGCTGGGAGGCCTGGCGGCTGATCGGCGGATCCAGCGATCCGCACCGCGCCGACGACGTCATCCGGGCGGGCGAGGCATTCCACGCGGCACTGGCGGACCTGCCCCGGCCGCGCTTCCTCGGCCTACGCGACAATCCCTGGTCCCGCGCCGAGCGACTGGCCTGGCAGGAGACGGACCGGGCCCCGGACTACCCGTTGCTCAAACCGCTCCTCGCGGCGCTGCGCCCTGTCTCGGCCCCTGCCCAGATCATCCACGGTGATCTGCTGGGCAATGTCCTCTTCGAACCCGGCCTGCCGCCCGCCATCGTCGACTGGCCGCCCTACTGGCGGCCCGCAGGCTGGGCCTCGGCGGTCGTCGCCGTCGACGCGCTGTGCTGGTACGAGGCCGAGCCCGCGCTGCTCGACCGGTGGGCGCATCTGCCCGACTGGCGTCAACTGCTCGTTCGCGCCTTGGTCTTCCGTATCGCCACCCCCGCGACACTTGGCGGCGCGGAGGAGTACGCGTACCGCCCGGTCGTGGATCTCGTCCTCGACCGCGGCTGACACGGTCGGACAGGCCGCGTGCCACCCGCGCCTCGCCCGGTCGGCATGACGGGCGGTCTCTCCCGCGAGCCGGTGGCGGGGTGTGGGTGGTTACCGCCCGGCGTCCTGGCCGATCGCGCCCCGCGCGAGCAGCAGCAGCGCGTCGACCAGGTCCTCGGCCGGCCCGCCCGTGGCCAGTCTGCGCAGTTGCAGGCCCATCACCAGCGCCACGGTGGTCGCGGCGAGGTGCTCGGCGTCCGGGACGCCCAGGCCGGTGAGAATCTGCGCCGCCAGCCGGTCGTACGCCGCGAAGGCCTCTGCGGCCGCCTCCCGCAGCCGCTCGTCGCGCCCGGCCTCGACGTACAGCTCGAAGGGCGCGATGTGCTCGCTGTCGAAGGACGTGCCGCCCGCCACCTGCCCGGCCAGAGCGGCGGCGCCCGCGATGTCGACGCCGTCGCTCTGGCACTGGTCCGCGAGCTCGGTGAAGCGGCGGGTCTCCTCGCGCACGAAGTGCAGCAGGCTCTCGCGCAGCAGCTCGTGCTGGGTCTCGAAGTGGTACGTGACCGAGCCGAGCGAGACGCCCGCCTCCTTGGCGATCCGCCGGTTGGTGACCGCCGCGACGCCGTCCTTGCCGATGATGTGCAGGACGGCGGTGATGATGCGCTGCCGGGTCGGGGCGGAGCGGGCGGGGTTGGACATGACGGTCATTGTTCCACCGGTGCGCTCCCTCTGATCACCGGGGCGGGCGGCCGCTTCTCGTGCCACCGCTGGTCCGCCTCGAGTTGGGCGGCGAGTGAGATCAGTCGCTCCTCGCTGCCGGCCGGGCCGAGCAGCTGGGCACCGACAGGCAGTCCGTCATTGGTGAGGCCGGCCGGGACATTGACGCCGGGCCAGCCCAGTACGTTCCAGGGCCAGGCGTACGGGCACGCCGCCGCCATCGTCGAGTCGGTGCGCCAGGCGCTCATCCCGTCGAAGGTGCCGATGCGCGGCGGCGGCGCGGCGGTGGTCGGGGTGATCACGACGTCGTAGGTGTCGAAGATCGCGCCGACCCTCTGGTGCTGACGCGCCTCACGGGCGCGGGCGGCCCGCACCACACGGCCGCCGAGCCGTCGGCCGTTGCGCATGGCGCTGCGGGTGCGCGGGTCGAGGAGGGCGGGATCGGGGTGCAGGGCTGCGACTTCGGCGATCCCGGCGGTGGCGCGCGGCACGAAGGCGAGGCCGATCAGCCCGTAGCGCGGTCTGGCTTCCTCCACCTGGTGGCCGAGGCGGGCGAGGGCCTCGGCAAGTGCGGTGACGGCGCGGCGCACTTCGGGGTGGGGCATGGCGCGGGTGAGGGTGAGCGGGGGGCGCCAGGCGAGCGCGATGCGCAGCCGGCCCGGATCGCGGCGCGCGGCGGCGGAGGCGTCGATCGCGTCCGGCTGGTGCAGATCCTCGGGGTGCGGGCCCTGCACCACATCGAGGAGCAGGGCGGCGTCGGCGACGGTGCGGGCGAGCGGGCCGTTCACGGCGAGGCCCTGGAAGGCGTCGGCGTAGGGATGCAGGGAGACGCGTCCGCGCTGTGGCTTGATGCCGACGAGATGGGACCAGGCGGCCGGGATGCGAACCGATCCGGCGCCGTCCGAGCCGAGCGCCGCGGGTACGAGCCCCGCGGCGACGGCGGCCGCGGAGCCGCCGGAGGAACCGCCCGGGGTGTGGTCGGTGGACCAGGGGTTACGGGTCGCTCCGAAGGCAGGTCCCTCGGTGAACGGCCACTGGCCGAGTTCGCAGGAGTTGGTCTTGCCGACGATCACGGCGCCGGCCGCGCGGAGGCGGCGTACCGCTTCACCGTCCGCGGCGGCCGGGGCGAGTTCACCGTTGCAGCCGAAGAGAGTGGGCAGCCCGGCCACATCGGTGTCGTCCTTGACGGCGAGCGGCACGCCGAGGAGCGGCAGCCGCTCCCCCGCCGCCAGTCGCCGGTCCGCGTCACGGGCTTCGTCGAGCGCCCGTTCGCCGCGCACCCAGCGGAAGGCGTTGATGGTGCTCTGGCTGGCCTGAATGCGCTCGATCGCGCTGGTCACCAGCTCCTCGGACGTGGTCCGCCCCTCCCTCAACTCCCGCACGTGCTCTGTCAGTCCGGCGAATTCATCTGTGGACACGACCGCCCCGCCTCCCTATTGTTCGTTCGAACGAACAGAACTGGAGGGTAACCAGATGCGCATCACCGGAGCAACCGTTCTGCTGACCGGGGTCACCGGCGGTATCGGCGGCGCACTCGCCGCCGAACTCGCGGAACAAGGCGCCAAGTTGGTGCTGACCGGGCGCCGGCCCGACGCGCTGGAACCGTTCGCCGACCGGTACGGGGCCCGCACGATCATCGCCGACCTCGCCGACCCGGCGGATGTGACACGGCTCGCCGCCGAGGCCGCCGGCACGGACATCCTGATCGCCAACGCCGCGCTGCCCTCCAGCGGCGACCTGCTGGACTACACCCCGGAGCAGATCGACCGCGCCCTGGCGGTGAACCTTCGCGCCCCCGCGATGCTGGCCCGGCTGCTCGCCCCCGCCATGGTCGAGGCGCGACGGGGACATCTGGCGTTCGTCGGCTCGATGTCGGGCAAGACGGCGACGAAGTACTCCGCGCTGTACGACGCCACCAAGTTCGGTCTGCGCGGCTTCGCACTCTCGCTGCGCCAGGATCTGCACGACCACGGGGTCGGCGTATCGATCGTCCAGCCCGGGTTCGTGAGGGACGCGGGCATGTTCGCGGCAACCGGCGCGGAGGCCCCTGCGGGCCTGCGCACGGTCTCGCCCCGGCAGGTCGTGGCGGGCGTCTTCCGCGCCATCGAACAGGACCGGGCCGAAGTGAACGTCGCCCCGGTCGAGATGAAGGTGCTCACCGCGATCGGGGGTCAGTTCCCGGGCTTCTCCGAGCGCGTCCAGCGCCGCGCGAGCGGCGCGGACCGCACGGTCCGGGACATCGTGGAGGCGCAGCGCGACAGCCGCTGAGGGGAGGGAAATCTGCCCCGCCGGCGATTGAGGCGCGCGGTTCGGGGCGAAGCCCCGACCAGGCCGCCCGGCAGCGGGTTCGTCCTCAAACGCCGGACGGGCTGGACCTGCCCGTCAGCCGGTTCGTCCTCAAATACCGGACGGGCTGGATCTTCCGCCCGACGGGAGCAAGAACCAGCCCCGCCGGCGATTGAGGCGCGCGGTTCGGGGCGAAGCCCCGACCAGGCCCCCGGCAGCGCGTTCGTTCTCAAACCCCGGACGCGCTTGAATGCGCCGCACGGCCCCGCTCCGGCAGCATCAGCACCACATAGAGCACCAGCGACGCCGCCAGCCCCACCGCCCACCCGTAGTTCGCGAGCGGCTTCAGGAAGGGGATCAACCCGTCCTCGGGGAACGGCCCCTTCCCCTCCGCCGAGTGCGAACCGCCCACCGCCAGCAACCCGCCGACCACGAACGACGCCACCGCGCGCAGATTCCAGCCGGAGGTGTACCAGTAGCGGCTGCCCGGGGTGTACAGGCCGGCCAGGTCGAGGACGGTGCGGCGGACGATCCAGTAGTCGGCGATGAGGATGCCCGCGACCGTGCCGAGCAGTCCGCCGACCAGACCGAGCCAGGTGAAGATGTAGAGCTCGGGGGTCTCGGTCAGCTTCCACGGCATTATCACGACGCCGACGACGCCCGTGATCAGCGCTCCCCTGCGGAAGTTGACGATCTTCGGCGCCAGATTCGCCAGATCGTACGCGGGCGATACGACGTTCGCCGCGATGTTCACCGAGATCGTCGCGATCAGCACCGTCACCAGCGCGTAGAGCAGACCGAACACATTGTCGGTCTTGGCGGCGAGCTGGACCGGGTCCCATACCGGCGCCCCGTACACGGCCTGGGAGCCTGAGGTGACGAAGACCGACAGCAGCGCGAAGAGCGTCATCGTCGTCGGCAGACCCAGCGACTGCCCCCAGATCTGGGCGCGTTGGCCCGCCCCGAAGCGGGTGAAGTCGGGGATGTTCAGCGACAGCGTCGACCAGAAGGCGATCATCCCCATCAGCGAAGGGAAGAAGACCGTCCAGAAGTCCGCGCCCCAGCCGAGCTTGGAGGGCTGGTCGAGCAGCGGTCCGAGGCCGCCCGCCTTCGCTGTGATCCACACCAGCAGCGCCAGCGCGCCGACGATGACGAAGGGCGCGGCCCAGTTCTCGAACCGCCGCAGCGTCTCCATCCCCCGGTAGATGATCGCGAGTTCGAGCACCCAGAAGAGCAGGAAGCAGACCCAGAGGGTCCACGGCTGCCCGCCGACCTCCGAGGCCTTGGCCCAGCCACCGAAGATCTTGCCGAGCAGGATGAAGATGCCCTGACCGCCGATCCAGGTCTGGATGCCGAACCAGGCGCAGGCCACCCCGGCCCGGATCAGCGCCGGCAGATTCGCGCCGCGCAGCCCGAAGGACGCCCGCGCGAGCACCGGAAAGGGAATGCCGTACTTGGGTCCCGCGTGCCCGGTGAGCAGCATCGGCCCCAGCACGATCAGATTGGCGAGGCCGATGGTGAACACCGCCTGCTTCCAGTCCATCCCCAGCGTGACCAGGCCCGAAGCGAGCAGCCAGGACGGGATGTTGTGGGCCATGCCGACCCACAGCGCGGCGAAGTTGTATGTCGTCCAGCGGCGCTGCGCGACCGGGACGGGCAGCAGATCGTCGTTGACGAAGCGATGGTCGGCGGGGGCCGCGCCGGGCGCGAGCTCGACGCGTCCCGACAGGTCCTGTATCGATCCTTCGGGCGGGGCGGGCGGGACGGTCGCGGTCATTGCTGCTGGACCTTTCAGCGGTTGAGTGCCGGGATGATCTCGGAGCCGTACGCGTCGATGGTCGCTTCCTTCGCGTCGTGCATGTTGTAGACCGCGAACTGGTCGACGCCCAGCTCGCGCAGCGCCGTCAGCTTTTCGATATGCGCCGCTGCGGGCCCCAGCAGACAGAAGCGGTCGACGATCTCGTCCGGGACGAAGTCCGTGGACGGGTTCCCGGCGCGGCCGTGGTGGCTGTAGTCGTAACCCTCGCGTGCCTTGATGTAGGAGGTGAGTGCCTCGGGCACCAGGTCGGAGTGCTCGCCGTAGCGGGAGACCAGGTCGGCGACGTGGTTACCGACCATTCCGCCGAACCAGCGGCACTGTTCACGGGCGTGCGCCAGGTCGTCACTGACGTACGCGGGCGCGGCAACGCAGATGGTGATGGAGTCGGGGTCACGTCCGGCGTCGGAGGCGGCGGTGCGTACGGCCGTGACCATCGACGCGGTCAGATACGGGTCGGCGAGCTGGAGGATGAACCCGTCTGCCTGCTGGCCCGCGAGCGCCAGCGCCTTGGGTCCGTACGCCGCCATCCACACCGGCAGCTTTCCGTTTCGCACCCATGGCAGCTGCAGCGGCTGGCCGTCGACGACGGCTTCCCGGCCCTCGGCCAGATCGCGGATGACGCCCATCGCCTCGCCGAGCCTGGCCAGGGTGTTGGGCTTGCGTCCCGCGACCCGCATCGCGGAGTCGCCGCGTCCGATACCGCACACGGTGCGGTTGCCGTACATGTCGTTCAGCGTCGCGAAGGTGGAGGCGGTGACCTCCCAGGTCCTGGTGCCCGGATTGGTCACCATCGGGCCGACGATGAGCTTCTCCGTGTGTTCGAGAATGCGGCTGTAGATGACGAAGGGCTCCTGCCAGAGCACTGCCGAGTCGAAGGTCCAGCCGTAGCGGAAGCCGTTGCGTTCCGCGCGTCGCATCAGTCCGACGACGGCCGAGGCCGGCGGGTCGGTCTGCAGGACAAGTCCGAAGTCCATGGCCTGGCCGCTCCTAGATGAGGTTCCTGGACGAGGTGCCCGGATGAAGTTCCAGGACGAGGTGCGTGGATGAAGTGGCTAGTTGAGGTACTGGCAGGTCCCGCGCGGGGTGTACTGGCCGTGGCCCGCCCGGCCGGTGAACTCCCGCCCGTCGATGACCACTTCGCCGCGCGACAGCACGGTCTCCACCTGCCCGGTGACCCGCTTGCCCTCGTACGCGGAGTAGTCGACGTTCATGTGGTGGGTCTCGGCCGAGAGGGTCTGTTCGGCGTGCGGGTCGTAGATGACGACGTCGGCGTCGGCGCCGGGAGCGATGGTGCCCTTCTTCGGATAGAGGCCGAACATCCGGGCCGGTGTCGCGCAGGCGATCTCGATCCAGCGGCGACGGGTGAGGTGTCCGTCGACGACCGCCTGGTGGAGCAGATCCATCCGGTTCTCCACGCCCGGCAGCCCGTTGGGGATCTTGGAGAAATCGCCGCGGCCGAGTTCCTTCTGGCCCTCGAAACAGAACGGGCAGTGGTCGGTGGAGACGACCTGCAGGTCATTGGTCCGCAGCCCGCGCCAGAGCGCGGCCTGGTGCTCCCGCGGCCGCAGCGGCGTGGAGCAGACGTACTTCGCGCCCTCGAAGTCCGGCTCAGCGAGGTTGTCGGTGGACAGGAAGAGGTACTGCGGACAGGTCTCGCCGAAGACGTTCAGCCCCTTGTCGCGGGCGGCCACCAGCTCGGCGACGGCTTCCTCGGCCGACACATGGACGACGTACAGCGGAGCTCCCGCGACCCGTGCCAGCTGGATGGCGCGGTGCGTGGCCTCGGCCTCCAGCAGGACCTTGCGCACCTCGCCGTGGTAGCGCGGATCGGTGCGGCCCTCGGCCAGCGCCTGCTCCACCAGGACGTCGATGGCGATGCCGTTCTCGGCGTGCATCATGATCAGCCCGCCGTTGGTGGCGGAGCGCTGCATGGCGCGCAGGATCTGGCCGTCGTCGCTGTAGAAGACGCCGGGGTAGGCCATGAAGAGCTTGAAGGAGGTGATGCCCTCCTCCACCAGCTTGTCCATCTCCTTCAGCGACGACTCATTGACGTCGGAGAGGATCATGTGGAAGCCGTAGTCGATGGCGCACTTGGCGTCGGCCTTGGCGTACCAGGCGTCCAGGCCTTCGCGCAGGGCGTGGCCGACCGACTGCACCGCGAAGTCGATGATGGTGGTGGTGCCGCCCCAGGCCGCGGCCCGCGTCCCGGTCTCGAAGGTGTCGGAGGCGTGCGTGCCGCCGAAGGGCAGTTCCATATGAGTGTGGGCGTCGACGCCGCCCGGAATGACGTACTTGTTCGTCGCGTCGATGGTGCGGCCGGCGGTCCAGGCCTCGGACACGGCGGAGCCATGGGCGGCGAGGGCCGCGATCCGGCCGTCCTCGATCAGTACGTCCGCGTGGATCTCGTCCGCGGCGGTGATGACCAGACCGCCGCGGATCAGGGTGCGGGTGCTGCTCATGCTGGTGCGCTCCCTCTCGTACGCTGAACTGGAGGATGAACTGATTCCTCGACTAAACGCTGTGCAGGGCCCGTTCGAGGATCGAGGCGCCCTCTTCCGCCTCCGCGACGGTCAGCGACAGCGGCGGGGCGATGCGCAGGACGCTGGTGTTGTGGCCGCCGCCCTTGCCGATCAGCAGCCCGCCCTCGCGGGCCGCTTCCAGGACGGCCGAGGCCGCCTCGGGGTTCGCCTCGTCCGTGCCGGGCTTGACCAGCTCGATGCCGATCATCAGGCCTCGGCCGCGTACTTCCCGTACGGACGCGGCACTCGCTCCGATGGCCCGCAGCCGCTCGATCAGCAGACCGCCGACGCGGCGGGCGTTGCCCTGGAGGTCGTGCTCCAGGAGATACGAGAGGTTGGCGGCGCCGGCCGCCATGGTGACCGGGGAGCCGCCGAAGGTCGAAATGGAGTTGGCGTCGAGGGAGTTCATGATCTCGGCGCGGGCGACGACGCCGCCGATGGACATGCCGTTGCCGATGCCCTTGGCAAAGGTGAGCATGTCCGGCGGCCCGTTCTCGGCGTGCGCCTGCCAGCCCCAGAAGTGCTCGCCCGTGCGGCCCCAGCCTGTCTGCACCTCGTCGGAGATCCACAGGATGCCGTGCCTGTCGAGGACCTCGCGGAAGGCCGCGTACAGACCGTCGGGCGGCGAGGTGAAACCGCCGACGCCCTGGATGGGCTCGGCGATCAGCGCGGCGACGCCGCGGGTCTGCCCGAGCAGATCCTCGAGGTCGGCGACGCATTCCTCGATGAACTGCGCGTCGGACAACCGGGCGTAGGGGCCGCGGGTGCGGACGCCGCCGTGCACGTACAGCGTCTGCAGCGGGGAGAGGCTGGTGGGCGACCAGCTGCGGTTGCCGGTGATGGAGACCGCGGAGAAGGACCGGCCGTGGTAGCTGTTGCGCATGGCCAGGATCTGGTTGGAACGGCGGAACGCGGTCGCGAGCAACAGGGCTGTGTCATTGGCCTCGGTGCCCGAGGTGGTGAAGAAGACCCGAGCGTCGGGGATGCCGGAGAGGGTCGCGACCCGCTCGGCGAGCTCGACCATCGGGCGGTTGAGGTAGAGCGTGGAGGAGTGGATGATCCGCCCGGCCTGCTCGCTCACCGCCTTGGTGACCTCGGGGAGAGCGTGAGCGGTCATGGTGGTGAGGATGCCGCCGAAGAAGTCGAGGTAGCGGTTGCCGTTCGCGTCCCAGACGTGCCGGCCCTCGCCGTGCGTGATCTCGATCGGCTGCTGGTAGTAGAGGGCGACCCAGTCGGGGATGACGGCCTTGTGGCGGTCGTGCAGGTTGGTCACGGCTGCACCAGCCCTTCGTACGCGTCGGGGCGACGGTCCCGGTAGAACGCCCACTGCTGTCGTACGACATCGATCAGGTCGAAGTCGAGGTCCCGTACGAGCAGCTCCTCCTCCTTGTCGCTGGCGACCTCACCGACGAACTGGCCTCGTGGATCGACGAAGTAGCTGGTGCCGTAGAAGTCGTTGTCGCCGTACTCTTCCTGGCCGACGCGGTTGATGGCGGCGATGTAGTACTCGTTGGCGACGGCGGACGCGGGCTGCTCCAGCTGCCAGAGGTACCCGGAGAGCCCGCGCGAGGTGGCGGACGGGTTGTAGACCAACTGAGCTCCGTTCAGGCCTAGTTGACGCCAGCCCTCCGGGAAATGACGGTCGTAGCAGATGTACACCCCGACCCTGCCGACCGCCGTGTCGAAGACCGGCCAGCCCAGATTCCCCGGCTTGAAGTAGTACTTCTCCCAGAAGCCCTTGACCTGCGGAATGTGGTGCTTGCGGTACTTGCCGAGATAGGAGCCGTCGGCGTCGATCACGGCGGCGGTGTTGTAGTAGAAGCCGGCGCCCTCGATCTCGAAGACCGGGACCACGATCACCATGCCGGTCTCGCGGGCGAGCTCCTGCATCCGGTGGACGGTCGGGCCGTCCGGAACGGGCTCGGCCCAGCGGTAGTGCTCCGGCTCCTGGACCTGGCAGAAGTACGGCGCGTTGAACACCTCTTGGAAACCGATGATCTTGGCGCCCTGGCGGGCCGCCTCGCGGGCGTGTTCCTCGTGTTTGGCAATCATGGATTCGGTGTCGCCGGTCCAGGTCGCCTGGACGAGTGCGGCGCGTACGACATTGGCCATGAGTTGCTCCTTCGACGGCGCGTCAGAGAGCTTCTACGCACGTAGATGCGGTGCGTAGGAGGAGAACGTAAGCCCCGTCACACGGCGGGGCAAGACCATCGTCGTTAACCCGCAGAGTCGATCATGTTTCACACCCGAGCGGTCCACTCCGGACTGCTTCAGCCGCTGAGGTGACCCGCTACGCGCAGCGCGTGGACGAGATCGCGCTCGTGCGCCGGGGACTGAGCGCGTGCGGCGGCGAGCAGCTGCGGCACAAGGCGGCGCGGATCCCGTTCGGCGATTCCGGCCGTGTCCTCGGCGGTGTGCACCTGTACGTAGGCGGTCAGTAGAGCCCTCGCCTCGGGATTCCGGCTCTCGTCCTCGAGGGCGAGTACGGCGGCGGCGATGTCGTCGGCGGGGCGGGCCACGCCCTGGCGCAGCAGCTGCCGGCTGTCCTCGGTCCGGCCGGCGGCGGCGAGTGCTCCGGCGGCCGACGCGAGCCGCAGGGCGGGCTGCGAGGCGGCCTCCCACAGCAGGGTGGCCCAGTCGGCGTCGAGGCCGGCGCGCTGCAGTTCGGCCGCCAGGAGGGGCAGCCAGGAGGCGGGCCGGACGGCGGCCTCGCAGATCATGGCGTGCGCCTCACCGCTCAGCCCCTCGGCCCGGAGCCGGCTGAGCGCGGCGACGGTCTCCCGCGCGGCCCTGCGCGCGCCGTCCGATACGGCGGGGGCGGCGGGCGTTTCCTGACTGGGTGCGGCGCCACCGTATCTGGCACCGCGCGGGACGTCGTCGGTGACGGGCAGCACGGGCACGGCGGCGATCTCGTCCCCGCTCCCCTCGACGCCGGCGAACCGGGCGCCCCCACGGGGCCGCCGCTTCTTGGCGGAACGGGTCTCGGGCCGGCGGGGCGGAGCGACCGGGGGGTCGGGCTGTGCCTCGGGGCGGGCGGGGCCGGTTCGGGTGCCGCCGGACGCCGCTGGACCGGGAGGGGTTGGACCGAACGCGGTTGGACGGGGTGCCGCCGCGGCGCCGGGCTCGGCCGCGGCGGGCTCCGGCCGGAACCAGTCGTCGGGCAACGAGGGTCTGCCCGACCGGTGAGTGGCATCGCTGTCCGGACTGGGGTACGCGTCGTACGCCGGGTCCGCACCCGGTCGTTCCCGGAGGGCGTCCCAGCCGTCGGCGACGGCCGCCTGGGCCTCGGCCGCGGTGGGCCGTTCGTACGGCCGAGCGAAGCCGGACCAGTCGTCCGCCTCCCGGCCGTGCTCCGCTCCGCCGCCCTGTCCGTGCGGCCTGCCCGGTCCGCCCTGTCCGTGCGGCCTGCCCGGTCCGCCCGGCCCGTTCGGCTCGCCCGGTCCGTCCGCCAGGCGCGCGGGTCCGCCGACAACCGGGGCAGATCCGGGCCCCTCGGCCGTCTCATGCACCCAGCCGGGCCGGCCGTCCGCGGGGGCGGCGTGCGCATACCCGTCCGGCGCGGCGGACTCCTCCTGGACCGCGGCCCACCCCACGCCCGAGCGCGCGCGTCCGTCCGGCACCCACGTCGGCCCGCGGCCCGCCGAGGTGTCCGCCCGGCTGTACCAGCTGTCCGGCAGCACGGACGTCTCCTCGTCCGCGCCGGGCCCGTCAGGTACCGCCGCACGTCGGCCCTGCAGCTCCCTCACCCGGGCGGTCGCCCTCGCGTGGTCGTCACGTGTCCAGGCCAGTTCGTTGGCGAGTTGCTCCGACGCCGGTGTGCCCTCCGGCTCCCCGGCCAGGCGGCGCACCAGCTCTTCCGCCCGGCCCCTCGCGTACACCTGCTCGCGGCGCATCAGTTCGAGCCGTTCCGTCAGTGCCTCGCGGCCGCCCGGCTGCCGGTCGTGCACCGCCGCCGAGGCTGTGTGGAGCCGTCTCGCGCGCGCGGTTTCGGGCTCGGCGAACTGCGTCCCGCGCCCCGTCGCAAGGTCCTGGAGCAGCGACTCCACCACGTCCCAGGGCGGGATCTCGACACCGTCCAGGCAGGCCCGCATCCCCTCGGGGTCCCGCTGGCAGAAGATCCCGTACCAGCCGTCGCCCGGGTCGAGCAGCGCGGTCAGATCTCTCAAGTACCGCGCGAACGTCCCGGCCTCTACCGGAAGTTGATGCACCGTCATCGCCGCCCCTGCGCCACCCGAAAGCATCCGGTCCGGAGGCATTCGACCGCAGTCGTGTTACGGCTCTGCTACGGACAGTTTTCAGATGGTCACCGCGATGCCGGTGTGCGGCCGCTTCCCGCGTCGCACGATCGTCGCGGGCCAGTCGACCAGCCAGAACTGCCAGGTGTATTTGCGGGCGAGGAGTTTACGGATCGCGCCCATCGCG
The DNA here is from genome assembly GCF_040651435.1 of Streptomyces sp. NPDC048479. Taxonomy (NCBI): domain Bacteria; kingdom Bacillati; phylum Actinomycetota; class Actinomycetes; order Kitasatosporales; family Streptomycetaceae; genus Streptomyces; species Streptomyces sp. NPDC048479. The sequence continues at coordinate 313,458 of NZ_JBEZKA010000002.1, forward strand.
TCCCCCTCCAGCAGCCGCGCCGTGCCCTCCGCGCTCGGGGCGCCGTCCGCGATCCGGCCGCGTACGTCGCAAATTGTGACGAGGACGCGGCTGTTGTTGCGCAGGCGCTTGACCTTCCAGGAGTCGGAGCGGGTCCAGAAGAAGATCTCACCGCCGTCCACCGCGAACCACACGGGCGTGGCGACGCCCGTCCCGTCCTTGCAGAACGTGGTCACGCTGATGTACCTGGCGTCGGCGAAGTCTTCGGGAGTCACGACGCGAGGGTACGCCGCGCCGGGGTCCGAGGCGTGCGTCAGGGGGTCCGGTTCAGGCGGCGGGCGCCGGCGCGCAGCTCGCGACCAGTTCGTCCATGGACAGGCCGAGGACCGCGGCGAGTGCTGCGACGGTGAAGAAGGCGGGGGTCGGGGCGCGGCCCGTCTCGATCTTGCGCAGAGTCTCGGCGGACAGTCCGGCGGCGGCGGCCACTTCCACCATGCTGCGGTCACCGCGCGCCGTGCGCAGCAAGCGGCCGAGCCGTTCGCCGCGTTCACGCTCTTCGGGAGTGAGAGGAGTACGCACCATGCCGTTATTCTAATGCCGGTATTGAAATACCGGAGGAACCGGTATAGTAATTGGCATGGTGGAGATCAAAACCGATACATCGATCGACGCGATGCGCGAGGCCGGCCGCATCGTGGCCCAGGCACTCACGGCGGTCCGGGAAGCCGCGGCCGTCGGCGTCAGCCTCCGCGATCTCGACCGGGCCGCCCGCGCGGTCCTGGGTGAAGCCGGCGCCGCATCGCCCTTCCTCGACTACCGCCCCGAGTGGGCACCGACCCCCTTCCCCGCCGTCATCTGCGCCTCCGTCAACGACGCGATCGTGCACGGCATCCCCGGCGACTACCGGCTGAGCGACGGCGACCTGGTGAGCATCGACTGCGGCGCGATCCACGGCGGCTGGGCGGGCGACGCGGCCGTCAGCTTCACCGTCGGCCGCGCCCGCGCCGAGGACACAAAGCTGATCCGTACCGCCGAGGAGGCACTGGCGGCGGGCATCGCGGCGGCCGTCGTCGGCAACCGCATCGGCGACATCGCCCATGCCGTCGGCCGGGTGTGCCGGAAGGCCGGGTACGGGATCCCGGACGGCTTCGGCGGCCATGGTGTGGGCCGCCAAATGCACGAGGACCCGGGCGTCCCCAACGAGGGACGCCCGGGCCGGGGAATGCCCCTGCGGCACGGCATGGTGCTGGCGATCGAGCCGATGGTGATCGGCGGCGGCACCGACGACCACTACACGGCACGCGACGGCTGGACGGTGCGCACCGCGGACGGCAGCCGCGCCTCCCACGCGGAGCACACGGTGGCGATCACGGACGACGGCCCGCGCATCCTGACCGCGCTCTAGAGCGGGTTGTGGAAGTCCCGCCGAGCGGGCCCGCCCAGCAGCCCGCCCGGCCGCCGCCCCACCCCACCGTCCGCCTAGTTGTCCTGCAGGAACTTCTTGGCGAGGGAGTCACCGAGGCTCACCGCGGCACTGTGGCTCTCGATCGGAGAGACCTTGGAGTTCTTGAACAGGATGTACGTGACACCGGACTCGGCACCGCCGGTCTCCGGGTCCGGGTCGATGCCCAGCGCCTGCGCAGTGGCGTAGGACGCTTCGCCGATGATCTTGTTGGGGCCGGTGTCCCCCACGACGGCGTACTCCACCTTGTCGTTGTAGATGACGGCGACGACACCGCCACCCTTGATCCCGGCGCTCGAGTAGTTCCAGATGCCACTGCTGCTCGGCACGACGACATACGGCAGCTTCTCGGCGTTCAGCGGCTTGCCGTTGGACTGGTGGAAGGCCGTGTCGTCCTGGAACCAGGGGTCGGTGTTGGCATTGCACTTGCTGGTGACCTGGCCGTCGCAGTCGACGTCCAGGTCGGCCTTCCAGAACACGGCTCCGTTCTTCCCGCAGACCGGAATGTTCGCCGAAGTCTCGGTGTCCGACTTGTACTTGCCGTTGGAGATCTGCGAACAGTTCTTCACCTTGGCCAGCAGGTCGGCCGCGCTGACCGAACCTTCCTTGACGCCGGCGGCCTTCGGAACGGCGGCATGCTGCGCCGAGCTGGCGGTGGCAGGCAGCGCCGCGGCCGCGAGGAGGGCGACGCCGGAAGCAGCGGCCAGCGCGAGCGTACGAGTGCGCATGGGGGTGGCCTTTCTGTTAGGAAAGTTTCCTTACCCGTTCGCGACCAAATGTGAGCCCTCTGCATGACCGCGTCAACCCCTGGCAGCACAACGCCCGCGACCCGACCGACCATTGAGGCCGGGGCCGCGGGCGTTCGCCCTTTTTGGTCAGCCGCCGGACTGAGTACCGCTCGGGTGGACAACCATCGCGGAGCCACCGCCCCGCCGTACCTTCTCGGCAGCCGCGAGCCACCGCCCGTCGGGCAGCCGCTCGATGCCCGTCGCCGCGCCGATCTCCGGGTTCTGCCGGAAGGCATGGCCGATTGCCTCCAGCTCGGCGCGGAGCGGGCTGTTCCACAGCGCCGGTTCGAGCTCCGTCGTCGCCTGGTTGCGCTGGCTCGCGCGTGGCGCCGCGATCGCGTCGACCAGCGGCAGACTCCGGTCCAGACGGCCCGTGAGCGTCTGCAGCACCGTGGTGATGATCGTCGCGCCGCCCGGGGAGCCCACCGCAAGCACCGGACGGCCGTGGTCGAGCACGATCGTCGGAGAGATGGACGAGCGCGGACGCTTGCCCGGGCCCGGCAGATTCGGGTCGTGGACGGCCGGGTCGGCCGGAGCGAAGGAGAAGTCGGTCAGCTCGTTGTTGAGCAGGAAGCCGCGCCCCGGCACGGTGATTCCGCTGCCACCCGTCGACTCGATCGTCAGGGTGTACGCGACGACATTGCCCCACTTGTCGGCGGCGGTCAGATGGGTGGTGTTCTCGCCCTCGTACGTGGTGGGGGCGGCCGTTCCCGACGACCCGCACGCCCCGGGACTGCGCGGGTCACCGGGAGGCAGCGGGCTGGTGAGCACCGCGTTGTCCTTGATCAGGCATCCGCGCGAGTCCGCGAACCGCTGCGACAGCAACTCCTTCGTCGGCACGTCCTCGAAGGCCGGGTCACCGACCCACCGCCCGCGGTCCGCGAACGCGATCCGGCTCGCCTCGATGAAGCGGTGCAGATACTGCGCCTGCGTGGCCTTCGAAAGGTCGCTCCGCTCCAGGATGTTGAGCGCCTCGCCGACGCTCGTACCGCCCGACGAGGAGGGCGCCATGCTGTACACATCAAGACCCCGGTAGCTGACCCTGGTCGGGGCCCGGCGCTCCGTCTCGTACGACTTCAGATCCTCGGCCGTCAGATCGCCGGACCGCACGACCCGCGCCGCGCCCGGGGCCACCGGAGGCTTGCGCACCGTACGGACGATGTCCTGGGCCAGCTCACCGCGGTAGAGACTGCCGACGCCCTTGCGTCCCAGTTCCTTGTACGTACGCGCCAGATCGGGGTTTTTGAAGACCGAGCCGACCACCGGCAGTTTCCCGCCCGGCAGGAAGAGCTTCGCCGTGTCCGGGAAGTCCGCGAAGCGCGCCTGGTTGGCCTCGGTCTGCGAGCGGAAGGTGGCGTCCACGGTGAAGCCGTCCTTCGCCAGCCGCTCGGCGGGCCGCAGCAGTTGCCGCAGCGGCCTGCTGCCCCAGGCGTCCAGCGCGGTGTCCCAGGTCGCCGGGGTGCCCGGTGTGCCGACGCCGCGACCGCTCGTCACGCCCTCCTCGAACGGGATCGGCTTGCCGTTCTCGAGGAAGAGAGAGGCGTCCGCGGACCGGGGCGCGGTCTCGCGACCGTCGATGGTCTGGACCGTACGGGATGTGGCGTCGTAGTAGACGAAGAAGCCGCCACCGCCTATGCCCGCGGAGTACGGCTCCGTGACGCCGAGGGCGGCCGCGGTGGCCACCGCCGCGTCCACGGCGTTGCCGCCGCGCCGCAGCACCTCTATGCCGGCGGCCGAAGCATCCGCGTCGACGCTCGCGACGGCGCCGCCGTAGCCGGCCGCCACGGGCGTCTTGACCGGGGGCGTTACCGGCGGCGAGTGGCTCGGCGGCGCCGCGGCGCCGATCGAGACCACGGCCGCGGCAACGGCCAGAACCGACACATTCCGTGCGGTAGAGCGACGCATCCGTACCTCCAGTCAACGTACGTCCGCGCAGCGTAACTTTACCGCGACCGCCCCGTCAGGCCCGTCTCGAACAATGGTCCGCAAGACCGCTAGCATGCGCGCCCATGAATGACGACGTACGCAATATCGTGCTCGGCGTGGTGGCCGCCGGGGTCAGCGCCACACTCGGCTGGCTCACCCGCACGTACCTCTGGCGGCGCAGACTCCACCGCAAGCAGGCCTTCTTCGGGCTGCCGGGGAACTCCGAGTCCCTGCTCGTTGTCAACCGCGAGGCCGGCCGCGACGGGTCCGTGCACCGCTTCGACGTCTTCGCGCTGCTCGAGCTCTCCGCGCTGATCAAGGACTGCGGTTCGCATGCCCAGATCATCTGGCACGACATAGCCCAGCAGGGCTTCGGCGAGCGTACTGAATTCTGTGTGGGCGGCCCGTTCTCCAATCGCCGGATGGCCGCGCATCTGCAGTCGCTGCTCCCCAGCGTGAAGGTCAACACGGACCCTGAGCCGGGCCCCGACCAGGGCGCCTTCCAGATCGGCCCGGAGCGCTACCGCATGGAGCCGGGCGTCGCCGAGTACGTCATGCTGGCGCGGCTCACGGCGGGGCAGGACGCGCGGCCCGTCTTTCTCTTCTGCGGCCAGCGCGCGATCACCAACCAGGCGGCCACCCGCTATCTGGCCCGCAACCACGAGAAGCTCGCCCGCAAGCACGGCGACAACTCCTTCTGCCTGCTGCTCAAGGTCGTCAACTCCCAGGCGTACGGCCCCGATGTGGTGGAGCTGGTCGCCGATGTGACCCGGACGGCGCAGACGCCCGCCCCGGCCACGCGCAACTCCCACCGCGCCGCAAGCTAGGCCTCGGTCAGCGGCAGCGACTTGATGCCGTTGATGAAGTTGGACACCAGCCGGCGCGGCGGGCCCGCGGTCGTCAATGGCGGCAGCACATCCAGCGCCTCCTCGTGCAGGACGCGCAGCTGAAGCCGGGCGAAGTGGGCGCCGAGACAGACATGCGGGCCGTCACCGAAGGAGACGTGCGGATTCGGGGAGCGGGAGAGGTCGAGGCCGTGCGGGGCCTCGAAGACACGCTCGTCGTAGTTGGCGGAGGCGTGGAGGACGACGACCTTGTCGCCCTTGCGGATCTGCTGCCCGGCGAGGCGGATGTCCCGGGTGGCGGTGCGGCGGAAGCTGAGGACGGGCGGCTGGCGGCGCAGCAGTTCGTCGACGGCGCTGTCCGGAGCCACCTCTCCGGCCCGCAGCCTGCGCTGCTCGTCCGGGTGCTCCGCCAGCGTCAGGAAGCCGCCCGGAGCTGCGCTGCGAACGGTGTCGTTGCCCGCCACAGTGAGCAGGAAGAAGAACATCTCCAGCTCGGCGTCGGAGAGTTCCGACGCCGCGAGCGACGTCATGACGTCGTCTGCAGGCCGGCGCCGTTTGTACGCGGCGAGCTGCTGGGCGTAACTGAACATCTCCTGGAGCATGGCGGGTGAGCGCGGGTTGACGGGCGTGCCGTCGGGTCCGAGCACCGGCGGCTCGTCGGGGTCCTGGTAGGCGATGACGCGCTCGGTCCACTTCAGCAGCAGTCCCCGGTCGCTCTCCGGGACGCCCAGCAGATCGGAGAGGTTGAGCAGGGCGTAATCGTCGGTGACGGCGCTGACCAGGTCGATGACAGGACCCATATCCCGTGCCACGGTAAGGAGTTGACGCGCCCGGATCCGGGCCGCTCGGGTGAAGCGGTCGATGCGTCCCGGCGTGAAGGCGCGGCTCACCAGCCGCCGCAGCCGCCCGTGGTCCGACGGGGTCTCCCCCGCGAAGTGAGGGGAAGGGTCCTGGTTGAGCATCATGCGGCGGATGAACGGCAGATCGGCCGGGTCGGGGTCGCGGATCTGGGTGGCGCCGAGGTGTGACGAGAAGGTCCCGGAGTCCTTGAGGACCCGCACGACGTCCGCGTGGCGGGTGACCGCCCAGAAGCCGGGTCCGGCGGGCCAGCCGAGGACCTCGTACTCCTCCTGCCAGGCCACGGGGTGGTGGTCGCGCAGCTCGCGGAAGGCGTCGTGCGGCAGCCCGGCGGCGTAGATCCGCGGATCGAAGACGTCCGGCACGGTCCGGTCGGGCCTTGTCATACGGGCATTGTCATACGCCTCATACGCGGCCGTCCGCCCGAAGGAAGTCCTCGACCGTTCGGATGAGCTGGAGCGGAGTCTCGTCCATCGCGTGGTGTCCGGCGCAGGCCAGCTCGGCCAGCTTCGCGCGTGCGTAACACCGCAGCCAGGTGCGGCGCATGAAGTCCGCGCTGATCGCCGGGTCGAGGGCCCCGGTCACCGCGAGCGCCGGCGTCGTCGAGCCCGCCACCTCGTCATGGAAGTCCTCCTCCGCCCAGGAGTCGAGCCAGGCACGGAAGGCGTCGGGGTCGCTGCGGTCCACGGACCGGTCGACCATCCGGTCCAGCCAGGCGTCCGGCCGCACCGACCCGGTGGTGAAGTCGATGATGGCGCGCCGGCTCTCCGGCTTCGTGGCCGCGGAGGCGAACAGCTCCCGCTGCTCCGGCGGCATGTGCAGCCCGCTCGCGGGCACCGGCGAGATCCCGACCAGCCGCCGTACCCGGTGCGGGGCCGCGGCCAGGACGCGCTGGACGACCGATCCGCCCATCGAGTGCCCGATGAGCGAGAAGGAGTCCCAGCCGAGCCGGTCGGCGAGGGCGAGGATGTCGGCGGCGCCCTCTGTGGTGGTGTACGTGCCGGGGGCTTCCCGCGCCTCGCCGTAGCCTCGCAGATCGACGAAGACATAGGTGAAGTTGTGCCGGTCGAGGTCCGGCAGCATCGCGGCGTAGTCGGCACGGTCGGCGAGCCAGCCGTGCACGGCGATGATCCGGTGCGGGCCCGATCCGTACAGTGAATGGGGCAGGAGGAAAGGGGCCACGGCTGCTCCGATCGCCGGAAGAGGCCTACACCACCACGGTGGTGTCAACTGCCCCGCCGGGCAAGGGCGGAGAGGGGCTTGTGGAGGCCTACTGGCGCGTTTCGTCCGTCACCATGAGCCCCACCGGCGCATACTGCCTGATGGCGTCCAGCAGTTCGGCCGGATCCAGCTCGAATACCAGTGTCTCGAAACAGAGCCCTTGGCCGCTCGCCACACTGTCAGGGGCGGGAGCGAGTCTGCGGTACGCGGCCCGCAGCCGACAGGTCCGCGGCAGTTTCCCGACCGGCGCGCGACAGCCGACGACGACGTACTGCGGCAGTGCGGTCACCCGCGAGATGCCGGACCAGGGCACTGTTCTGGCCGGCCAGACCGGCAGCCGCACGGTCAGCCCGGCCGCGTCGGCACTCACCCGCAGCGGCCGCACCAGATGGCCCACGCAGCTGACCGCGAGGACGGCGATCGGCACCCCGATCACCGACATGGCGATCCCGCCGGCCGTGCCATTGGGGCCGTCGACGATCGCCCCGGCGGCGATGGCCCAGACGACGGCCAGCACGAGCGCCGCGACGGGCACCCACTCGACCTGCCGGCGCAGCCGGAGGGTCACCAGCGCCGCCGGCGGGGTGTCGCCCGTTGGATTCTCCACACCGAGAGCTTGGGACGTCCGCCACGGGAACACCAGAGGTCGGCTGAATTCCGCTCATCCGGTGGCGAGCGAGCAGCGCTCCGGCCCGCAGGAACCGTCGGTGCCGGTGGCGGTCACCTCGGTGGTGCCTTCCGGCGATTCGGCGTGGTTCAGCGGCGCAGGCGCCGGCGGGCGCCGGTCAGCAGTGCGGTGATTCCGGTGAGGCCCAGCGGACGCGCGAGCAGCGCGACGACCGCGGCCAGCGTCAGCGTCCCGGCGCCCGCCGCCGCGAAGTCCCCGGCAGCGTCGGCGAACCGGGCCGCCGCGTATCCGAGCGCGCCCGCCGGCAGGCAGGCGAGCAGCAGCCGTCCGTGCATCCTCAGGCCGGGCGAGCGCAGCAGCGCGGGCCGGCCGCCGGTCGCGAGTCTGCGGTTCAGGGTGTACGCGGTGACCGCGAAGCCCGCGAAGAGCGCGACCGAGTACGCCCCGGCCATTCCGGTCACCGCCCAGCGCGCGGGCAGCAGCAGATAAGCGACCACGGAGAGCCCGGCGTTGAGTCCGACGATCACCAGGTTGAGGAAGAAGGGGGTGCGGGTGTCGGAGAGCGCGTAGAAGCCGCGCGAGAGCACGTACTGGCCTGAGAAGGCGATCAGTCCGGGCGCGAACGCCATCAGCATCCCGGCCAGCACCGCGATGTCGTCCGGCCCGGTCCTGCCGTACCCGTAAACGCTCCCCATCACCCACGGCGCCAGCGCGAACATCGCGCAGGCCGCCGGGACCACGACCGCCGCGCTGGAGCCGAGCGCATACGAGACATCGCGCCGGACGGCCGGGAGATCGCTGTCGGCCGCGGCCCGGCTCATCCGCGGCAGCAGCGCGGTGACGAGGGAGACGGTGACGATGCCCTGCGGAACGGCCCACAGCACATAGGCATTGGTGTACGCCGTGTACCCGGCCCCGCCCGCGAGTCCCGCCTCCACCGCGTGCTTAGCGGTGGACGTCGACAGCCGGGTCACCACCCAGTAGGCGAACTGGTTGGTCAGTACGAGCAGCAATAGCCAGCCGGCCGACCGCAGCGGCCGGGTGAGCCCGCTGCCGCGCCAGTCGAAGCGCGGCCGCCAGCGGAATCCGGCCGCGCGCAGCGAGGGGATCAGCGCGAGCGCCTGGACGACGATGCCGGCCGTGGTGCCCCAGCCGAGCAGCCGGGCCCCGGACCGGCCGAGTGTGCCGCCGCTGCCGGCCGCGACCCCGAGGTACAGCCCGAACACCCCTATGACGACCAGGTTGTTGAGGACCGGCGTCCACATCATCGCGCCGAAGCGGCTGCGGGCGTTGAGTACTTGTCCGAGCAGGGTGAAGAGACCGTAGAAGAGGATCTGTGGCAGGCAGTAGCGGGCGAGGGCCACGGTCAGACTTGCCTGCGCGCCCGTGTAGTCGGTGTAGAAGGCGACCAGCGACGGCGCGGCGAGGATGGCCGCCGCCGTGATGAGCAGCAGTGCGACGGTGCAGGCGGTCAGCAGCCGGTCGGTGTACGCGGTTCCACCGTCCTCGTGTTCCTTGGCGGCCCGGACGAGTTCGGGAACGAAGACCGCGTTGAGCGCTCCGCCGATGAGCAGGGTGTAGAGGACGTTCGGGACGGTGTTGGCGACCGTGTAGCCGTCGGCGAGGAGGCCGGTGCCAAGGGCCGCGACGACGACGGCGGACCGTACGAATCCGGTGGCCCGGGAGGCGATGGAACCGGCGACCATCGCCGCGCCGCTGCGCAGTACGGACGCGGGCCGCGCGGCCGGCGCCTCGACGGTGGCCGTCATCGGCGGGCCGGACACATCTGGAAGGCGCGGCACAGCGCGTTGTCGGTGGCTCCGCCCACTGGTCTCTCCCACTCGCCGAGGGTCTCGACGACCTGGCCTCCGGTACCGAGCCTGCAGCACGCCTAGCCCGAAGAGACGATCATCATCGTCAAGGGTGGAGGGTACCTCGCGCATGACGTGGCCGTCGGCGCCGAGGTCGTGCGCACCGCGCAACATCAGCCACGGCAGGACGTGTTGGGGTGAACCTCACGGCGATGGCCGGCGCAGGCGCCGGACTCCACTCCCACTGACACGACGTCCAATAATCGTTACCCTCGCGTAACTTACCGAGTAGTTACCTCAAGTAAGTCCCCCAGGTTACCGTCGGGTCACTTTGCATTGACACGAGTGAGGAGTGACCCGTGGGACAGTCGCGCAAGGCTCTGCGCACGACCGCGATCGGTACGGTCTCCGTGGCGCTTCTCGCCGGACCGGCCGTAGGGGCGGCCGCCGGGGTGGCACCCGCTGCCCGGACGGCCGGTGTTCAGGCCCAATCCGCCGCCCCGGACGTACAGTTCGTCGACATCAAGGGTGATGGCGGCACCGTACTCAAGGCCAATGTCGTTACGCCCGCCGACGCGGACGGCACACGGAAGTACCCCGTGATCGTGCTGCCCACGAGCTGGGGCCTGCCCCAGATCGAATATCTCGCCCAGGCCAAGCAGCTCGCCGACTCGGGCTATGTCGTGGTGAGTTACAACGTCCGCGGCTTCTGGCAGTCCGGCGGCAAAATCGAGGTGGCCGGTCCGCCCGATATCGCGGACGCGTCCAAGGTGATCGACTGGGCCCTGGCGAACACCCCTGCCGACCCCGCCAAGGTCGGCATGGCCGGGATGTCGTACGGCGCCGGCATCTGTCTGCTGGCCGCCGGCCACGACAAGCGGATCAAGGCGGTCGCGGCGCTCAGCGGCTGGGCCGACCTCGGCGAGTCCATCTACAGCCGCCGCACCCAGCATCTGCAGGCAACGGCGATGCTCGCCGGAGCGGGGTATCTCACCGGCCGGCCGAGCGAGGAGTTCCAGCGGATCACGGCAGACTTCTTCTCCGCCGACGTCAGCAAGGAACCGGGACTGATCGCCTGGGGGAAGAAGCGCTCTCCCCTCACCTATCTGGACCGGATCAACGCCAACGGCGCCGCCATCATGCTCGGCAACGCCTGGGGCGACACGATCTTCCCACCCAACCAGTACGCGGACTTCTACGAGAAGCTCACCGGCCCCAAGCGGCTGGAGTTCCGCCCCGGTGACCACGCCACTGCCGAAGGCACCGGACTGTTCGGCCTGCCCAACGACACCTGGACCAGCACCCATCGCTGGCTCGACCACTACCTCAAGGGCGTCGACAACGGCGTCGAGCGCGAGCAGCCGGTCCGCCTCAAGTCCCGTTCCACCGGCGCGTACGAGAGCTATCCGGACTGGAAGTCGGTGGCGGCGACGGAGCGGAAGATCGAGCTGGACGGCACCAAGAAGATCCACGCCAACATCGACTCGGGCGCCGACGGCGGGATCATCTTCCTCTCCAGCATCCTGGACCAGTTCGCCAAGGTGCCCCCGATGGCGTGGATCCCGCTGCTGCCGCGCGCCTTCGCCGCCGTCTGGCAGTCGGAGCGGTACGGCTCCGAGCAGCGGGTGCGCGGCACCACGAAGCTGCACACCACGGTCACCGGCACCAAGGAGAGCGGCACCCTCGTCGCGTATCTCTACGACGTGGGCCCGCTCGGCCTCGGCAAGCTGGTCAGCAACGCGCCGTACACCTTCCACGGCGAGACACCCGGAAAGCCGTTCACCGTCGACCTGGAGCTGTTCTCCACCGCCTACGACGTACCGGCCGGCCACCGTCTCGCCGTGGTCGTCGACACCGTCGACCCGCTCTACATCGAGCACAACCCGTCCGGCGCGCAGCTGACCTTCTCCTCGTCCGCAGCCGACCCGTCATATCTGTCGGTCCCGCTGCACGAGAAGTGATCACCGGCTGCTGCCGGGCGGGCCATTGCCCCTGAGCTACTGCACACCCGGCAGCAGCGTCCCTGGTTCGGCCGGGGCGACATCCGCGGCCTCTGTTTTCGGGTTGCGCCGCTGTCGCCTGGCCATCCAGTTGGCGAACCAGGAGAGCAGCATGCACATCCCGATGTAGATAGGCGAGATCACCATCACCACAGGGATGAACGGCAAATCGTAGTCGAGATTCGAGGCGATGAGCTTGCCCGCGTGGAGGAACTCCTCATAGGTGATCAGATAGCCGAGCGAGGTGTCCTTCAGAGTCACCACCAGCTGGCTGATGATCGTCGGCAACATGGCGCGAACTCCCTGTGGAACCAGGACGTATGACATGACCTGGGTCTTGCGCATCCCCAGGGTGTACGCGGCCTCCCGCTGTCCGCGTTCGACCGAGTTGACGCCGGCCCGGAACACCTCGGCGAGCACCGAGCCGTTGTAGAGCGTCAGTCCGGCCACCAGCGCGGGCAGCGGCTGCACCTTGAGCGCCACGAAGATGAAGAAGATCATCACCAGTACGGGCATGGCGCGGAAGAACTCGACCACCGCGGTGGCCGCCCAGCGCACCGGCCGGTGGTCGGAGAGCCGGCCGGTGGCGAGGACCCCGCCGAGGGCGAGCGAGAGCACCGCGGCACAGGCGAAGGCGATGAGTGTGTTGCCAAGTCCGCGCAGCAGCAGCTCCTGAATGCCCTTGTACTCGAACGGAGTCCATTTGGTCGCGGTGAACTGTCCGGTGTCGAAGAGCAGATAGAGGATCCAGCCGAACAGCGCCACGACCACGACGGTCGAGACGACACCATAAGTGCGGTGACGTTTGCGGGTGTTGGGACCCGGGATGTCGTAGAGGGCGGTGGAATCGGTCATCGGGCGACTCCATAGCGCTTCTCCAGCACATTGAACAACGCACTGATGGTCAGGGTGATGATCAGGTAGCCGACGGCGATCCAGACGAAGGTCCAGATGATGCTGTAGCCCAGCTCACTGAGGGGTTTGTAGGTGCCGAGCAGCTCGGTGACGCTGAACGCGCCGGCGATCGCGGAGTTCTTGGCGAGCGCGATGAGCGTGGAGCCGATCGGCGGGATGACGCTCCTGAATGCCTGTGGCAGGACGACGCTGTTGAGGGTCTGGCCGAAGTTCATGCCGAGGCTGCGGGCCGCCTCGCCCTGCCCTTTGTGCACGGTGTTGATGCCGGCGCGAAGTGCCTCGCAGATGAACGCGGAGGTGTAGCAGCCCAGCGCGATCACCGCGAAGAGCTCGAAGGGCAGGACGAGTCCGAAGCGCGGCAGGCCGAGCAGAACGGCGAAGAAGAGCAGCGTCAGCGGGGTGTTGCGCAGCACGGTCACCCACACCGTGCCCAGCACCCGGAGGGAGCGGACGGGCGCGACCCGGAAGGAGGCCATGATGAAGCCGAGGACCAGGGCGAGCAGCGAGGCGTAGACCGTCAGCTTGACGGTGCCGAAGAAGCCCTCGGAGTACAGGGAGAAGTTGTCGATCAGTACGTACACGGTGTCCTCAGCTCGCCGGGTAGCGGTCGATCGGTGGCGGCTGTGGGGCCGGCACTCCGGAGAGGCCGAGTGTCGCCTCGTAGGCCTTCTTCCAGTTCCCGTTCTTCTCGTTGGCCTCGAGGGCGTCGTCGATGGCGAAGCGCAGGGCGTTGTCGCTGCGCGGGACACCGATGCCGTACGGCTCCTTGGAGAAGGGCTTGCCGACCACCTTGAGCTCTTCGGGCACCTTGGCCGCGTAGCCGGTGAGGATGGCGTCGTCGGTGGTGACGGCGTCGACCTGATAGGTCAGCAGGTTGTCCACGCAGATGGAGTAGGTGTCGTACGCGACGAGGTCGGCCTTCGGGTAGTCGGCCGCGATCCGCTGGTACGGCGTCGATCCGGCGGCCGAGCAGACGCGCTTGCCGGCCAGGTCCTGGGGGCCCTTGATGTCGTGCTCGTCGGCCCGTACGAGGAGGGACTGGCCGGCCAGGTAGTACGGGCCTGCGAAACCGACGAGCTTCTTACGGTTGTCGTTGATGGTGTAGGTGCCGACGTAGTAGTCGATCTGCCCGTTCTGCAGGGCGGTTTCGCGGTTCGCCGAGGCGATCGTCATGAACTGGACGGTGTTCGGGTCGAAGCCCAGTGAGGCGGAGACCATTTTGGCGATCTCGATGTCGAACCCGGTGTAGCGACCGCTCGCCGGGTCCTTCTCGCCCAGGTAGGGCTGGTCCTCCTTGGCGCCGACGACAAGATGGCCGCGCTTTCTGGCCTTGTTCCAGGTCGGCGAGTCGGGCAGCTGGAAGCCGGTGGCCACGGTGTACCGCGGCAGCCGCTCGGTCTGCGGGCCCTTGACGGGCGGGCTGCCCTCCTTTCCGCAGGCCGCGGTGGCGGCGACGGCCAGGACGAGCGCCAGCACCGCGAGAGCACGTCTCATACGTCTCGTACGCATCATGAGTCCTCACCCCCGTCAGTGCTTGAGGATCTTGGAGAGGAAGTCCTTGGCGCGGTTGCTCTCGGGGTTGGTGAAGAAGTCCTCCGGGGTGCGGTCCTCGACGATGCGGCCGTCCGCCATGAAGACGACGCGGTTCGCGGCGGACCGGGCGAAGCCCATCTCGTGGGTGACGACGACCATGGTCATTCCGTCGCGGACGAGCTGCTGCATGACCTCGAGCACCTCGTTGATCATCTCCGGGTCGAGGGCCGAGGTCGGCTCGTCGAAGAGCATGACCTTGGGGTCCATGGCGAGCGCGCGGGCGATGGCCACGCGCTGCTGCTGACCCCCGGAGAGCTGGGCCGGGTACTTCTCGGCCTGGTCGGCGAGGCCTACGCGTTGCAGGAGTTCGCGGGAGCGCCTGTCCGCCTCCTCCTTCTTGCGGCGGCGGACCTTGACGGGCGCGAGCGAGACATTGTCCAGCACGGTCTTGTGGGCGAAGAGATTGAAGGACTGGAAGACCATGCCGACGTCGGCGCGGAGCTTGGCGAGCGCGCGGCCCTCCTCGGGCAGCGGCTGACCGTCGATGCTGATGTGACCCGACTCGATCGTCTCGAGCCGGTTGACCGTACGGCAGAGTGTTGATTTGCCGGAGCCGGAGGGGCCGATGACCACAACGACCTCACCGCGTCCGACGGTGAGATCAATGTCCTGGAGAACGTGCAACTGTCCGTAGTGCTTGTTGACGTTACGCAGCTCGATCAACGGATCGACGGCCATACGTTGCCCCACCCACTCTCAGCTGTGTCGAGGTCAGCGCAAACTATCCAGCCCGATAAGAGACTTCGCACTCGACACGCATAAATGGGGCATAAGCCGTATTAAGTACGGCCGTCCATGATCGTCGCCGGGCCGGCGAGCCGGCGCGACGTCAGGCTTCTGCCGCTTCCGCGTACACCTGGGAGAGCTCGGGCGCTCCATTGACCGCCCAGTCAAGACCCGCCTCCACGACCCCGATCTCGCGGCCGGAGACGAGCCGCACCACGGGATGGCCGGCCGGCCAGATGTGCCAGGTCGCGCCGGGGACCGTACGGACGATCACGGTGCCGAGGTAGAGACCCGCGTCGTTGCCCAGCCAGGGCAGCTCCTCCGGGTCGTCGCGCCAGCGCGGAGGCAACTGGTCGAGGGCGGTCAACGAGGCCGGGGAGTCGTCCAGTTCGAGCCCGGCCTGCCCCGCTCGGACACGCAGCAGCTCACACTCGGAGAGCAGCTCGGCGATGGCCGCCGCTCTCTCCGGGTCGTTCTCGGCTCCGGCGGTGACCGCCATCTCCTCCAGGTCACCGCCGTGCCGCTTGAGCCAGTTGTCCAAGAAAGGGATGTTCATACTGCTCAGCCTCGCATCCCCGCGGCCGTACGCACCACAGGGCGCGCGTCAACCGCCGTCAGATGTCCAGATCGACAACAACAGGTGCGTGGTCCGAGGCACCCTTGCCCTTGCGCTGCTCGCGGTCGACATAGCTGTCCTCGACCGCCTTGGTGAAGGGTTCGTTGCCGTAGACCAGGTCGATACGCATGCCCTTGTTCTTGGGGAAGCGCAGCTCGCGGTAGTCCCAGTAGGTGTACGGACGGTCGTACTTCAGCGGGCGGGGCATCACATCGGACAGCCCGGCCTCGCGCAGCGCGGCGAGCGCCGCACGCTCGGCCGGGGTGACATGCGTGGCGCCCTCGAAGAGCGCAGGGTCCCAGACGTCCTCGTCGGTCGGTGCGACATTGAAGTCGCCGAGGACCGCGAACGGGCGCTCGCCCGCCGCGTCCTCGGCCACCGAGGCCTTCAGCGCCTCCAGCCAGCGCAGCTTGTAGGCGTAGTGGTCGTGGGCGATCTCGCGGCCGTTGGGCACATAGACCGACCAGACACGGACGCCGTCGCAGGTCGCGGAGATCGCCCGCGGCTCCTGCGCACCCCCGTAGTCCGGTCCGCCGGGCAGGCCCTTGACGACCTCGTCCAGGCCGACCCGGGAGACCAGGGCCACGCCGTTCCACCTGCCGTTGGCGTTGACCGCGGAGTCGTAGCCGAGCTCTCGCAGCTCGTCGGCGGGGAACTGCTCCTCGGTGCACTTGGTCTCCTGGATGCACAGCACGTCCGTGCCGGTGCTCTCCAGCCAGGCCAGCAGCCGGGGCAGCCGAGCGGTGATCGAGTTGACGTTCCAGGTGGCGATGCGCATGCCCGACAGCCTATCCGGGGGGTCTGACAGTGAGCGGTGCGGCGGTCAGGGGGCAGCCAGGGGGCCGGTCGGAGCGTGGCGGTCAGGGTTGTGGTGTCACAGATCGGTCGCCTCGCCCGGGGCCAGCCGACCGTGCTCCGCGCCGCCCAGGGCACCGATCTGGTTGTCGTAGACGGGGCGCGCGAGATCGGTGAGCAGCGCGTCGTGGATGTCGATGGCGCGCTGCGGCTTCACTTCGCGTACGTAGTCGATGACCTCGGAGATCTTGTTCCAGGGGGCCTGTACCGGGATCATCAGCGTCTCGACCGGGTGGTCCGGGACGGTGAGCGCGTCGCCGGGGTGGAAGACCGAACCGTCCACCAGGAAGCCGACGTTGGTGATCCGCGGGATGTCCGGGTGGATCACCGCGTGCAGCTCTCCGTGGACCTGTACGTCGAAGCCGGCCGCGCTGAAGGTGTCGCCGTGGCCGACCGTGTGGACGCGGCCCGGGAAGGCCGCCGAGATCTTCTCGGCGACGCTCCGCAGGGTCCAGATCCCGGCTGCCGGGTTCGCCTCGAGGGCGGCTCGCAGCCGGTCCTCGTTGAAGTGGTCGAGGTGCTCGTGGGTGACCAGGATGACGTCCGCGCCGATGGCCGCGTCCTGTTCGCTGAAGGTGCCGGGATCGATGACGAGCGTCTGCCCGTCCTTCTCGAGCCGGATGCAGGCATGCGTCTTCTTCGTGAGCCTCATGCTCCCCATCCTGCTACGCCTTGGGGGTGGTCTCCTGCTGGATCACGGCCTGGGCCACCTTGAAGGCGGAATTCGCCGCGGGGACGCCGCAGTACACGGCCGCGTGGATCAGGACTTCCCGGATCTCGGCGGGGGTCAGTCCGTTGCGCAGCGCGGCGCGGGTGTGGAAGGCCAGCTCGTCCAGATGTCCGCCCGCGACCAGTGCGGTGAGCGTCACCACGCTGCGGGTGCGTCTGTCCAGGCCCTCGCGGGTCCAGACCTCGCCCCAGGCGTAGCGGGTGATCAGCTCCTGGAAATCGCCCGTGAAGTCGTCGGCCTCGGCCGTCGCCCGGTCCACATGCGCGTCGCCGAGAACCTCGCGGCGCACCTTCATCCCGGCGATGTACGGGTCGGGGCGCCCTGTCCGCACGGCCTGCGGCTGCTCGGGCGCGGCCGCGGCGATCTCGGCGACGGGCGCCACGGGTGCGGAGATCGCGGGCACGACCGGCGGCGCCGGAATGGCCGACAGCGTGTCCTGCCACGCCGTGGAGAAGTGGCGTTCGAGCAGATCGGATACTGCGGCGGGCTGCTCGACGGGGGCGAGGTGGGAGGCACCCGGGACCAGCGCGAGCCGGGCGTCCGGAATCCCGGCGACCAGCGTGCGGGCCTCCGCGGGCCCGGTGACCTGGTCCTCGGAGCCGACCAGGACCAGCGTGGGGACGCCGACGAGGCCGAGTTCGCCGCGGACGTCGAAGGCCGCGAGTGCCTCGCAGGCGGCGATGTAGCAGCCGGGGTCGGTGGTGCGGACCATCTGGACGGCCCACTCGACGATCGCGGGCTGGGCGGAGGCGAAGCCCTGGGTGAACCAGCGCTCGGGCGCGGTGCGCGCAATCGGGTCCAGGCCATTGGTGCGGACGATCACACCACGCTGGCGGAACTCGTCGGCGGTGCCGAACCGGGGCGAGGCGGCGACCAGTGCGAGGGAGGCCACCCGCTGCGGTTGGCGCAGTGCCAGTTCGATGCCGATCGCGCCGCCGATGGAGCAGCCCGCGTAACCGAAGCGCTGGATGCCCAGCTCGTCAAGGGTCGCGAGCAGCCGGTCGGCGAGCTGGGCGACGGCGGTGGCCGGATGGGCGGGCGCGCCGCCGTGACCGGGCAGGTCGAACCGGAACACCCGCCACCGGCGGGAGAGCTCGGCAATCTGCCGGTCCCACATGTGCCATGTGGTACCCAGAGAGGGGCCGAGGATGAGCACGGGGGCGTCGTCGGGACCGTCGATCCGGTACTGCAGGGTCTTCGGGGGCGTCTGCGTCTCACTCACCCTCTCCACGCTATCCAGTGAAGTTTCGTCGTCCGGTCAGGGGGTCGCTGTCGCTACCACGTACACCGTGGGGCGGGCCGTGTCGCTCAGGTCGACGGTGATGTCCTGGGTGGGCCGCGGGTCCTTCTGCGGGTGGCTGGTGCCCGCCCAGTCGCCCTGACCGGCGCTGAAGTCCCAGCCCGCCGTCGCGGCGTCACGCGCGCTGATGGCGACCACGCCGTCGTGGAGCTTGGCGCGGCTCGTCCCCACGCCCTCCAGGAACAGGTCGAGCCCGCCGGAGGTGGTGCGGAACTGCACGAACAGCCGGCTGGTCTTCCAGTTGCTCGTCTCGTAGTAGGCGACGTCCGTGGACTTCGGCGGGATGGGCACCTCGAACACACGGCGCTTCGTCTGGGAGGGCCAGGTCTCCCGCAGGCTGGTGGCCGAGGACTCCGCCTCCTTGTCCCGGCCGCTGTCGCGGCTCTGCTCGGCGGAGATCACCAGATAGCCGGCCGGGACTCCGACGAGCAGCACGATGATGATCGCCGTCAGCCAGCGGCGGCGGATCATATGGCGCCGGTTCTCGGGAGGGTGGGCGCTGTCGTCCGGAGAGGTGGACTGTCGGGGCACGGTCATGGCTACGGTTCCTGGGTGGGGCGGGTGGTGCTGGAGTTACGGATGGCCTGCGCATAGCGCTCATACCGCTCATGGCGCTCCACACGGCGCCGGTTGGCCCGGCGGAAGCGGCGCGCCACGAGCCGCGCGAGATCGGCCGCGCCGACCATACCCGCCTCGGGGCCGAGCTGGGCTTTGGCGATCCGGGCCTCCGGGCGGTAGCCACGGCCGGTGAGATGCCGGCGGAAGGCTTCGCGGGCGGGCCCGATGAGCAGGTCGTCGGCGGCGCTGACCCCACCTCCGATGACGAAGCAGGAGGGGTCGAGGGCGGCGGCGAGGTTGGCGATGCCGACGCCGAGCCACTGGCCGATGTCCTGGAAGAGCTCGATGCACATGGCGTCGCCCTCGCGGGCGAGTTCGGTGATGAGCGGGCCTGTGATCTCGGGAATGTTGCCGCCGACGCGCTCGATGAGGCTGTGCGCGACCGGGGAGTCGGCGGCGGCGAGCTCGCGGGCCTCTCTCACGAGCGCGTTGCCGGAGCTGTACTGCTCCCAGCAGCCACGGTTGCCGCAGGGGCAGCGGTGGCCACCGGGCACGACCTGCATATGACCGAACTCACCCGCGACTCCGTACTTGCCGCGCTTGACCTGGCCGCCCTCGAGGATCGCGCCGCCGATGCCGGTGCCGAGGGTGATCATCACGAGGTGGTCCTCGCCGCGGCCCGCGCCGAAGCGCCACTCCGCCCAGGCGGCGGCGTTGGCGTCGTTGTCGACCAGTACGGGCACGGCGAGCCGGGCCGCGACGGCGTCGCGCAGGGGCTCGTTGCGCCAGGCCAGATGGGGCGCGAAGAGGACCTTGGAGCGGTCGGCGTCGACCCAGCCGGCCGCGCCGATACCGACGGCGTGCACATCGTGACGGTCGGAGAGATCGAGCACCAGCTCGCAGATGGTGTCCTCGACGACCTTGGGGCTCTTGGACTTGTCCGGCGTCTCGGTGCGGATCTTCTCCAGGATGACCCCGTCGGCGTCGACGACGCCCGCCATCACCTTCGTACCGCCGATGTCGATGCCGACCGTGGGAACCCGGGGCGCGGAGAGGTGAGAGCGCCGTTCCCGGGTGCCGACAGTCTTCAGGACGGTGGCGCGGGCAGAGCCTCGGTGGGCGAAGTCGCGGTACGTGCTCATGTCCCTGTGGGGTGTCGGGGGCCGGGTGCTGTCACGGCCCGGAGTGGGCGGTGCCCACCGGGCCCGATTCTGCCATCCGGCGGGGTCGGGGGCGCGGGGCTCCGCCCCGGTACCCCCGGTGCTCAAACGCCGGACGGGCTGAAAACCCAGCCCTGCCGGCGTTTGAGGCGCAGGGTCTGGGGCGGAGCCCCGGTTCGGACCACCGCAGGCGCGCTACGGCGTGGGCGGCCCGTCCTTCACCGGGTGACCGCCCAGGTGCGTCGGCATCGGCGCCCTCTCCAGCTCGTGCCGCAGGTCCTCGAGCTCGCTGCCGCCCGCCATCTGCCGGGTGAGCTCGTCGAGGGTGACCGAGTCCTTGGTGTGGCTGGCGGACATGGTGCCGCGCTTGAGCAGTACGAAGCGGTCGCCGACCAGATAGGCGTGGTGCGGGTTGTGGGTGATCAGCACGACGCCCAGACCCGCGTCGCGTGCCGCCGCCACATACTTCAGTACAACGCCGGACTGCTTGACGCCGAGCGCGGCGGTCGGCTCGTCCAGAACCAGGACCTTCGCGCCGAAGTAGACGGCCCGGGCGATCGCCACGCACTGGCGCTCACCGCCCGAGAGCGTCCCGATGGGCTGGTCGACATCGCGCAGATCGATGCCCATCCGGAGCAGTTCGGAACGGGTCGTCTCGCGCATCAGCTCGACGTCGAGGCGCTTGAAGGGACCCGCGCCCTTGGTCGGCTCGGAGCCGAGGAAGAAGTTCCGCCAGACCGGCATCAGCGGTACGACCGCGAGGTCCTGGTAGACCGTGGCGATACCGCGGTCCAGGGCTTCGCGCGGGCTGGCCAGGTTCGCCTGCTCCCCCTCGATCAGGAAGGTGCCCGTGTCGTGCCGGTGCAGACCCGCGATGATCTTGATCAGGGTGGACTTGCCGGCGCCGTTGTCGCCGAGCACACAGGAGATCTCCCCGGCGTGGACCTCGAGCGAGACGCCTTCCAGCGCGCGGATATTGCCGTAGTACTTACTGACGTTGTCGAGCTCGACGAGGGCCGTCATTTGCTTGCCTCCGCACGCTTACGGACCCATGCGTTGAGCAGGGTGGCCAGAAGGAGCATCGCCCCGAGGAAGAACTTGAACCAGTCCGGGTTCCACTCCGCGTACACGATGCCCTTGCTGGTCATGCCGAAGATGAACGCGCCGACCGCGGAGCCGATCGCCGAGCCGTAGCCGCCGGTGATCAGACAGCCGCCGATGACGGCCGCGATGATGTACGTCAGCTCATTGCCGACGCCCTCGCCGGACTGCACCACATCGAACGAGAAGAGCAGATGCTGGCCGGAGATCCAGGCGGCGAAGGCGACGCCCATGTAGAGGCCGATCTTGGTCTTGTTGACCGGGACACCGACCGCGCGGGCCGCGTCGGCGCCGCCGCCGACCGCGAAGATCCAGTTGCCGAAGCGTGTACGCAGCAGGATCCAGGTGGCCAGCGCCACCAGGACGAACCACCACAGGATGGTTACCTTCAGCGTGACGTCACCGAGGGTGAGCTGCGAGGCGAAGAGCTTCTTGGCCGACTCGAAGCCCTCCATGTCGGCGATGGACTTGGTCGAGACCGTGCCGCTGATCAGCTTGGTGAAGCCGAGGTTGAGGCCGGTCAGCATCAGGAACGTACCGAGCGTGATGATGAAACTGGGCAGTTTCGTACGGGTCAGCATGAAGCCGTTGAAGACACCGACCGCGAGCGTGACGAGCAGCGAGACGAGCACGCCGACCCAGACGTTGGCCGTCATCTGGTAGCTGAACATCGAGGAGATCAGCGCGGAGCTGGTCACCAGGACGCCGGCCGAGAGGTCGAACTCGCCGCCGATCATCAGCAGCGCGACGGGTACGGCCATGATGCCGAGGGTCGAGGCCGCGTACAGGACGGTGGACAGACTGGACGCCCGCAGGAACGATTCGGCGATGATCGAGAAGAAGATGAAGACCGCCACGGCGCCGACGACCGAGCCCAGTTCGGGCCGGCCCAGCAGCTTGCGAAGCGGCGAGGTGCGCAGCAGCCGCTCGTCGGTCTTGTCCGGTGTGCTGTCCGGTGTGGCAGGTGGTGCGGTAGCGCTCATCGGGTCCCCCGCTCCGTGTATTGCTGCAGCTCGGCGGTGTCGTTCTTGGTGATGATCTGCGGTCCGGTGAGGACGGGCCGCCCGCCGCCGAGGACATCGGCGTTGTACTTGTAGAGCCAGAGCAGATCCACAGCCTCGTACCCCTGGAGGTACGGCTGCTGGTCGACGGCAAATCCGAGGGTGCCGGCCGTCAGAGCGGTGGCGACCTTGGCGTTGAGGTCGAACGTGTCGACCTCGGCCTCGCTCTCCGCGGTCTTCCTGGCCTGGACGGCGGCGTCCGCGAACGGCGCGCCCAGAGTGACGACGGAGTCGATGGAGCGGTCGGCCTGGAGCTTCGCCTCGATGGACGCCTGGACGTCGGGCATGTTGGTGCCGTCGACATACAGGTTCTGCATCTGGCCGCCGAAGGTCTTCTTCGCTCCGGCGCAGCGCTGCTCGTGGCCGACGTTGCCCTGTTCGTGCAGCACGCACAGGGCCTTCTTCTTGCCGCGTCTGTCGAGTTCGTCGCCGACGGCCTCGCCGGCGATCGTCTCGTCCTGGCCGATATGGGTGAGCGCGCCGTACGCCTTGGACTGCTCGGAGCCGGAGTTGACGGTGATCACCGGGATGCCGGCCTTCTCGGCCTTGGCGATGACGTCCTTCATCGCGTCGGGCTTGGCGAGCGAGACGATCAGGCCGTTGACCTTCTTGTCGATCGCCGCCTGGACGAGCTGGGCCTGCTGCTGGCCCTCGTCGCTGTGGGAGTATAGGAAGTTGATGTTGTCCTTGACGGCGGCCTGCTCGGCGCCGTTCTGGACGATGTCCCAGAAGGTGTCGCCGTCGCCGGAGTGGGTGACCATGGCGAAGGTCCAGCGAGGGGTGGTCACCGCGGCCTTGCCGGCGGCGGCCTGTGCCTTGCGGGCGTCCTCCGCGCGCTTGCCGCCTGTGCTGCTGCATCCCGCCAGGGAGGCTCCGAGTACCGCTGCCAGCACCGCGCCGAGCGCGCGTACCCCTGTCCTTGCCCTAGCCACGACCCCGTGCCCTTCTTGCCGAACTCGCTGTGCTTCCCGGTGCGGCCGGGGGGCGTGGTGACGCGCCCCGGCCGCCCAAGTATGTGTCACAGCAGGTCGGAGGGTGGGCATCGGGTATGCCTCGTAGGTCATCGGGTGCCGTCGGCGGTGAGCTTCTCCAGCGCGGGCACGTCCTTCTCGGTGACGAGGGCGGGACCGGTGAGGATCGGCTTGCCGCCGCCGATCACATTGCCGTTGGTCTTGTTGAGCCACAGCTCGTCAATGGCCAGGTAGCCCTGGAGGTAGGGCTGCTGGTCGACGGCGAAGCCGATCTGCTTGCCCTTGAGCTGCTTGACCACTTCGGCGTTGAGGTCGAAGGTGTTGACCTCGGCGCTGGAGCCCGCGCCCTCCTTGGCCTTGACGGATGCGGCGGCGAACGGCGCGCCGAGTGTGACGACGGCGTCGATGTCCTTGGCACTCTGCAGCTTCGCCTCGATGGAGGAGGTGGAGGCGGGCATGTTGGTGCCTTCGACGTTGAGGTTCTCGACGGTGCCCTTGAAGGTCTTCTTCACTCCTGCGCAGCGGGCCTCGAGCGAGACATTGCCCTGCTCGTGGATGACACAGATCGCCTTCTTCTTGCCGCGCTTGTTGAGCTCCTCGCCGACGGCCTCGCCGGCCACGGACTCGTCCTGGCCGATATGGCTGAGTGCACCGACATCCTTGGAGAACTCGGCGCCGGAGTTGATCGTGACGACGGGTATGCCGGCCGCGACGGCCTTCTTGACGACTTCCTTGACCGCTTCCGGCTTGGCAAGGGTGACGACAATGCCGTCGACCTTCTGGTCGATGTAGGTCTGGACGAGCTGGGCCTGCTCCTTGCCCTCCTTGTTGGCTGCGTAGAGGAACTCGACGTTGTCCTTGCGGGCCGCGACCTTGGCGCCGCTCTGGACGATGTCCCAGAAGGTGTCGCCCTCGCCGGAGTGCGTCACCATGGCGATCTTGAGGCGGCCGGTGGTGGCCGGTTCGCCTCCGCCGCCGCCCTTGGAGGGGCTGTCCTTCGCCTCCTTGCCGCCGGAACTGCTGCATCCAGCGACGACGACCAGGGCACATGCGGCGAGCAGGGCTGCTGCCGTGCGGGTGGTACGCATGGTGGGTCCGCCTTATCTCCCGGCCGCCCGGTTGCGGCTGGATGCGTTTTTACGGCGGTCCCGAGACGCAGTCAAGACTTTGTCCGAACATTCTTACGCGAAGGACATTCTTACGTGACCGAATCGTGCGGGTGGACCGGGTCACCGCGAGGCACGGAAACGGCCGGGCGGCGCCAGGACCGGCGGGTCACGGCCGGACGAGGAGCTGAAACTCGAAGGCGTAGCGCGAGGCGCGGTAGATGTGGGAGCCGAACTCGACCGCGCGGCCTGTGTCGTCGAAGGTGGTGCGCTCCATGGTCAGCAACGGAGCGCCGGTCGCCTCGGTCAGCAGCTCCGCCTCCAGCTCGGTGGCGGCCCGCGCCCCGACCGACTGCCGGGCGCTGTGCAGGGTGATCCCGGCGGCCCGCATCATCCGGTACAGGCCGGTGGCCTCGAGCCGCTCCGTGTCGCATTCGAAGAGGCCGGCCGGCAGATGGTTGCGCAGCCGGGCCATGGGCTCGCCGTGAGCGAAGCGCAGCCGCTCGATCAGCTGGACGTCGCTGCCCTCCGGTACGCCGAGGGCGGCCGCGACCTCGGCACTCGCGGGCTCGAAGGCATTGCGCAGCACGATGGTGGCCGGGCGCTGGCCGGCCGCCTCCAGGTCGTCGTAAAGGCTGCTGAGCTCCAGCGGGCGCTTGACCTGGCTGTGCACGACCTGGGTGCCGACGCCCCTGCGGCGCACCAGCAGGCCCTTGTCGACGAGGGACTGGATGGCCTGGCGGACGGTCGGGCGGGACAGCCCGAGCCGGTTGGCCAGCTCGATCTCGTTGCCGAGCAGGCTGCCGGGGGTGAGGGTCCCTCTCTCGATGGCTGCTTCCAGCTGCTGCGAGAGCTGGAAGTAGAGCGGGACCGGACTGGTGCGGTCCACGCTCAGCTGGAGAGACAGGGACGGGTCCGTCACGTGTCTGGGCTGCTTGGGCACGGAGCGAGCGTAGTCGCAGTGAATGTTGACGGGAAGTCGTGAAGTTCGGTTGTCAGGACAAAGTCTTGACATGGCGGCGGGCCGGGCATCACCTTTGGGCCATGCGCATCGGACTCATCGGTACGGGACGAATCGGTTCTTTCCACGCGGGTGTGCTCAGCCGCCATCGGGAGGTCGGTTCACTGGTCGTGGCGGATGCCGACGCGGCACGGGCGGCCGAGGTCGCCGAGCGCACCGGGTCCACCGCCGCGCCGAGTGCCGACGAGATCTTCACCTGGGGCGTGGACGCCGTGGTGATCGCCTCGGCGACCGCCGCCCACGCCGAACTCATCGCCCGCGCCGCCCGCGCCGGTCTGCCCACCTTCTGCGAGAAGCCGATCGCGCTGGACCTACCGGGCACGCTCGGCGCGCTCCATGAGGTCGAGCAGGCCGGCACCCTGCTCCAGCTGGGCTTCATGCGCCGGTTCGACGCGGGCTACACGAAGGCCCGCGAGATCGTACGGTCGGGTGCGCTCGGCCGGCTGCACACCGTACGGGCCATCACCTCCGACCCCGCCCCGCCGCCCGCCGCGTATCTGCCGCTCTCCGGCGGCCTGTACCGGGACTGCCTGGTCCATGACTTCGACATCCTGCGCTGGGTGACGGGCCGCGAGGTCGTGGAGGTGTACGCGACCGGTTCGGACGCGGGGCCCGCGATGTTCCGCGAGGCGGGCGACGTCGACACGGCTGCGGCGGTGCTCACTCTGGACGACGGGACCCTGGCCACCGCCACGGCCACCCGCTGCAACGGCGCGGGCTACGACGTACGGATGGAACTGGTCGGCGAGCTCGACCAGGTCGCGGTCGGCCTGGACGACCGTACGCCGATCAGCTCGACCGAGCCCAAGGGCCCGCGCGCGGCGGACAAGCCGTGGCCGGGCTTCCTGGAGCGGTTCGCCCCGGCGTACGAGGCAGAGCTGGACGCGTTCGTACGGATGGTGCAGGGCGAGGCGGAGAATCCGTGCGACGGGCGGGAGGCACTGGCGGCGCTGCGGATCGCGGAGGCGTGCGAGCTGTCGCGGCGGGAGCGCCGTCCGGTGCGGCTCGAGGAGATCCCCTCCGACTGACAACCGACCGGCCGCCTGACCTGCCGACCGACCGCCTGACCTGCCGACCGACCGCCTGACGACCGGACCCCCTACCAGGTGACGGGCAGACTCTCCGGGCCGCGGATCAGCATGCCGGTGCGCCAGGTCAGGGCCGCCGGATGCGCGTCCAGCGCCAGGTCGGGGCAGCGCTCCAGCAGCGAACGAATCGCGATCCGCGCCTCCAACCTGGCCAGCGGGGCGCCCAGGCAGTAATGGATGCCGTGCCCGAAGGCGAGGTGGCCGCGGCCGTCGCGCCGGATGTCGAAACGGTCCGGGTCGGCGAAGCGCGCCGGGTCGCGGTCGGCGTCCGCCAGTGCGATCAGCACCAGTTCGCCGCCACCCGGGATCGTCGTGCCGCCGATCTCCAGGGGCTCGGTGGTGAAGCGGTACGTCGGCGTCTCCAGCGGGCCTTCGTAGCGCAGCATCTCCTCGACCGCGCCGTCGAGCAGCGAGAAGTCGGCACGCAGAGCGGCCAGTTGGTCAGGGTGGGCAAGCAGGGCGAGCACCCCGTTGGAGATGAGGTTGACGGTGGTCTCGTGCCCGGCGACGAGCAGCAGCCAGGCCATGCCCAGCAGTTCCTCACGGCTGAGCCGGTCGCCGTCCTCGTCCGCCGTATGGATCAGCGCGCTCATCAGGTCGTCGCAGGGCTGCTCACGCTTGTCCGCGAGCAGCTGCGCCAGATACTGCGTCATCTTCGCGGAGGCGTCCATCCGCGCCTCGCCGTCGGTTGCGGCGAGCGCCGTGTTGGACCAGGACCGGAAGGTGTCCCGGTCCAGGAACGGCACGCCGAGCAGTTCGCAGATAACGGCCATGGGCAGCGGGAAGGAGAGCGCGTCCACCAGGTTCGCGCGCCCGGCAGGCACCATCTCGTCCAGCAGCCGGTCGGTGATCTCCTGGACGCGCGGGGCGAGTTGCTCCACCCGCCGCATCGTGAACTCACGCGCCACGAGCTTGCGCAGCCGGGTGTGCATCGGTGCGTCGGAGCTGAGCATGGTGACACCCGAGGCGATCTGGCGGATTCCGAGCTCCGGGGAGACATTGCGCCACTCCTTGGACAGCCGCGGATCGGCGAGCGCGGCACGCCCCGCTTCGTGTCCGACGATCAGCCAGGCCGCGTAGCCCTCGGGCATCCGTATCCGGTGGACCGGGCCCCGGGCCCGTAACCCGGCGTAGACGGGATAGGGGTCGCGGGTGAAGTCCTCGCCGAGCGCGGCAAGATCGACGATGGCTGCTTCGGTGGTCATCGTCTCCCCTTCAGGACTGCTGCGCGGACAGTACGGTGCCCTGCGCGACGGCGCAGAGTGTCTCCTCGCCGTCCGCGTTCACCGCGTACAGATCGCAGCGGACGACGGCCTGACGGCGGCCAGTGTGCACGACGGCGGCACGGGCCACCAGGGTGCGCCCGGTCGCGGGGCGGATGTACTGGACGGAGAAACCGCCGGTCAGCACCGCGGGCCCGAGGGTCGTACCGGCGGCGAAGGTGATGGAGTTGTCGGCGGCGTACGCGAGCACTCCCCCGTGCAGATAGCCGTTCTGCTGGTGCAGCTCTTCGCGGATGTCCACTTCGAGCACGGCCTCGCCGCCGCCGAACCCGGTGATCCGTGCCTGGAGCAGCCGGCTGAACGGCTGGCTTTCGAGAATCTTCCGGGCCACTTCGAGGTCAAGTGCGGGCATCGTCGTGCTCCTTGGGAAGTCGGTGGCGGAGGAGTCCGGCCAAGCGCTCACTCGTCGATGATCCGCTACCACCGCACCGGAAGGCTTCGCACCCCCGCGCATCAGAATGCCCGGCAGCCAGTCGAGCGGACCGGCGGCCGGGTCGAGGGCCAGGTCCGGACAGCGTTCCAGCAGAGTACGGCGAGCGCGGCCCGCGCCTCGTCATGGCCGACGATCAGCCGCATCTCCTCACCGTTCGACAGGCGCACCTCATGGACGGGCCCGGACTCACGCAGGCGCGCGTAGTACGGATACGGGTTCGCGATGAAGTCCGTTCCGTACTCCCCCAGATCGACGATTGTCATCGCGTCAGCCTACGTCGGCTCCTCCTCGTCGAGCAGACCGGCATCATGGGCCAACAGGGCGATTTGGACGCGATTGTTGAGCCCCAGTTTGGCCAGGATGCGGGAGACGTGCGTCTTGACCGTCGGCACGCTCATATAGAGCGTCGCGGCGATCTCGGCATTGGACCGGCCGCGGCCGACGGCGACCGCCACCTCCCGTTCGCGTTCCGCGAGCGAGGTGAGCCGCTCGGTCGCCGCGGCTCTGCGGGTCTGGTGCGTGCGCTCCGCCACGTGCGTCATCAACTGACGGGTAACGGCCGGGGAGAGCACCGGATCGCCGGCCGCCACCCGCCGTACCGCCGCGACGATCTCGGTCGGCGGAGTGTCCTTCAGCACGAATCCGGCCGCACCCGCGCGCAGCGCCCGCAGCACCTGTTCGTCGGCGTGGAAGGTGGTCAGGACGACGACCTCGGGCGCGTCGGGGCGGCGGCGCAGCGTCTCGGTGGCGGTGAGACCGTCCACGGCCGGCATCCGGATGTCCATCAGCACCACATCGGGCGAGAGCCGGTCGACGAGCGCCTCGACCTCGGAGCCGTCGGCCCCCTCCCCCACGATCTCGAGGTCGTCCGCCCCGCCGAGCATGAGAGCGAGCCCTGCCCGTACGAGAGGGTCGTCATCGACGACGATCAACCGGATTGTCATGAGGGCCACGGTAGCCAGCCCTGGACACGGAATCCGCTGTCGGCCGTCGCCCCGTGCTCGAGCCTGCCGCCCGCGAGGGTGGCGCGTTCGGTCAGACCGATCAGTCCCTGGCCCGAGCCCGGCACCTTCGCCACCTCACCGAGAGGGGCTGGATTGGCCACGTCGACGGTGAGACCGCGGCCGGGTCCGCCGCTCACGGCGACGGTGACCTCCGTGCCGGGCGCGTGCTTACGGGCGTTGGTCAGCCCCTCCTGGGCGATCCGGTAGACGGTGCGGCCGGTGGCTGCGGGGACGGCGGCCGGGTCGGTGATGCGGTTGTCGAGGGTGACCTTCATGCCCGCCTCGCGGGACTCGGCGACCAGCGCGTCGAGCGTGGCGAGGGTGGGCTGCGGCCGGTCGGCCCCGTCGCCGTCGCCCGGTGCGCGCAGCACGCCGATGATCTCGCGCAGATCCTGGAGCGCCTCGTGCGCACTGTCGCGGATCACTCCTGCGGCCCGGGCGACCTCGGCGGGCGGCGCGTCCGGCCGGAATTCGAGGGCGCCCGCGTGCACGCTGAGGAGGGTCAGCCGATGAGCGAGCACATCGTGCATCTCGCGGGCGATCGCCTCACGGGCCAGGCGCTGCGCCTGCTCGGCGCGCAGCTCGGCCTCGGTCTCGGCCCGCCAGGCGCGCTCGCGCAGGGCGACAACGAGCTGACGGCGGGCTCGTACGAGCATGCCCCAGCCGATGACCAGCAGAATCAGGATGAGTCCGGTGACGACCGATGCCAGGAAGGACATGCCC
This sequence comes from Streptomyces sp. NPDC048479, assembly GCF_040651435.1. Classification (NCBI taxonomy): domain Bacteria; kingdom Bacillati; phylum Actinomycetota; class Actinomycetes; order Kitasatosporales; family Streptomycetaceae; genus Streptomyces; species Streptomyces sp. NPDC048479. The sequence continues at coordinate 343,220 of NZ_JBEZKA010000002.1, forward strand.
GGGTCGGGACGGACAGCGGCCTGTGCGGCCGAGCCCCCGATGGCAAGGGCACCGACGATCGCAACGGGTTTGAAGGGGCGGTGCACGGCGAGGCTGAACAGGCTCACCAAAAGCGCGCCGGCGGCGACCGGCACCACCACGCTGACGACGATCAGGGTGATCGCGAGCCCGAGCGGTGCGCGCCGCCGCGCCCAGAGCGCGCAGCAGGCCGCCGCGCCCACCAACTGGTCGGCGAAGACGACGAGCTCGGAGTTGCCGGCCTGTTGGCTCGCCTCGGAGGCGAGCAGGCCGATGACCGCGGCGATGACGAAGACGGAGGTGTCGACGATCCAGTCGCGTGCGGTACGGCGCGGCCTGGCCCTGCTCCGGTCGCCGGACAGGTCCGGGTCCCGCGGGTCGGACATCGCTGAGGGCAGCAGCCAGGGGTACTCCGTGCGGGTCATATCGACAAAGCTACGCAGGTGGGAGCCGGATGCGGCCGTGCGGCCGAAGGAAGCTACCAAAGTCGCGCGGGCTCAGACTTTCGGAGCTGCGGCCCATCCCGAGGGCCGACGCGACGGCCCGGCGGACCGGACCACGATCAACGTATGAAGAAGATTCTCGAAGGCATCGGCATGGTGCTGCTGGTCGTGGGTGTCTGTGGAGTGCTCCGCGAGCTGACGGGCTGGTTCCGCTTTCTCGGGCTCGCGCGCTTCGTCACGGAGTACTTCGATTTTCTGCACGGCCGGGAGATCTTCGCGAACATTGTGATCGCCGTGGTCGGCTTCGCGGTGCTGATGATGGCGGACCATTACCGGAGGGCTTAGGGCGGATTTTGGAAATCCGGCCCGCTCTGCGGGCGGACGGCGCTACTTCTCAAACGCGCCCTATGCGGCGGCTTCGTTCAGCCTGGTCACTTCGGCGAGGTGCTCGCTCATGCGGTTGCTGACGCTGCCGCTGGTGTAGAGCACGGCGCCGACGACGGAGACCGGGACGGACAGGCCGAGTACGCCCAGAAGTTCGGGCCAGTCCCGTTCGGCCGTGCACCTGTTGTCGCCGTTGTACGACCCCTCGTTGGCCGTCGAGCGGTCCGTGAAGAGCCGCGCCTCGCACAGGGACTGATACCCCGCGTCGTACGGCGTGAGCAGCTGGACGCCGAACCACACCCACAGCAGTGCCGCGGCGGAGAGCAGCCCGAAGCCCCAGGCCCGGACTCGCTTGGCACGTGCCCGGAACTCTATGTCGTACGTCAGTGATCGCATGGCGCCAGAACCTAGCAATCCGCCAGGTCGGCCGCGCGCCTGCCCCAGGTGGTGCCCGCCAGGACCAGGCCGGCGCCCAGCAGCCCGAGCGCGCCGAGGTGTTCGCCCGCGATCGCGATACCGGCAGCGGCCGCCCACAGCGGTTCGGTGCCGAGCAGCAGGCTGACGCGCGACGGCGAGGTGCGGCGTACCGCCCACATCTGCACGAAGAAGGCGAACAGCGTGCAGAACAGGGAGAGGAACAGCAGCCCGGCCCATTCGCGCGGGCCGAAGCCGGCGGCCACCGACCAGGGCGAGGCCCCGGTACCGGGGACGGCGGCCAGTACCGCGAACACGGCGACCGCGCTGCCCAGTTGGACCGTCGTCAGGGAGAGCGAGTCCGCACTCTGCACCGCCTTGATCCTGGCCATCGCCAGCACATGGACGGTACGGGCCAGTGCGGCCAGCAGCATCAGCAGATCGCCGAGCGAAGGCGCGCTGAAGCCGCCGCCCTGGGTCAGCAGCACCACACCGGCGACGGAGAGGCCGGCCGCGGCCACAAATGCCCGAGGCGGCCGGGCCCTGCTCACCGCTGCCTCGGCGAGCGGCGTGAAGATCATGGTGAGGCTGATGATGAGCCCGGCGTTGGTGGCGGACGTGTGCACGACGCCGTACGTCTCGAGCAGGAAGATCCCGCTCAGCACGAGCCCGAGGAGAGCGGCGCCGCGCCACTGCGCGCCGGTCAGCGCCCGCAGCTTGCGGTGGCCTGCCGCGGCCAGCACCGGCAGGACGAGCGCGAAGCGGAGCACCAGCACAGCGACGACCGTGTGCGTGGTGGTGATGCCCTTGGCCGCGAGATAGCTGGCGCCCCACACCACGGCCACCAGCAGCACGGGCAGGTCGGTGAGCCAGGCGCGTCGGGGCGCGAGGGCAGCAGCGGGTACGGCGATCGACGACACCTGGGTCTCCAAGGGTTCCGGCAGGGTGGAGACTTCGGCGGCTCGCACGCGGAGCGATCACCGTACCCGGGTGGACGCGTGAGTACTACAAGCTTTATTCGGCCTCGTATGTGCCGTACTCGGGGCGGCCCGCCAGCTCGTACGTGTGGATGGCCACGCCCGCGCCCGTGACACGGGCCCCGGCGTGCCGAAACGCGGTCGGTACCGCGCCGTTGGCGAAGAGACGGCGGCCCGTGCCCAGAACGACGGGGAAGATGAGCAGATTGAGCTTGTCGATCAGGTCGTGCGCCATGAGGAAGTGGGCGAGACCGCCGCTGCCATGGACCTGGAGCTCACCGTCCGTGCGCTCCTTGAGCGCCGCGACCTCCTTGGCGAGGTCACCGTCGATGATCGTGGTGCCGGCCCAGTCGGCCTTGCCGAGCGTGCGCGAGGCGACGTACTTCGGCAGGGAGTTGAGCCGCGACGCGACCGGGTCGGCGGGGTCGGTCACCTTGGGCCAGTAGCTCGCGAAGATCTCGTACGTACGGCGGCCGAGCAGGAAGGCGCCGGCCTGGTCGAAGACCTCCGTGATGAACCGGCCGAAGTCGTCGTCGCCGTACGGCACGGACCAGCCGCCGAGCTCGAAGCCGCCGCTGGGGTCCTCGTTCGGTCCGCCAGGGGCCTGCATCACGCCGTCGAGGGTGGCAAAGGTGGTGATCGAGAGCTGTGCCATGGCAAGTGCCTGCTTCCTGGGTGCGGTGTTCCGTTCATCAACTCGGACCCCGCCCGTGCCGGGAATTCATCGGTCGGCCCGGCTCGAGCGAGATGACAGTCATCCGCATGGCGATGCCGACGATCTCTTGCTGAGGGGGTCACACGGGGATTCAACGTCCGTTTGCCGCCAGCACCGAGGAGGCAGGGCCGCTTTCCTTGAGGTCGTAACCACTACTGACAAAAGGGGTACGGAATGTCCAGGACGGCTCTGGTGACCGGTGGCAGTCGCGGCATGGGGGCGGCGATCGCGCTGCGGCTCGCGCGGGAGGGCGTCGATGTGGCGATCACGTATGTGCGCGGCGAGGAGGCCGCTCAGGCGGTGGTCCACAAGATCGAGGCGACGGGGCAGCGGGGTTTCGCGCTGCGGGCGGACGCGGCGGACGCCGAAGCGCCCGGCGCGGCCGTCGGCCGGGCCGCGGACCGGCTGGGGCGGCTCGACATCCTGGTCAACAACGCGGGCGTCGGCGTACTCGGTCCCATCGAGGGCCTGTCCGCAGGCGATGTGGACCAGGTGCTCGATGTGAATGTACGGGCGGTGTTCCTCGCCGCGCAGGCGGCGGCCGCCCGGATGGAGCGCGGCGGGCGGATCGTCTCCATCGGCAGCTGCATGGCGCAGCATGTGCCGGGTCCCGGCGGCACGCTCTATGCGATGAGCAAGTCCGCACTGACCGGCCTGACCAAGGCGCTGGCCCGGGAGCTGGGCGGGCGCGGCATCACGGCGAACCTGGTCCACCCGGGCCCGATCGACACGGACATGAACCCGGCTGACGGCCCGTACGCCGAGCCGCAGAAGGCGGACACGGCGCTGGGCCGTTTCGGCAGCGCGGAGGAAGTGGCGTCCCTGGTCGCGTACTTGGCGAGCGACGAGGCGGCATACATCACGGGCGCGGAGCTGTCGGTGGACGGCGGCCACGCGGCGTGACCGGGGCTCCGCCCCAGGCCCCCGTACGCCCTTCCGGGGTGTCCTCAATCGCCGGACGGGCTCCTCGCCGACGGACATACCAGCCTCGCCGGCGATTGAGGCGCGGGGTCTGGGGCGGAGCCCCAGCTACGGGAAGGGGCGGGCAGGGGAAAGACCCCCGGGCTCAGCCGCCCAGTTCCTGGTGGCGCGCCGCCAGGCGGTTCGCGCCCTCCTCCGTCAGCGAACCGAAAAGGCGGAGGCGCGAAATGCCGCCGTCGGGGTAGATGTCCACCCGGACGTGCGTGCCCACCGCCGGGGCAGCCAGCACGAAGCGGTGATTCGTGTCCGGCTGCAGGCGCGTGCGCGGGAGGATCTCCGCCCACTCCCCCGTCTCACCGTCGCGGAGCGAAACCGCCGCCCAGCCCGCGCTGTTGCCCTTCAGATACGCCGTGTCGATCTCCACCGCGCGGATCTCGGCCTGCTCCACCAGCTGGTAGCGGATCCAGTCGTTGCCCTTGTCCCGGCGGCGGCGGGTCTCCCAGCCGTCGTCCATCTTGCGGGAGCGGCCCGGCTGGATGGTGTTGGTGGCCGGGGAGTAGAAGCGGTCGGAGGCGTCCTCGACCCGGCCGCCGTTCTCCAGCGCCACGAGGTCGAAGGTGCCCAGCACGCCGAGCCACGCCGGGTCGGGCGCGACCTCGCCGTAGACCCGCAGGCGGGCGATGCCGCCGTCGGGATGCTGGTTGACACGCAGGTGCGTGAAGCGCTGCTCGACGTCGAGCGCGAAGCCGTTCGCCGCGTGGCCGCCGACGGCGGTACGGGGAACGAGCGTCGTCCACTTCACGTCGTCGGCGACGAGGTCCTCGGGCGAGGGTGAACCGGACACCGACGCGGCCTCGACCGACACCGCCTGCGGGTAGTTGCCGCGGAAGTGGGCTGTGTCGACGACGATGCCGCGTACGACGCCGGGCGCACCGAGCCGTACCAGCGCCCAGTCGTGGTCCTCGTCGGTCGGGTGCGGCTGCGCGGCGCTCACACCGCGGCGACGGCGGGTCTCCCAGCCGTCCATGATCTTGCCCTTGTGGCCGAAGTGCTCCGGGTCGAACTCCGCGGCCTCGGGCTTCAGCATGTTCTCGCGCTCGGCGAAGAACTCGTCGTTGGCGGCGATGACGCCCGCGCCGAGCCGGCGGTCGGCGAGGTCGGCGTAGTGGGCGAAGGGAAAGTCGGCCGTGCGGTAGTCGGCGTACGGGTCGCCGCCGCCGAACGGGCCGGCGTCACCGGTGAAGGAAGGTATGGACACGATCAGTTGTTCCTTTCGAGCAGCCGGCCGGTCGGCTCGGCCAGGGTGCCGTTCTCCACGATGCGTTCGCCGCGCAGCCACGTCGACCTGACGACTCCGTGCAGGGTCTTGCCGGCGTAGGCCGTGACCTGATTGCGGTGGTGGAGCTCGGCCGGGTCGACGGTGAAGGTCTCGTCCGGCGCGAGGACCGCGAAGTCCGCGTCACGGCCCGCCTCGATGGCGCCCTTCCGGCTCAGGCCCGCGAGCTCTGCGGGAGCCGCCGACATCCAGCGGACGACGTCCTCGAGCGTGCGGCCGCGTTTGCGGGCCTCGGTCCAGATCGCCGGGAGGCCCAGCTGGAGCGAGGAGATGCCGCCCCAGGCGGACGCGAAGTCCGGGGTCTTCAGATCGGTGGTGCAGGGCGAGTGGTCGGAGACAATGCAGTCGATCGTCCCGTCCGCCAGGCCCTCCCACAGCGCGTCCTGGTTCGCCGCCTCTCGGATGGGCGGGCAGCACTTGAACTCCGTTGCCCCGTCCGGGACTTCCTCCGCCGTGAGGGTGAGGAAGTGCGGACAGGACTCGACCGAGATCTTGACGCCGTCCCGCTTGGCGGCCGCGATCAGCGGCAGCGCGTCGGAGGAGGACAGGTGCAGTACGTGTACGCGGGCGTTGAACCGCTGCGCCTGCGCGATCAGGCCTTCGATCGCGGTGTTCTCGGCGTCGCGCGGCCGGGAGGCGAGGAAGTCGGCGTACTTCGGTCCGGACTCCTGCGGCGCGGCGGCCAGATGGTGCGGGTCCTCCGCATGCACGATCAGCAGTCCGCCGAAGCCGGCGATCTCGGCCATGGAACGGGCGAGCTGCTCCTGGTCGAGCTCCGGGAACTCCTCCACGCCCGACGGCGACAGGAAGCTCTTGAAGCCGAAGACACCGGCGTCGTACAGCGGCCGCAGGTCCTTCACATTGGACGGGATCGCGCCGCCCCAGAAGCCGACGTCGATATGCGCCTTGATGCGGGCCACCTCCTGCTTGGTGGCGAGGTTCTCGACCGTGGTGGTCGGCGGGAGGGAGTTGAGGGGCATGTCCAGCAGGGTCGTTATGCCGCCGGCAGCCGCCGCGCGGGTGGCGGTCCAGAAGCCCTCCCACTCAGTGCGGCCGGGGTCATTCACATGGACATGGGTGTCGACGAGGCCGGGGAGCACGACATCGTCCCCGAAGTCCTCCAGCCGGGCCCCGGACGGCACCTCGGCGTCGTACGGCAGTACCGCCGCGATCTTCCCGGCGGCGACGGCGACCGATGCGGCGCGGGTCCCCTCCGGGGTGATGACGCGCGTGGAGCGCAGTACCAGGTTCACGTCCCTGTCGGACACCCGTATCCTCACTTCCCTTCTGTTGTACAGCGAATCCATTCCGTTCAGCGATCCTGACGGCGATCCTGTACGGCGAATCCGCACTGTGAAATTCAACGAACTGTTGAAGAAGTCTTCACTCCGGACTCCGGTCCGTCAAGACCCTCCTGATCCACCTCCGGACGCCTGGATGTTTCCACAAGGTGAAACTGAAATTTCGCGAAGCAGAAGGTAGATTTGACTGAAGAGACCGGCAGAAGATCGCCGGAGGCGACCGCCGGCACTGGGACAAACGGTGCCTGACCGGCAAGGACGCCTTGACGAGAGCGGTGTGCCGGGCGCAGGCGCCCGGTAGGCTGCTGACTTGCCCGCCTGCCCGAAAGGACCGTTGACGTGCCGACGTCCAGCGCCAGCACCACCGACGCCGCCAAGACCGCTTCCAGCGGTGGCGTGCAGTCCCTGGAGCGCGCCTTCGACCTGCTCGAAAGAATGGCCGACGCCGGTGGCGAGGTCGGGCTGAGCGAGCTCTCCGCCAGCAGTGGCCTGCCGCTGCCCACGATCCACCGTCTCATGCGAACGCTGGTGGCCTGCGGTTATGTACGCCAGCAGCCCAATCGCCGCTATGCGCTCGGCCCCCGCCTGATCCGCCTGGGCGAGTCCGCCTCCCGGCTGCTCGGCACCTGGGCCCGCCCCTACCTCGCCCGCCTGGTCGAGGAGACCGGCGAGACGGCGAACATGGCACTGCTCGACGGCGACGAGATCGTGTACGTCGCACAGGTGCCGTCCAAGCACTCCATGCGCATGTTCACGGAGGTCGGCCGACGGGTTCTGCCGCACTCCACGGGCGTGGGCAAGGCGCTGCTCGCGCACACCCCGCCGGAAGAGGTGCGGGCCCTGCTCGCCCGGACCGGCATGCCGGCCGCCACCGAGAAGACGATCACGACGCCCGAGGCCTTCCTCGATGCGCTCGAGCAGGTGCGGCGCGCGGGCTACGCGGTGGACGACAACGAACAGGAGATCGGGGTCCGCTGCCTCGCGGTCTCGGTGCCCAACTCTCCGACAGCAGCGGCGGTTTCGATCTCGGGCCCGGCGGGCCGGGTCACCGAGGCGGCCACGGACAAGATCGTGCCGATCCTCCAGGAGGTCGCCCAGGACCTCTCGGCGGCCCTCGCGAGTACGGCGGCGCAGGGCTAGGACCCTCGACGACTGATGCAGAAGAACGCGACTGCGCCGGCGAACATGGGTCGTCGGCGCAGTCGCGTTCACGGCGTCGGGACCTGCGAGCGGTCCGCGTCCAGCAGCATGCGCGCCGCCTCCCGGGCCTGACCTGCCGGCGCGCTGCTCCCGGAGATCGCGGCTGTTGTGATCGCACCCTCCACAAGCAGCAGGAGGGGCTCCGACAACCAGGCGGGGCGGCCCGCCGCAGCCACCATCCCGGCCAGATACCGTCTCAGCGCATCGACGTGACCGCGGGCCGCAGCCGCGACGCCCTCGGATGTGGCGCCCAGCTCTCCGAATGAGTTGACGAAGGCACAGCCCCTGAAGCCGGGCTCCTCGAACCACGACTCCAGCCAGTCGAAGACCGCCAGGATCCTGTTCTCCTGCGAGGGCCGGGCGTCGACATGGCTCGCCAGCGCCGCGCGCCACCGCCCGTCACGTCGGAGCAGATAGGCCTCCACCAGGCGCTCCTTGGAGGGGAAGAGCTGGTAGAGGCGTTTGAGGGACACCCCTGACGCGTTGCGGATCTCATCCATGCCCACCGTCTGCAGTCCGCGCCCGTACAACAGCGTCTCGGCTGCGTCGAGGACTCGGGCCTCGAGTGCTGCGGCTTCCATGCCAACCCCCGCCTTGCGTGAGAATCACCGTTCTCCTAGGCTACGGCACAGACGGGAGAACGTACGTTCTCCGGGTTTCGAAGGGGAGAGCCATGACCGCGAACAGGCCGCCGTTCCCGCCGTTCACCGCCGAGACCGCACTGCAGAAAGTCAGGGCAGCGGAGGACGCGTGGAACAGCCGTGACCCCGAGCGGGTCGCGCTCGGCTATACCGAGGACTCCGAGTGGCGCAACCGCGATGTGTTCCTCCGCGGGCGCGCGGAGATCGTGGAGTTCCTGCGCGACAAGTGGCAGTACGAGCTGGACTACCGGCTGCGCAAGGAGCTGTGGGCGTACACCGACAACCGCATCGCGGTCCGCTTCGAATACGAGTGGCGCAACGAGGACGACAGGTGGTTCCGCAGCTACGGCAACGAGAACTGGGAGTTCGACGAGCACGGTCTGATGCGGCGCCGGTACGCGAGCATCAACGACTTCCCGATCGCCGCGGACGAACGGCGAATCTCCCTCTGAACCTCCGGCCCGTCCGGCGGACGGACCCGGCCCTCAGACATGGCTGCCGCACGACACCGGCCCTCGGGCCCGGCCGCCGGACGGACCCGGCCCTCAGGCGCGGCGCTGCGGCGGTACCTCGCCGAAGAGGTCGACCGCGTTCCGTACCCCCATCAGCGCCGGCGCCAGCGCGCTGACCGAACCGATCGCACCCGCGATCAGCAGCAGCGAGCGGCGCATACGCGGGATCTCCGGATCGCCGTGGGCCACCATCGCGGCCAGCACGGCCAGTTCGTCCTCGGCGATCCCCCGGTCGGGGAACTCCGCAGGATGCCCGGCGAGTTCACGGCGGAGCCGGGAGACGGCGAGACGCAGCTCCGTCGCCCTCGGGTCCTCGCCGCTCCCTGTCACCCGCGTCTGCCCCACGCTCCGCAACAAAGTCTCCCCCTCGCACATCGGTGTGCCGGCCGGTGACCCATGGGTGTCGGTCAGCCACCCTGGGTCGCGGGCCAGTTAACGCCATCCGATGCGGTGGACGCCACTCCGTGGACGTAATTCAGGACGACGGCTGTACGGAGTCGATCGCACCGCGCCAGACCGTCACATCAAGGGTTACGTAGTGACTGGGATCCGACTCGGCCGACTTCCCCTGGAAGGTCACCAGGCCAACGTTCCCCGACTCGCTCAGCACACAGAACTTCGCGCCCTTCGACAGGTTGCCGACGTCGAGCGTTTCTGTGAACCGGGTCTCGGCCCGGCAGGTGGCCAGGTCGGCGTTCTGGCCGGTGCGCAGCAGGACCATCTTTCCGTTGGTGGCCTTGATCCAGACGCCGTAGTAGGAGTACGCGAGGTCGCCGTTGGAGTCCTCCGGAACCGACTTGACCGGCTCGTCGCCGAGGTTGATGCCGTAATCGTCCGACACGTTGAGGCCGTTGTACGTCTTGGGCGTCGGGTCCGGCAGATTCGCCGGCGCCGACGACTTGCTCTGCCCCGGGGTCGGGGCGGTGCCTCCCCGACCGCCCGTGTCCGGCCTGCTGCTGCTCTTGTCCTTGCCCTGCGACTGCTTGCCCTTGTCGTTGCCCTTGTCCCCGAGGGCGAGGTACAGGAGACTTCCGGCCACCGCGCCGACCACCAGCGTGGCGACGACGGCAATGGCCAGATTGCGCCCCGTCTTCTTCTTGGGCGGCGCGGTGGGGGTGGCGAGGGTGTTGTACGGCTGCACCGGCTGGTGGTGGTACTGCGGCGGCGGCGCCTGCCAGGCGTGAGCCTGCGGCGGGACGGCCTGCTGCTGGTGCGGGTAGCCGTACGTCGGGTTCTGCGGCGGCGGACCGAAGCCGGGCGGCGGGGTGGCCGGGGCGGTGCGGGCGGTCGGGGCGTACCCGGCCGGGGCCTGGCCGGGTGCCGGAGCCTGCATCGGCGCGGCGGTCGCGGGCGCCGTCGGAGCGTGTGCCGGGGCGGTGGGAGCGTACGCGGCCGGGGCCTGGCCGGCCGGCGCGGTCGCGGGCGGCGCCGGGGCCGCCTTGCGCGTGGTGATCTCGGCGGCGACGGCGCCCGGCAGCCACTCCTCGGGCCGGCGCAGCACTGTTTCCGCATTGGCGGACTGGCAGATGGCGAGGAGGTCCGCGACCGAAGGCCGGGCCTCGGGGTCCTTCGCCAGGCAGCGAGTCACCAACTCGCTCAGCTGCTCGGGCAGTTCAGTGAGGTCCGGCTCCTCGTGGACGATCCGGTAGAGCACACCGTGTGAAGTGCCCTCGCCGAAGGCCGCCTTGCCGGTCGCCGCGTATGCCGCGACCTGGCCGAGGGCGAAGATGTCGGTGGCCGGGGTGACTTGGCTGCCGGCCGCCTGCTCCGGGGCCATGAAGGACGGGGTACCGATGGTGACGCCACTGCTGGTGAGCGATGTCGCGTCGGCGGCCCGGGCGATGCCGAAGTCGATGACGCGCGGCCCGTCCGAGGCGAGCAGCACATTGGCAGGCTTGAGATCGCGGTGGACTATGCCCGCGCCGTGGATGACATGCAGCGCCTCGGCGATCCCGGCGACCAGCAGAAGCACGGTCTCCACCGGCAGCTTGCCGTGCTCGCTGACCGCGTCGGCCAGTGAGGGCCCGGGGACGTACGCCGTGGCGAGCCAGGGCTGCTTGGCCTCCGCATCCGCGTCGATGACCGGCGCGGTGTACAGGCCCTGCACGCGCTGTGCGGCCTGGACCTCCTGCGCGAAACGGCGGCGGAATTCGGCGTCCTGGGCGAAGTCGGGCCTGATCACCTTGATGGCGACGGCACGGCCGCCAGGTGTGTACGACAGATAGACCTTGCCCATGCCGCCGGCGCCGAGCCGGGCGGCGAGCTTGTATCCGGCGACGTGCTGCGGATCCTCTTCGCCCAGCGGCTGGAAGACCGTTCCCTCGTGTGCGCGCCCACTCATCGACTCTCGTCCCCCATGGCGAAGTTCAGTGTTGGAGGTGCACCTTATCCAAGGTCACCTCGGGCTCTCCACGTCAGACGACGGCCGTCGAGCGGGCGGTTCCGGATGGGCGTCCGCGGCACACGAAACGACGCAGCGCTTCGCCCGCATATGAGGTAAGGAGTCCTTATGGCACATGTCGCAGAACCATGGAAGGAACCGGTCGTCGCCGGACTGCTGCTCGCCGCCGGCGGCGGTCGGCGGCTCGGAGGGCGCCCGAAGGCGCTGCTGACGCACCGGGGCAGGCCGCTGGTCGAGCACGCGGTGCGCGTGCTGCGCGAGGGCGGTTGCGCTCCGGTGCATGTGGCGCTGGGGGCGGCTGCCGACCGGGTACGGAAGGAGGCCGACCTCTCCGGCTGCGTACTGGTCAACAACCCGGAGTGGAAGGAGGGCATGGGCTCCTCGCTGCGAGCGGGTCTGGAATCGCTCGAGAGCACGGCAGCGGACGCGGCGCTCGTCTCTCTCGTGGACCAGCCGGGGATCGGAGCGGCGGCGGTGGCCCGCATCCGCGCCGCGTACCGATCCCGGGATTCGCTCGCGGCGGCCGCGTACGAAGGTGAGCGCGGGCATCCGGTCCTGTTCGGCGCGCACCACTGGAAGGACATCACGGCAAGCGCGGTCGGCGACCGCGGCGCACGCGCGTATCTGAAGGCGCACGAGTCCTCGCTCGCGCTGATCGAGTGCGGCGACATCGCCGAGCCGTACGACATCGACACGGCCGAGGATCTGGCGCACCTTGAGTAAACGGCGTGGCACTCAGCGCCATGATCTGTCGACCCGGAGAATCTCGATATCAACAAACCATTGAACTTCCACCATGAGGAAACTACTATCCACTGGTCAGAAGCGCCCGACTCTCCAGACGGCGCCCGCGACCGTACCTCGGCTCTTGCGGCACCGAGTGCCGTATCTGTACGCCCGGCGGCCGCCAGGCACCGCCCGCTGAAGGAAGTGACAGCTCATGTCCGCACCAGCGCCGTCCCCGCTGGCCATCGTCGAAGCCGAGCCCCTGCCCCGGCAGGAAGAGGTCCTGACCGACGCGGCCCTCGCCTTTGTGGCCGAGCTGCACCGGCGGTTCACACCACGGCGTGACGAGCTGCTCGCCCGCCGCGGTGAGCGCCGTGCCGAGATCGCCCGCACCTCCACGCTGGACTTCCTCCCGGAGACCGCCGCGATCCGCGCGGACGACTCCTGGAAAGTCGCCCCGGCCCCGGCGGCGCTCAACGACCGCCGTGTCGAGATCACCGGACCGACCGACCGCAAGATGACCATCAACGCCCTGAACTCGGGCGCGAAGGTCTGGCTCGCAGACTTCGAGGACGCCTCGGCTCCCACCTGGGAGAACGTTGTCCTTGGCCAGCTCAATCTGATCGACGCCTACGAGCGCCGGATCGACTTCACCGACCCCCGCTCCGGCAAGTCGTACGCGCTGAAGGCCGCCGACGAGCTCGCGACGGTCGTCATGCGCCCGCGCGGCTGGCACCTGGAGGAGCGTCATCTGCAGCTCGACGGAAGCCCGGTCCCCGGTGCGCTGGTCGACTTCGGCCTCTACTTCTTCCACAACGCCAAGCGCCTGATCGAGCTCGGCAAGGGCCCGTACTTCTACCTCCCGAAGACGGAGTCGCACCTTGAAGCCCGCCTCTGGAACGACATCTTCGTCTTCTCGCAGGAGTACGTCGGCATCCCGCAGGGCACTGTCCGCGCGACCGTCCTGATCGAGACGATCACCGCGGCGTACGAGATGGAGGAGATCCTCTACGAGCTCCGCGACCACGCGGCCGGCCTGAACGCGGGCCGCTGGGACTACCTCTTCTCGATCGTCAAGAACTTCCGTGACGGCGGCGAGAAGTTCGTGCTCCCGGACCGCAACGCGGTGACAATGACCGCGCCGTTCATGCGCGCGTACACCGAGCTGCTGGTCCGCACCTGCCACAAGCGCGGCGCCCACGCGATCGGCGGCATGGCGGCCTTCATCCCGTCCCGCCGCGACGCGGAGGTCAACAAGGTCGCCTTCGAGAAGGTCAAGGCGGACAAGGACCGCGAGGCGGGCGACGGCTTCGACGGCTCCTGGGTCGCGCACCCGGACCTGGTGCCGATCGCGATGGCTTCGTTCGACGCCGTGCTGGGTGCGAACCCCAACCAGAAGAACCGCCTCCGCGAGGACGTCTCGGTTGCGGCCGGCGACCTGATCGCCATCGACTCGCTGCATGCCAGCCCGACGTACGACGGTCTGCGCAACGCCGTCCAGGTCGGCATCCGCTATATCGAGGCATGGCTGCGCGGCCTCGGCGCGGTCGCGATCTTCAACCTGATGGAGGACGCGGCCACCGCGGAGATCTCCCGCTCCCAGATCTGGCAGTGGATCAACGCGGGCGTCGTCTTCGAGAACGGCGAACTCGCCACCGCGGACCTGGCCCGCAAGGTCGCGGCGGAGGAACTGGCCGCGATCCGCGAGGAGATCGGCGAGGAGGCCTTCACGTCGGGCAACTGGCAGCAGGCGCACGACCTGCTGCTGAAGGTGGCGCTGGACGAGAACTACGAGGACTTCCTGACGCTGTCGGCGTACGAGCAACTGGTCGGCTGATTCACACCACTTCACCGCGACGCCCCCGGTACCGCACAGCACCGGGGGCGTCGCGCCCGCGCAGCCCTCCGGCACGCCCCCTCATTCCGGTCCTTCAGGAGCGATCATCCTGGCCAGCCGTACGCCGCGGGCGGAATCGTTGTTGGCGCGTATGCATCCATACGCCCACGTGCGCACTGCACTCCCGGCGGTTTATCCGGCAGGCCGGGCGCCTGTCAGGATCCGAGACCTGCCACGAATCTCGTCGGCTCCCCCAACACGGCCTGCGCGCCCTTCACATCGGAGAATCTGAACGCGAGGGTCGCTTCGGCGAGGCGGGACGGCAGTACGGACCTCGGCTCACGGTTGCGCCAGAACTCGGTGAGCACCTGATGCGGCACCCACAGCCGGTCCCGGAGCTTGGTGAGCACGGCGAGCGTGTCCTCGCGGGTGCGGGCGTTGGAACGGTAGAGGTTGAGCAACACGTTGGTGTCGAGGACGACCATCCCGGACTGGAAGACCCGCTCGCAGTCGCCCTTGAGCGGACTGCGATGGGCCCCGTCGCAGTCGAAGATGCCGCGCCCGTCGGCGCCCTGTGCCGGATGGCCCTTGCTCGCCATGTGCTGTGTGCTCCCCCCGCGCCGAGCCCCCATGATCTCGTCGGAGGCACGAGGGGCAGTTTCCCACCCCAGGGGCCTCGGAGTGGAGTCGCCGGAGGGCGCATCCGACGAGCAGGGCGCACCCGCTGTCGCCGCATCCTCAGGCGGGGCAGAGGTCGTCTTCTTCTCCACCCAGGGTTAGCAGCGTCGGCTCACTGACTGGGGCACCGGTCGGGTCAACGCTTGTAGGGCGGTGGCCACGCCCGTTCCCACGCCGCGGAAACGGTGATGTCCGCCCGGCCGCGCTCGCGCTCCACCGTCGCCCCAGCTTCGTATTCATCAGGCGTCAGAGCCAGTACGGCACCGCCGCCCGGAGCCGCCGCATCGTCAGGGGGGTCGACCAGCTGCCAGCCGCGTTCACCCAGTTTGCGCAACATGCGCTGGAAGGCCTGCGCGGCTGTCTCTGCGTCCCCGCAGGTGTAGGTCCACTGGTGCTGAGCCACGCAGGAACCGTCCTGTTCGCGAACCCATACGTACGCGTCCTCGTGTGACGGACGGCCTCCGGCGAACGTGTCCAGAATCTGGCTGGAGACCCCCTGTACGCCGCTCAGGGCTTGTTGCCTCGCCCGGAGTTCGGCCTTGGATCCGGGCGCCGGGTATCCGAGTGCATTGGGGACAGGGCTCTTGCCCTCGTCGGGCCAGAAGCAGGGAGACGTGACACCCACGCTCACCTGACCGCCGAGGCCCGCCGCCACCTGCATCAGGAAGTCGTCCGGCTTGCTGCGCAGATTGGCGACAGCGACGTTGCGGTTGTAGTCGGGTTCGGCATCGATGGCATGGCTGCCGGCCCTCCAGTTCTCGAAAACCTGTCGGACGACGTCCTTGGACTGCTCGCGCGGGATGTCCTTCAACCAGTAGTTCCTCGTCAGTGTGACCCTGTCTTCCGAACCGCCGTCGCTCGGATCCAGGCAGGGTTTGACGCCACCGCCGAACGACTCCAGCCGGGGCACCGGGCTCACGCCGCGGACCGCCTGCTGGATCAGCTCTTCTGCCCTGCGCTCGGCTTGGCTCATGTCCATGGTGGTGCCTCCCGGTTCTGCGGGGTTGCTCGATGTGTCCTTGCCGTCGGCGCCGCAGCCGGCTACCAGGAAGGAGGCCAGGGCGAGCCCCGCGGCCAGGCGTCGGATCCTCATACCGCTGCTCATTTGCGTCCTCACTCAGGCCCCTCACGCCATTCTCCCGTCTTGGCCTCAAGGAGCCCGAAACGCTGCCTGACGTCCGCGAGGGGCAGGTCTGCGCGCCGTGCGCAGGCGACCTGAACTCTTTGGCGATCGCCGTGCACTCGCCTCGACGACAGCACCAGCCGCCTATACGTGCGGGGAGTCGACTGAGAGGATCTCCGTTTGTGATCAACTCACCCCACAAGCACACCCCTTCGTCGCGACGTACACCCCGGCGGCTGACGTGGATCTGCCCGCTGCTCGTCGTCATGGGGGTGCTTGCGAGCATCGCGGCTGCCGGTGTTCTCGCTCTTACGTGGCTGTTTGCGGAAGTGGACGCCGATCTCACGAAGCAGGAGTACGAGTGCTGCTGGCCGGAGGGTGCCACTTTCGCCTGGACGAGCAACCTGATGGGCGCGCGGATACCGGAAGAGGCAGCAGACCGGCGCGCCGGGTACAAGGTCGGCATGCGCTACGACTCCGGGCTGCTGTCCTTCACACTGCCCAGCCCGCAGGCGGAGAAGTACCTCGCGGCGCTGACCCGTCCAGGCACCGTGACGATTGCGAACCTGCACCCGGAGGACAAGGGCTACAAGCCGGCAGCGGGCTTCGGTCACCTGGGGCTGCCGGAGCCGGAGACCATCGTCGAAGGGACGCGGCTCGGCGGCCTCTGCTCAGGCGACGTCAAAACACCCGAGGCGATGAATGTCCACTACTGCATCGAGCTCTTCGCGCACCAGGTGAAACCGGGCACCACACGGTTCTACATGCGTTCGACGATTGAGCCGAGCGTGAGCCCACCGCCCGCACCGTCGAAGACCTGACGGCTGGACTCTGGATCCAACCGGACACGCAGGAGACCCGTCTCGCGCGAACCCGCACTCCATACGCCTCAGCAATCCACGTCGTCCCGACGTGCGGTCGGCAGTCGCAGCTCCGCCCAGACACGCTTTCCGGGGGCGCCGGGGCGGGGTGTTACGCCCCAGCGGTCGGCGAGCCGGGCGACGAGGTACAGGCCGCGGCCCGACTCCTCGTCGAGGGGTGGGGGCGTCTCCGCGGACTCGGGGGCGGGGCATCGCTCGGTACGGGTGTCGGCGACCTCGATGCGGAGGGTGGTGGCCGGCGCTGCGGCCGTCGCTGTGAGGCGGAGGTGGAAGTCCCGGCCGGGAACGTGGCCGTGGCGCACGGCGTTGGCGGTGAGCTCGGCGGCGATGAACGTGATCGTCTCGTTGGGCGTGGAGTCGTAAGGGTGACCCCACTCGTGAAGCCGGTGCGAGACGAGCCGGCGGGCGAGGCGGGCGCCGCGTGGGGTGGAGATGAAGTGCATCGTGAACTCGTGGGCGGATGGCGGGGGTTGCTGGGCTGCCACGGGCGGGGTAATTGCTCGGTTCATGCGGAAAACGATCTCGACGCGTGCATACCTTTGACCAGGAGGGACGCGCTGACGGGCACGGGCTGTACGCGTTCCGCGCGGTGATGTACGCGGCTCGGGGCGTGACCGGTTCCGGGGCGGTGCGTTGGCCGCGCAGGTGTGGTGGACGGCGGCGGGCGTGGCGGTACGGGAGGTGCGGGGGTCGTGGACGATCAGCAGCAGGCGGAGCACGAGTACGAGCCGGGATCGGGCATCCTGCACATCTTCGGGCAGCAGTTGAAGCTGTGCCGATTGCGGGCGGGGCTGGAGCGGCCGGAGTTCGGGACGCTGACCGGGTACTCGGCGTCGACGATCGCCTCGTTCGAGCAGGGGCGCCGGATCCCGCCGCCGAGGTTCATCGACAAGGCGGACGAGGTGCTGGACGCGGGCGGGTTGCTGCGGGCGAGCAAGGAGGAGGTGGCGCGGGCGCAGTATCCGGCGTTCTTCAGGGATGCGGCGAGGTTAGAAGCGCAGGCGGTTGAGCTGCACGTGTATGCGACGCACGCCGTGCCTGGGCTCTTGCAGACCGAGGAGTACGCACGGGCTGTGTTCGCGATGCGCCGCCCGCTCCTGGACGAGGAAACCGTGGCCCAGCGGGTTGCCGCTCGCCTTGCCAGGCAGGAGATCTTTTCCCGGACGCCGCTCCCAACCATCAGCTTCGTCATCGAGGAGGCTTTGCTGCACCGCCCCTTGGGTGGGCGGAGCGTGATGCGCGGACAGCTGGAACAGATGCTGCTCTGCGGCCAGCGTCGCAATGTCGAGTTGCAAGTGATGCTGACCGACCGTGAGGAGCACGCCTGCTTGGCTGGCCCGTTCACCTTGATCGAGACGAAGGAAGAGCGGAGGATCGCGTACGTTGAGGCGCACAAGGACAGCCGTCTCTACACGGAGCGACAGCCCGTCCGGGAGATCGAGGAACAGTACGGGATCCTCCGGGCCCAGGCACTCACTCCGCGCGAATCGCTGGCCCTCGTCGAGAAGTTGCTTGGAGAGAGATGAACGTCGAAACGCGCGTGCAGTCCGTTCCGGATTCGGCCTGGTTCAAGAGCAGCTACAGCAGCGGCGAGGGCGGCGAGTGCGTTGAGGTCGCGGCCTGCCCCGGCACCGTTTGCGTCCGCGATTCGAAGGACACGGCGGGGCCGACCCTTCGCGTTTCCTCCGATGGCTGGGCTGCCTTCGTGGAGTTCGCCGCGCAGGGCTGACCGCACACGAACGACGGCGCCCCGCCACCGGAAGCGATCCGGTGACGGGGGCGCCTTTGTACGCGCCTGTACGCGAGGCTCAGTCGGTCTTCTTCGCCCGGCCGCGTGTCTTCTTCTCCGGGCGCCAGGCCGTGAGGTCGTCCGCCGACAGCCCGTGCTTGCCGCGCTGCTCGTCCAGGTACGCCTGGTACTCCTCGGCGGGGTTACCGCCCCACTCCTCGTCATGCTCACCGTGCCACTGGCGGACCCGCGGCATCAGTTCCTGGATGCCCGCGATGAGCGGCGTGAGGCGCGGAGTGTCCCAACCGGCCTGCTCGGTACGGTCGTTGATCACGTTGACCAACGCCTGCACCTGGTCCTTATGGTCCCAGCCGGCCCAACCGAGCAGGAGCGTCGGGTCGGAGTCAGGCGACGCGTCGGGGTAGGAGATGAACCGCTCCTTGGGTACGTCTAGCTTCCCGCGGTGCGACCAGTAGGACGCCTTAAGGAAGTCCGCGGACGCGTACTTCGGCGGCACGGGGATGTCGAGCCGCTGACCCGTCTCGTCCTCCTCGCGCTGAAGATGCCGTGCCGCTCGAACCACGCGGTCTCGGCCTCCCCAGCGGCGAGCTCACGGGCTAGCACAATCTCGAACGCCCGACTCCCGAGGGCGACTTCGGGCACGTCGGCAGTTCGGGGAAGGGTTGTACGTGCCACGTCATCAGGGCTGAGGAGGCTGTATGCGCCGTAAACAGTCCAGTCCAGCTCTTCTTGGAGGGGTCACGGACCGGACTGCCTCGAAGGATCCGGTGTTCAAGAAGGCCACCCCCGGGGCAGATGTGGACCGGCTCATCCGCAACACTTACAAGGTGCTGCTGACACGCGGCATGGTCGGCACGGTGATCTACTCGACGGACGCCGAGACGCGAGCAAAGCTGCGAGAGCTGATCCTGGGCGAACTGGCGGCGCCGGTCGGCGTGTGAGCCGCACCTGATCCACACGACCTCGGGGTCCTGCCGTCCGGTAGTCGTCGAAGACGCTGTCGCGCTCCGCCGCTTTGGACCCAGGTTCAGCCCCCGCCGATCACCACCGAGCGCTGCGCGGAGAAGTCTCCCCACTTCCCGTCAGGGAGCTTGGCGCGGATCTTGATGCTGTAGCGGGTGCCGGGCTTGTCCGTGACCATCATCGTGTACGTCGCCGAGCCGGCGGGCGGCTCGGCTCCCCAGACGATGGTGGTGGCCAACTTCCCGTTCAGGAACAGCTGATGCTCCTTGACGGGCCCGCCGGTCTCCGGCGGGGTCCAGGCCAGATCGACGTTCCCCTTGCGGGCCGTGGCCTTCAGACCGGTGGGAGCCGTGCTGGGGCCTTCGCCGGGCGCGGCAAGGGTGGTGAGATCGACGGCGGCGCTGTCCGGCGACGAGTTCTCGGCGGCGTCCCGCGCCCGGACGGTGAAGGTGTAGACGGTGCCGGGCCGCAGGCCGGTGACGCGGGCGTTGGTCTCGGTGCCGGGCACGCTGTGGATGCGGGAGTCCTCCTGGTAGATGTCGTACGACGTGACGCCCATGTTGTCGGCAGCCTTCCCCCAGCTGAGGGTGACCGCCCGGCCTCCGTCGACCTTGCCCCGCAGCTTGGCCGGCGGCGTGGGCGCCTTCCTGTCCTCCGGCGTGGGGGCCGGGGTGGTGACAGTGATCGCGGGACTGGGCTTCGAGAGATTCCCCGCGGCGTCCCGCGCCCGCACGGTGAAGCTGTACGCGGTCCTCGGGCTCAGCCCGTCGATGTCCACCATCTGCTTGGCGGTCGGCAGCGTCTTGACCCTGATGCCCTTCTGGAACACCTCGTATCCGGTGACCGCCTTGTCGTCCGTGGCCTGCTCCCACATGACATGAACGGAGGTGGCGCTGCCCGCCTGGGCGGTCACGCCGGAGGGTGCACTGGGGATCGTGGTGTCCTTCTCCTCACCACCGCAGGCGGTGAGGAGAAGTGCGGCCGCGCAGGCCAAAGCGGGGAGTGTGGGGGGACGTTGCACGGTCGGGCCTCCGCGGACGACGGCAATGGTCCAGACCTATATGCCACAGGCTGCGCCCACCCACAAGGGGTGCGCCCGCACGTCCTACGCTCGCCACAAATGAGTGACCGGACTCATCGGCGGGCATCGCACCGATTCCCCGATACCGGCGCTGTTACCGAATGCGGTGGACTACCGTGTACCAGCAAAATCACTGCCTGATCGGCCTGAACGAGTTCCTCCGGCGGACGAAGGTCAGCCCCGAGGTCCGCGACCAAATGAGCCATACAGCAACGAGGGCACCAAGCTCCACGAGTGCGGCACGACGCTCGCGCTCTGTACGTAGCAGCGTGCGGCCCGGTTTACTTCAATCAACGACTCGAACTCCGAGATCAGCGAGTCCGCCGGGCCCTCCTGCTTGCCGAGTAGCGACCGCAAACAACGGGACGAACGCCCACTCAGGACAAAGTCGACCACATCTGCTCGGTCACGTCGACCGCCGGGCGCGCACCACCGGTCCCGCCGCTGCCGGGGCCGTCCACCCGTACCGCGATTGCGATCAGCCGACCGCTCTTGTCCCGGGCGTACGACACGGACCAGGCGGTCGGCTCGGAGCCGTACGATCCGGTGGGCGGCGCGACCCAGCCGGTCGTACCGACGGCGCTCTTCCCACCAGAGGCGTCCTTGAGCGCCGACTGCAGCTGCACGGCGGTGCTTTGGCCGATGACGCGGCGCCGCGGCGCAGAGGATGCCGCGTTCTTGGGCTTTTGTACGGTTCCGTCGCCGAGGACGACGGAGTCGACCACCGAAGGGGCAACTGACCGACCGCCGTTGGCGATCACCGCCATGACCTCGGCCATCTTGAGTGGCGTGACCCTCACCCCGCCCGTCCCGATACCGGACAGGGCGACCTCGGATTCCCTCACATCGCCCGTGGGGTAGGTGCTTTCCACCACTCGCACGGGGACATCCGACTCGTCGTCGTTGAAGCCGAACGCCTCGGCCGTCGCCGCGAGACTGCTGTGGCCCAGCTCTACGGCGAGGCTGGCGAAGACGTTGTCGCACGAGTACCGGATCGCGGTCCGGATCGAGGCGCGTGCGCACGGAGCGGCGTCCGAGGTGAGTTCGGTCGTTGTTCCCGGCAGGGTGTAGGGCAGCGGGGCGCGCGTGGCCTCGTCGACCGACCGGTACAGCCCCTTTTCGAGCGCGGCAGCCGCCACGACGAGGTGGAACGTCTCGCGCGGCTCCACGGCCTCACGCAGCGCCCGGTTGAGCTTGGGTTTGTCGCTGTCGGCCTCCAGTTCCTTCCACGCCTTCTCGTCCGAGGGGAAGTACCCGCTGAAGGCGGACGGGTCGTACGAGGGCGTGCTCACCAGCGCCAGAATGCGGCCGCTGCTGGCGTCGACGGCAACCGCGGCGCCCTTCCGGCTTCCCAGAGCGTCGGCTGCGGCCGTCTGAAGGTCCGGGCGGATCGTCGTGACCACGTTGCCCGAAAGGCTGCCGTGGCCCTTGACGCCGGCAGACAGCACGTCGTTGTACACGCCTTCGAGGCCCGCCTGCCCGTAGGCCATCGACCGATAGCCGGTGACTGCGGCATACAACGGCCCCGCCGCGTAGGTTCGCTGGTACGGGAGTTTCGCATGCCCCGACGGCTTCGAGCCGGTGACCGGCCGGCCGGCGACGATGATGTTCCCCAGACCCTCGACGGGGCGAGGCGCATCGTCGGCACTGGCGGGCGAAGGCCCTTTGCCTTTGGGGCCGCCCGCGCCATCGGTATCCGTCCGGGCCGAACAGCCGAGGGTCAGCAGGGGAAACAGAGCCAGGACGGCGGGTAAGAAGGTACGGCGTCGACTGATCGGCTTCATGATGATCAGCCTAGCTGTCGTCGACATCGGGGCGCGGTCTGCTCCTCATCGAGACACTTGCCGCCCGCTGGGGCACGATGCGTCCTTCACCGGCGACGGGCGTTCAGGGCGACCGGCGTCCGTCGCGGACACCGGCCCCGCCTCTGCATACACCGCTCGCCTAGTCGCGCGCCCACTCGCCCTGATACTTCCGCAAGCGATCCGCGCGCAAGCAGGCAGCCTGTGTCAGTCCCCGGCCGTGGAGTCCTGCCCTCCCGTACCGCAGACCCGTCGGAGCCGCAGGTGAGCCGTACCACCCCGCACCGCCCCCTCGACGTCGAGCAGCTCCTCCCGGAGGTGGCCCCGTTCCGCAACGAGGCGATACTGCTCCACCCTCGCGCCGGCGAACCGACGGGCCGAAACAGCTCAGTTGGCGGCTCGCTGCTACTGCGACGGCTACGGGGAGCGCATGGCTCACCGGCTCACCATCTCGATCCGGAAGTACGACGGGGCGTCCTGGCCCACCTGGCTCCCGTTGGAGGACCGGGCCGTCGTCGACGGTGAAGAGACGTTCCGCTCCGAACAGGGCCGCGCCGCGCAGAAGGCGGCCGGACTGATGCTGGGCGAGTCGGGCGGCATGTACATCTTCGAGTGACGGTCGTGCCCCGACCGGCCCATCGGCCACTGGTTCGACTGCTCCTGAAACGGCAGGGCACTCGCCCGCGGGATACGGGGAAGCAGTCCGGTCCGACCGTATGGCAGGACCTCCGGGGCTCTTGCGACCGCAGGCCTGACCAGCCGCCAACTTCCAGAGCCACCACGAGACTTCCCCCCATCCTCGTTGGCATCGCCGTGCTGTTGTGCGACGGATACCGACCGCCAACGACCCAAGCGTTGACCGCCCTGCCCCACCCAGACCCCTCTTGAGGACTTCGTGCCTCGCCCAATCATTGCCTTGCGGCACTTCTCGCAGCCGCGGCCTTTCCCTTCGCCGTCGTGGTGCTGAACCGTACCGACTCCGCGCCGGGGGGAGCGGCGAGAGGAAGTGGGTGCTGCTGGGAGGAGGGCGTCACGGCGGCCAGCATCGTTGAACAGATCGGTATCAAAATCCCGGAGAACGCCTCCGATCGGCGGGCAGGTCTCCAGAAGACCGACATATACAGCGTCGGGATCCTGACCTTCACTGTGCCCGACGCCTATCGCCACCCGCTGGGGCGTCACTCCACGCCCCGCCGCCCCGGCAAGACCTACGGGCCAAACTCGCCTTCCCTGCACGCCAAGACAGCCAGTAAGGCATGAACGGCCGCCATACTTGGGGCATCACCCCGCGTCACGGTCGTTTGCTACAGCGATGCCCTGCAAGCGTAACTGCAGCCTCTTCTGCCAACATCATTGGTAACGTTCGCATTGATGCTAATCGGGCGGGGGCAACGATGACATTTGACGACGAGTGGGCACAGCTCAAATCCGGGACGCAGGACCAGCAGCCCGTAGAGATGCGGCTCAACCAGACCGAGCCAGACACCGAAAGCGCCGGATCCGCAGCAAACGCCGATCTAGTCGTCCACCAAGACGACTTGGGCGCAGTCGGCAACGAGGCCTTCCGGCTGCACGGTGACCTGCAGAAGAAGGCCGACATCGCAGGCGCGGGCATGAGCAGGGGTGGCGCGGGGTCGACCGCCCAGGCGGCATCCGAGCTGTCAGGGCACCACCTCACGATGGGCGACGAGCTCAGTACGACGCTCGAAGTCTGGGGCACGCAGGTCAAAACAGTCCTGCAGATGTGCGCGCACATCTCCAACCACCTCGACTACTCCAAGAAGGCTCACGCCAAGGACGAGGTGGAGATCGCCGCCGCACTGAAGCACCGTGACGGCTCGGCAATGTCGGTGTCCGAGATATCAAAGTACGTGAAGTGACAGGGGGTTGAGCGTCGGTGGGGGCATTCTCGTACACGGATCTTCTTGAGGTAAATCTCGGGAAGCTCAACTCGGCGGTCGCTGACTGGAAGGCCATGGTCAGCAGCCTCGAGAAGGTCAGATCGGAGGTCTACAGCGGCCTGGTGCAGAAATCCGACGGCGCGCAGTGGGCGGGCATCAACGCAACGGTAACCAAAGAATTCGTCCGTATGACGGCGAAGGAGTTCCTGGATCTGCACCAGGAGGCCAAGAGCATCTGGAGCGTCCTGGATGACGCACACAGCGAACTGACGCACATTCAGAAGCAGGCCAAGGACCTGGCCGCGGATGCCGCGAAGGAGGACCCAGGTCTCATCGTGACCGACGGCGGCAACGGCACGGTGAAGGTAATGGAAGCGATGTGCACAGCCGAGGGGACCAACCAGCGCACCAAGGACCTGATGCAGTGGTATGCGGACACCCTCACCGGGCTGGTCTCGCACGCGGCAGAGATCGACGCAGCTACCACGCGAGCCTTGAGGAAGAGCCACGGCGGTGACCCCCATAACGCCGGCCACGCTACGTACACCTCGCTGGACGAGGACATGATTCCGCGGGCCCTCAAGCTCGCTTCTCTCGGGGACGACGCGAATGCGGAGCAGCGGGCGGAAGTGGCGCGGATGTGGACTTCCCTGAGCCCGCAGGCGCGCGCCGAGCTGTGGAGTACACACAAGGACGACCTGATCTCGGCTGGAGTCATGTCCCCCACAGTCAAGCGGATCGCTCCGGACGCCGGCTCGGGTCGGCACGGCAGGGAGGACGCCGAATACGGCGATTTCCTGACCCAGGAGAAGGTCAGGGCGCTCTCCCATGGCGCCGACGCGTGGGGCTACAACGACGCGGCGCGTCATATGGCTCACTACATAGGCAACTCCGGTGACCCTATGGATCTGCCGGTCGACAAGATGATGCACGATGACGATGGGCTCCAGAAACACGTCAAGGGCAGCATCGGGCTGAAGCAGGACGAGTGGCGTGCGCAGGCGCTGGAGGAGTTCAAGCGGAACGGAGGCAAGCCGGTCGCCATGCCTGTGGAGACCGGGAATCGCGACTACAGCTTCTCGAAAGACACCCAGCCGAACTGGTACTACGCGGTTGGATCCACCAGGACGAATGTCACCGGCGTGGTCACGGTCACGCCCGGGGCGGACGGTGAGCCCAAGGTGGGTCTCGACTACCAGGTCAACGCATGGGATCGCTACAACTGGGACGAGAACAAGGGTGTGACCATCGGGCCCATGGAGATCCCCGACGGAGAAATGGGGCGACTCCACGCCACCGGGCTGGCTCAAGAATTCGACATGGAAGGCAGTAGCTCCGTCAAGCATTACGATCTGGAACCGAACCCGGGTCCGCTTCCGGCGCCGGATGAGCCAGGCCGCGATGGAGGGCGCACGGATCCCGGCCGGGAACGAGCCAAGCGTTGAGCCATGGGCTGCACAACAACTCAAAGCGAGGAAATCGTGCGTCGCTATCTCATTTCTCTAGGAGCAGTTGTCGCGGCCATTGTGGCGACGGTCGTGGCAGTTACGTCGACCGGCGACAACTCCTCATCCAAGGAGGGCCGGAAGAGAGCGGACTGCTGCTGGAAAGATGACGTCACTCCTGCGAGTATTAGCAAAAAAATAGGAATCAGAATCCCCGCGGGCGCCTCGGACCTGCGGGCCGGGCTGAAGAGCAGTGACATGTACGACACCGCGATCCTGGCTTTCGTCGTGCCGGACAAAGCGGCGGATGACTATCTGTCGCGCATGGTCCAAAAGGGGGAGAAAATGATTCCTAATACTCAGCCCACGCCTGCCGAACAAGCCTCGGATGCACCCTTCACTCATCTCGGCGTGCCCGAGCCGAAATCACTCGAAAAAGATCTACTGCTGTGGGGAGGCTGCCCGGAAACCTTGGAGTCTCCTGAGAGTGAGCACCTCAACAACTGTATCGATCTTTATGCGCACAAATTCAAGCGGGGCAGCACACGAATTTACGTCAGGTCCGCCTTCGAGTAATGAGCGAGGCCATCCACGCCCGGCACTCACCAGCGGGGGCACGCCCCCGTGTCCCGTCACGGTGGTGTCGGCGCCGGTCAGGTCATCACCGCGCCCGCCGCTCTGACGGGGCCTCGCGAACTGCACCATGAATTACGTCCCTTCGGTGCCCGCGAAAATGTGCGCGATGAGATCCGGGGACAGCCGGTCCTCGCGCTCACGCGCCCGCATGGCCCCTGGAGATCGGGCCGAACGCCCGCCGAGTTGATCCGCCGCGGCCGTGGCGAGCGCGTCCTCGGCCACCCGCACCTTGTCCTGGACGGGCGTGCAGACGCCGATGTGGCTGCGCGAGACCGTGGGGGACGGTGGGGCCTGGGTGCCCCCGCCGTCCCACTGAGCATGGAAGGACCGGGTCGCCTCGGCGTGTCCGAGCGGCCGGCGACACCGAACTCGACCCGCACCAGAGGGCGCTCGGCGCCGGGGAGCCCGGCCACAGATCCGGGCCTAGCCGAACGGAGTCTTAGGGCTTTCTTAGGGCTTCTTGAAGAAGACCTGGCCGGACGCCTTCTCGCGCCGAATCGGGCCTACGCTCTCGTCAACCCCCCACAATCCCGGCGGGCGCGGTCGCGCCTGCCGGGGTTTCCCTGCTTGATTCGACTCCTCCCGAGGTGCCGTACGCATGAGTTCCCGCCGAGCCGCTCGACCCCAGCCCCGCTCCCACGCCCGCCCCAAGGGCGGGCTCCGAGCGCGCAATGTCGTCCTGGCAGTGGGTGCACTCACCGTGACGGCCGGTGTCGCCGTCACTCTTGCCACCGGCGGTTCAGATCCGAGCGGCGGCACGGCGGATCGGGTCACGACCAACGCTGCCGGGGATATACCCGGAGGCACTGATTCCGACCCCACCACCGACGGCGCCACTCCCCTTGCGCTGCCCTCAGCCAGCCCCAGCGTTTCCGCCTCCCCCACCCCGAGCGTGAAGGCCTCCGCCAAGCCCAAGCAGCCGGCGAAACCGGCCGCGTCACCGAAGGTGGAGGCGAAGAGCGGGAGCGGCACGAGTGGTTCGGGTGGCGTGGAGCGGCCGGCCGCGCGGTCCGGCAGCTCCGGCGGCTCGGGCGGGTCCTCGAACGGCGCCGAGGCCCAGGTCCTCGCTCTCGTCAACAAGGAGCGCGCGTCGGCCGGTTGCTCGCCGTTGACGTCGAACGCAAAGCTGGTCAAGGCCGCGGACGACTACAGCGATGTCATGGCCGGCAGTGGTGTGATGTCCCACACCGGCCCCGACGGTTCCACCATGTCCGGCCGGGTGGACGCCGCCGGATATGTCTGGTCCACGCTGGGCGAGAACATAGCTCGGGGCCAGTCCGACGCGGCAGCGGTCATGGACGCATGGATGCACAGCCCCGGCCACCGCGCCAACATACTGAACTGCTCCTTCAAGGAGATAGGCGTCGGCGTGCACTTCGGCGACGGCGGTCCGTGGTGGACGCAGGACTTCGGGGCGGGCCGCTAAGTTCCGTCAGCGGTCGGCGCCCGCCAGCCCGAACGCCACCTGCACCCGCGCCCCGCCCATGGGAGCGCGGGTGATCTGCATCTCTCCGTCGGCGGCGCGGGCGGCACGGGCCACGATGTCCAGGCCGAGGCCGGTGGAGCCGCCGACGCTGACTCCGCGGGTGAGTGCGGCGTCCGGATCGGCGACGCCGGGACCCGCGTCGTCCACCGTGACAAGCACATGCCGGTCGGTGCGCTCCACTCGTACGGCGAAGGCCGTGCCCTGCGGGGTGTGCCGAAAGAC
This sequence comes from Streptomyces sp. NPDC048479, assembly GCF_040651435.1. NCBI lineage: Bacteria > Bacillati > Actinomycetota > Actinomycetes > Kitasatosporales > Streptomycetaceae > Streptomyces > Streptomyces sp. NPDC048479. The sequence goes on from NZ_JBEZKA010000002.1 coordinate 371,014, forward strand.
GTTGCCGATCAGGGCGTCGACGACGGCTGCGAGATCGTCCTCCGGGAACCGGACGGGTGTCGGCCGCGGCGTGAAGGAGCGTTCGCAGGGCCGGTCCTGCTGGGTGGCGAGCACCGACCAGAAGTCGAGCCGGATCGCGACCACTTCGTTCACGTCGCACGGCCTCGCCGGCACTGCCCCGGTGGCCGGTCCGGCGGCCAGGGGAGTACGGGCCGCGGTGATGATCGAGTCGAGTGCACTCTCCAGCTGCGCGACCGCTTCCGTGACCCGCCGGGCGCCCGGTGAACTGCCCATCAGGTCCGCTTCCAGATACAGGGCGGTCAGCGGTGTCCTGAGCCGGTGCGAGAGGTCTGCGACCATCTCCCGTTCGATGGCGAGGAGTTCCACCACCCGGTCGGCCATGGTGTTGAACGCGACGCCGGCCTCCTTCAGTTCCGGTGGCCCGTCGGGTTCCACCCGTACGTCCAGGTCCCCCGACCCCAGTGCCAGCGAGGCGCTCGACAGGCTCCGGGAGGAGCGGACCACGCGGGCGCCCAGCCGGTCGGCAACCAGTACGGAGCCACCCACAAGGCCCAGCGCGAGCAGCGACATGACGCCCCACGAGGCCCACACGCCCCGGGTCAGATCCGCACCCGGCACATAGGCCTCGACGACCGCGACGCGATCCTTGGCGAGGACGACCGGCTGGAGATAGACCCACCCCTGAGCGGTGTCCAGAGCCAGCGTCTCCCGGTGGGCGACCGCACGCTGCAGAGCCTCCGGCGGTGCGTGCAACGTGCCGACGAGCCCTCCGTCGGGAAGCCGTACGGCGAGCCGGTCGTCCGAGCCCAGCCCCGAGACCGCCTGCTGGACATCGGCGGGCCGGGTGGTCAGGGCGAGGACCGGCGAGAGAGCGGCGGCACGCTGTTCGGCGGCGGTGGTCACCCGGTCCCGCGCCTGTTCGCGCACGAGCAGGGCGAGCGGGATGAGGAAGGACAGCGCGACCATCAGCGTCGCGGACAGGGCGATCCCCGCGAGGGCACGTCTCATGAGGAGGTGACCAGTTTGATCCCGATACCGCGCACCGTGTGCAGATAGCGGGGATCCGAGGGTCTTTCACCCAATTTCCTGCGCAGCGCCGAGAGATGGACATCAACCGTCTGGTCCTCCAGATACGGCTGCTGCCACACCTCGGCGAGTATGCGTTTGCGGGATATGACCTGGTCGGCGTTTGCCGCGAGGTAGGCGAGCAGGTCGAACTCCCGCCGGGTCAGCGACAGCTCACGGTCGGCGAGATGCGCGGTGCGGGCCAGCGGGTCGATCCTGAGGTCCGCAACCTGCAGCACCGACTGTCGGCCCCGTTCGTCCGGGGCCGGGACGGACCGCCGCAGTACCGCGGCGAGCCGGGCGGCGAGCTGGCCGCCCGAAAAGGGCTTGACCATGTAGTCGTCGGCTCCGGCGTTGAGCAGCTTGATGATCTCCGTGTCGTCGTCCCGGGCCGTGGCGACCAGTACAGGCAGCCGTGAGATGCCCCGGATCATGCGGAGCACGTCGAGGCCGTCCAGATCGGGCAGCCCCAGGTCGAGCACCACGATGTCGGGCGGGGACTGGGTGATCTCGCGCAGCGCCTCGAAACCCTGGTGCGCGGTCTTCACCGCGTAGCCGTGCGCGGTGAGCACCTCGATCAGCGCGGCCCGGATCACAGGGTCGTCCTCGACGACAAGTACGGAGGCCATGAGCAGGCACGTTAGCGGGTCCGCCACTATGGTGTCGTGTCCCGGTATCTGCGCTACCTGCTCATCTGGCTGTCGTGCACGGCGGCCAGTGTCACGGCCGTCATCATCACGGTCCACTTCGTGGTGGGATCGACCAGACCGACCGCGCCGGTCGCGCAGTCCGCGCCAACGGACTTCGCCGCCTCGGCGACACCGCGCCCCAGCCTCTCCCCGGGCCCCACGCCCGCACGGAGCAGCTCTGCGCCCGCCCCGGCGCCGTCCAGGAAGACCGAGAAGCCTCGTAAGGCATCGCCGACTCCCGTGGCGCGGAAGACCCTTCGCCCACCGGACGAGCCGTCCGGGACGAACCAGGTGCAGGGTTGCGAGGAAGGGGGCTCGGGTGTGCACACCATTTCGTCCCAGGGCGGGACGGTCACCGTGCGCTACGGAAGTGGCGGGGTGTGCCTCATCTCGGCGGTGCCGAACCAGGGCTTCACGGCGAGCACCACACAGAGCGCGCCCGACACCCTGACAGTGACCTTCGCGGGCGACCGGCATCGCTCGGAGATCACGGCGACAACAGTGCCCGTGGACCGGGCGAGTGTGCGGGAAACATCTTTCTAGTGCTCTGACCGGCGCCTCCCCGAACCTCGAACGCCTGCCCACATCAAGCCGGTCCGGACCGTGCCACCGCCGGCCCGGTGAACCCATGCACCGTCATACGCGGGGCTTCGCGCGGACGTGCATGCGCTCCCCCTGTCTCCCGAAGAGGCTGAGGATCTCGACGGGCCGCCCGTCCGCGCTGCTGAACCAGTGGGGCAGCCGGGTGTCGAACTCTGCGGCCTCGCCTGGGCCGAGGACCAGATCGTGCTCGGCGAGGACGATCCGTAGCCGGCCGTCCAGCACGTACAGCCACTCGTAGCCCTCATGCGTACGGAGATCCGGCTCGGCACCCCGGTCGGAGATGATCATCTTGTACGCCTGGAGGGGGCCCGGGCTCCGGGTCAGGGGTACGAACGTACCGCCGCTCCGCAAGGGGCGAGGTGTCAGCCGTACCCGGGGATCCCCCACTTCGGGGGCACCGACCAGGTCGTCCAGGGGCACGTCGTACGCACCGGCGAGCGGCAGCAGCAGTTCCAGGCTCGGGCGGCGCTGTCCGGACTCCAGCCGGGAAAGAGTGCTCTTCGAGATGCCGGTCACCTCGGAGAGCGCGGCCAGGGTGAGGCCGCGCTTGGCTCGCAGCCGTCTGAGCCGGGGGGCGACCTCGTCGAGGACCGCTTGGTAGGGCGATGGTTTGTCCATGCGGGCATTCCACCTCGCTGTCCCGGAATCGGCAACAAGAGTTGCCGTCGCCACCCGGCGGCTGCACGCTCCTCGGCATGAGCCCACACAACGATTCCGGACACGGACACCACCACACCGACATCGACTGGGAGGTCATGGCCACCCAACTGGAGAACAGCGGCGAACTGCAGCTCCCGGTCCTCCGCTGGACGGCGGCCCGTCTGAGGGAACTGCTCGCCCCGGAGAAGGAGGTCCGGCGCATCCTCGACATCGGCAGCGGGCCGGGCGTGATGACCTGCGTGTTCGCTGAGGCCTTCCCGGACGCCGAGGCGGTCGCCGTGGACGGGACGCCCGGGCTGCTGGACCGCGCCCTGGCTCGCGCCGAGCGGCTCGGCCTCGGCGGCAGGGTGGCCGTCCGGCACGCGGAGCTGCCCGAGGGCCTGGACGGCGGTGACGAGCACGGGGAAGGCGGCCTCGGCACGGCGGATCTGGTCTGGAGCAGCAAGGCCGTGCACCACCTCGGCGATCAGCAGGGGGCGTTGAACGCGCTCGCCGGTGTGCTGAGGCCGGGCGGCTTGCTCGCCGTAGCGGAGGGCGGCCTGCCCATGCGCTTCCTCCCACGCGACATCGGCATCGGCAGGCCGGGCCTCCAGGCCCGGCTCGACGCCGCCCTGGAGCACTGGTTCGAGATCATGCGCGCCGAGCTGCCCGGCAGCACCACCGTGGTCGAGGACTGGCCCGCGATGCTCAGCCGCGCCGGGCTCACCCGCGTCGGCAGCTTCACATCCCTCCTCGACCTGCCGGCGCCTCTGAGCGAGATGGCCCGCGCCTTCCTGCACACCCAGCTGACCCGGCTTCAGGAGACGATGAGCGATTCCCTGGACGTGGAGGACCGCAAGACACTCGACGTGCTGCTCGATCCCCGGGCACCGGAGGGCATCCTGCGACGGCCCGACGCCTTCCTTCTCTCCGCCACCACGGTCTTCACGGGCGTGCGCCCGGCTCGGTGACCGTGCCGGACACGGGGGGGCGGCGGCGCCCGGGCCGGAACGGGCCTGCGCACGCAGAGGGTCGGGCGCAATGAACCCGCTGGGGAAGGCGATGGCGTCCGGCGGGTCCTCGGAGTCGGTCGTGACCACTGCCCGGCACACCCGCATCCGGGAAACCGGTCGGACTCCTCCGGTCATCCCCTCAGCCTTGGGCCACAGCGTTCACCACCTGCCGGCAACGTCCGGCTGCCCTGCCCGCCGTCACCTGACGACCGGGCTTCGGGAGTCAACAGAGAGCGGAGTTCATGTTGAAGCCAATCAGTGCAGGACAGGATGAGGCAGCAGCCAGAAGTGCGGAGCGGACGCCTTCGGTTCGGTGGGCGCTCGCCGGCCTTTCGCTGTCCATGTTGCTGTCCTCGCTCGGCACCAGCATCGCCAATGTTGGCCTGCCGACGTTGGCACAGGCGTTCACCGCTTCCTTCCAGGAAGTCCAGTGGATCGTCCTCGCTTATCTCCTCGCCATCACCACCCTGATCGTCAGCGTCGGACGGCTCGGTGACATCATCGGCCGCCGACGGCTGCTACTGGCCGGAATCCTGCTGTTCACGGTGGCCTCGGTCCTGTGCGGCGTCGCGCCCACGCTCTGGCTGCTGATTGCCGCCCGGGCGGCGCAGGGCCTCGGAGCGGCCATCATGATGGCCCTCACCATGGCGTTTGTTGGTGAGACGGTTCCGAAGGCAAAGACCGGTAGCGCCATGGGGCTGCTCGGAACGATGTCCGCGATGGGCACCGCTCTCGGTCCATCGCTCGGCGGCGTTCTGATCTCCGGACTCAGTTGGCGGGCAATCTTCCTCGTCAACGCACCGCTGGGCATCCTGGCTTTTCTTCTCGCGCACCGCTACCTGCCCGTTGACCGGCGGGAGTCCAGGACCGATCGGGCCCGCTTCGACCATGTGGGCACACTGCTGCTTGCTCTGACGCTCGCGGCCTATGCGCTCGCCATGACAATGGGGCACGGCAGTTTCGGTTCGCTCAACATGGCTCTGCTGTTGACAGCTGCCTTCGGAGTCGGCCTCTTCCTGCGCGCCGAGGCGAGAGCGGCATCACCCTTGATCCGACTGGCGATGTTCCGCGATCCAGGGCTGAGTGCGAGCCTCGCCATGAGCGCGCTCGTCTCGACGGTGATGATGGCTACGCTGGTGGTCGGGCCGTTCTATCTCTCTCGAACGCTCGGGCTCGATGAGGCTCTTGTTGGACTCGTCTTGTCGGTCGGTCCGCTTGTCACTGCGCTGACCGGTGTGCCGGCCGGTCGCATTGCGGACCGTTTTGGCGTACGACGCATGACCATCATCGGGCTCATCGGAATAGCGGCCGGTTCCTTCATTCTGTCCATGACGTCGGCGACGCTCGGCATCTTCGGCTACCTCGCCCCCATCGTGGTCATCACCGTCGGCTACGGGGTGTTCCAGACGGCCAACAACACCGCCGTCATGACAGATATCCGCCCGGATCAGCGGGGCGTCACTTCCGGCATGCTCAACCTGTCGCGCAATCTCGGGCTCATCACCGGCGCATCGGTCATGGGAGCCGTGTTCGCGCTCGCGTCGGCGTCGACCGACGTCACAACGGCGCGTCCCGAGGCGGTTGCCACCGGTATGCGGATCACGTTCGCAGTCGCGGCGATTCTGATCGTCGTCGCGCTCACCATTGCGGTGGGAAGCCGTGCCCTCTCGCGACACATTTCGAGCGGATGATGGTAGACGCGGAGCAGCAAGGCGGCCGCCGGCCCCACCCGGCCACGAATGACTCGGTCGAAGGAGCGATGACTTTCGACGGGCCGACACGTCTGCACTGTATGGACACCACTTCACAGACCTCCTCCCCCGACCTGCACCCCGCCGCCCGCGCCGTGGCTCAGCTGATCGACGGCGTCGACGACGCCCGGCTCGATGACCCGACCCCTTGTCCCCAGTACGCCGTACGGGAGCTGCTGGGCCACCTCGTCGGGTTGTCCACCGCCTTCCGGGACGCCGCACGGAAAGACTTCGGGCCGTCGACGAACACCGACCCCGGGTCCGTCCTGCCCGTCCTCGACGACAACTGGCGCACCGTCCTTCCCCAGCGACTGGACGAGCTGGCGGAATCCTGGACGGCGCCGACGGCGTGGGACGGCGACACCCAGGCGGGTGGCATCACCTTCCCGGCCGCGATCGCCGGGCGGGTCGCCCTGAACGAACTCGTCATCCACGGCTGGGACCTGGCTCGTGCGACCGGGCAGGAGTACGCCCCCGGGGAGGCAAGCCTGGAGGTGTCGTACGGCGTGCTGAAGCCGGCGGCCGACGCCCCGGGCCGGGGCGGGCTGTTCGGCCCCGTCGTGGAGGTGCCCGAGAACGCGCCGCTGCTCGACCGGGTTGTCGGGTTCAGCGGCCGCCGCCCCGACTGGCAGCCGGGGGACTGACCGCCCGTGGGGCGCAGGAGGCGTCCGCCGCCTCAGGCGCACGCCGCGCCGGACGGCAGCGGACGCGGCACCGGACACCAGACACCGGACCGACCGGAGTCGACCGGGCGTTGGAGCCGGACCGGGTGTGAGCAGTCCGCACCCAATATCCGGATGTGCCGGGAGCAGCGCCGATGCGATGCTCCCGGCATGGCACGTCACGTAAAGCCCAGCCTCTATATCTCCGTCGACATCGAGGCCGACGGCCCGATCCCCGGCCCGTACTCGATGATCAGCTTCGGCGCGGCAGTGGCCGGCCGCCAGGACGCCGCGAGCTATACGCCGACCGACCCCGAGGCGCACACCTTCTACCGCGAACTGCGGCCCATCAGCCAAGACTTCGTACCCGAGGCCCTCGCGGTCAGCGGGCTCGACCGGGACCGGCTGGTCGCAGAGGGCAGTGAACCGGCTGCCGCAATGGCCGAGTTCAGCGCCTGGGTGCGCGAGGTGAGCAGCACGGTGGGCGAGGGCGCGCAGCCGGTGATGTGCGGCTACCCGGCTTCGTACGACTGGACCTTCCTGTACTGGTATCTGATGCGCTTCACCGGGGTGAGCCCCTTCGGGCACTCCGGATGTCTGGACATGAAGACGTTGTACGCGACCAAGGCGCGGCTCCCCCTGCGCGCCGTCGCCAAGGGCACCATGCCGCGCGGACTGCTCTCCAAGCGGCGACACACCCACCACGCTCTGGACGACGCGATCGAGCAGGCGGAGCTGTTCAGTAACCTCATGGCGTGGCCGGGGCGCTGACCCCGGGAGGGGGAAACGTCATGAAGTCCTTGTTCAGAGCGCTGCTCGCGCTGGTGCTGCTGATGCTTGCCCGGTGCGCGGGGTCCGATGAGAAGCCCGCCGCCGCCGGGCTGGACGATCCGGCGAAGAAGGAGATCGCGATGCGGCTCGTCTCCAGCGCCGAGAACTCCTCGCTGGACTGGAAGGCGCAGTACAAGTACATCGAGGACATCGGCGACGGCCGCGGCTACACCGCCGGCATCATCGGCTTCTGTTCCGGCACCGGCGACATGCTCGCGGTCGTCGAGCGCTATACGAAGGCGCGGCCCGGCAATGCACTGGCGCCGTTCCTGCCCGCGCTCCGGGCGGTCCGTGGCACCGAGTCGCACGAGGGCCTCGGCCGTCCGTTCACCGACGCGTGGGCGCGCGCCGCCTTCTCCGACCCGGCTCTCCGGGCCGCGCAGGAAGCGGAGCGGGACCGGGCGTACTTCACGCCCTCGGTGCGGCAGGCCGAGCGGGACGGTCTTGGCGCGCTTGGGCAGTTCATCTATTTCGACGCGTATGTGATGCACGGGTCGGGCGACACGAAGGGGTCGGTCGGCTTCCGCACGCTGCGGGAGAAGGCCCTGCGCACCGCGAAGCCGCCGGCGCGGGGCGGCGACGAGAAGGCGTATCTGAACGCGTTTCTGGACGCGCGCGTGGAGGCGATCCGGCAGGAGCCTTCACACACGGACACCAGCCGCATCGAGACGGCTCAGCGCGTCTTCGTACGGGAGGGCAGGCTCGGCCTGGAGCCGCCACTGCGCTGGAAGGTGTACGGCGACAGTTACCGCATCGACGCAGAATAGGGCCATGGGTGAGAACCGGACAGGCTCAACCGTGCTCGACGACCAGCTGTGCTTCGCGCTGTACTCCGCCTCCCGGGCGGTGACCGCGGCGTACCGGCCGGTGCTGGCGGAGCTGGAGCTCACCTATCCGCAGTATCTGGTGATGCTGGCCGTCTGGGAGCGCGGCGAGGTCCCGATGAAGGAGCTCGGCGCGGCACTCGGCCTCGACTACGGCACGCTGTCGCCGCTGCTGAAGCGGCTGGAGTCGGCCGGGCTGCTGCGGCGGGAGCGGCGGACGGACGACGAACGGCTGGTCATGGTGGCGGCGACGGAGCGGGGCGAGACACTGCGGGAGCCGGCCGAGCGGGTCCCGACGGCGATGGGCCTCAGGTACGGGCTGACCGCGGATGAGGCCGACCGGCTGCGGGACCAGCTGCGGCAGCTGGTCGACCGCCTGAGCTGAGCCCGGACAGAAGACCGGCCGACCAGAAGCACGACCAGAAGCAACCAAAAGCAAACCAGAAACCGCGGCGATTCGACGTGGCGACCGTCACAACCGGTTACATCGTGCACAACTTAATTGCAGGCTATCTTTCTCGTAGAACACGCGACAGAGGAGAGGCCCGCCATGGATTTCGTCAGGTACGAGACGTACACCCCCGTCGAGCGACCCACCTACCAGCAGGAGCTGGACGAGGTCGTCAGCAACGTCGCCCGGCGCACCCGGAAGTCCGTCGAGCGGCAGGGCGTGAGCCGCGCGGTCAGGACGGCGCACGGCAAGACGTACGGGCTGGTGAAGGCCACCGTCACGGTGGGTGAGCTGCCGGGGCCTTACGCCCAGGGGATCTTCGCCGAGCCCGGTACGTACGACGCCGTCGTCCGCTACTCCAACGGGCTCGGACATCTGCGGGCCGACTCGCTGCTCGGTGCGGCCTGCGGCATGGGAATCAAAATGTTCGGGGTGCCCGGCGACTCGCTGCTCACCGATGAGGCCGAGGCGACGACCTTCGACCTCAACCTGATCAACAACCGGGTCTTCTTCGCCAATACGGCGTACGACTACATGGTCATCGAGGAGCTGTTCGGCGAGCTGCCGGACGCGCTGGTGAACCCGGCTCGGCGGAAGTCATGGATGGGCGAATTCCTCACCAGGCGGGGGACCTTGGAGTCCTCGGACGAGTGGCTGTGGGACGAGCTGTTCGCGATGTTGTCCTTCACGCAGGTGCCGCGGCAGAACCTCCTCTCGTACACGTACAACAGCATGGGCGCCTTCCGGCACGGCGACCACATCGCGAAAGTGCGGACCGTTCCCGTCTCGCCCGTCACGCATCTCACCGTCGATGTGCGGGCGGACGGCGAGGCGTTCCGCAACACGCTGGTGGCGGAGGCCGGTGAGCGCGACCACGAGTTCGAGCTGCAGGTGCAGCTCAACACCGATCTGACGCGGATGCCGGTGGACAACACCTCGGTGGAGTGGCCCGAGCAGCTCTCGCCGTGGGTGACCGTCGCCCGGATCGCGATCCCGCAGCAGGACATCGGCGGCGAGGAGAATCTGACCGCCGCGGACGGTACGTCGATCACCCCCTGGCGCACACGCGAGGACCACCGGCCGATCGGTGAGATCCAGCGGGTGCGCGAGGAGGTCTACCGGCGCTCCTCGATCGAGCGGCACCGCATCAACGGGCAGCCCCGCGTGGAGCCGGCGAGCAGCGCGGAGCTACTGAACCCGGGCAACTGAACCCGGGCAACCGAACCCGGGCAACCGAACCCGGACAACCGAACCCGGGCAACTGAACCCGGGCAACTGAGACGCAGGTCGGTGCGGCGGGCCCCAACTCCCGCACGCAGAAGGGTTGTACGCCGCTTCCGCACTCTGATAGGAAAGCTTCCTAACAGAACACGGAACGACGAACTCCCTATGGAGGCAAGGTGCCCACCCCCCACGTACGCGCCCCACGTCCGCTCAGGTTCCTCCCCCGCATCGCGCTCGGCGTGGCGCTCCTCGCCGTGCCGGCCACCGCCGTCGCGGCCACCTCCGACGAGCCCGCCGAGCATGTCGGCGCCACCGTGGCCCCCGCCGCCATCGGGCTCGACGACCCGGCGAAGAAGGAGATCGCCATGCAGATCGTGTCCAGCGCGGAGAACTCCTCGCTGGACTGGAAGGCGCAGTACAAGTACATCGAGGACATCGGCGACGGCCGCGGCTACACGGCCGGCATCATCGGCTTCTGTTCCGGCACCGGCGACATGCTGGCTCTGGTCGAGCTGTACACCGACCGCGAGCCCGGGAACGTCCTGGCCAAGTACCTGCCCGCACTGCGCAAGGTCGATGGCAGTGACTCACACGCCGGTCTCGACCCGAACTTCACCAAGGACTGGAAGAAGGCGGCCCAGGACTTGGAGTTCAAGAAGGCCCAGAACGACGAGCGCGACCGGGTCTACTTCAATCCCTCGGTCAACCGCGGCAAGGCGGACGGCATCGGCGTCCTCGGCCAGTTCATCTACTACGACGCCATCGTGATGCACGGCGACGGCGGCGACTCCACCGGCTTCAGCAATATCCGCAAGAAGGCTCTCGCCAAGGCCAAGACTCCGGCCCAGGGCGGCGACGAGGAGACCTATCTGAACGCGTTCCTGGACGCCCGGGTCTGGGCGATGAAGCAGGAAGAGGCGCACGAGGACACCAGCCGGGTCGACACGGCCCAGCGGGTCTTCGTCAAGAAGAACAACTTCAACCTCAACACGCCACTGGACTGGAAGGTCTACGGCCAGAGTTTCCACATCGACTGAGCACTGCCCATGAGCAGTCGCTGAGCAGTCGCTGAGCAAGACCAGGAGGGCCGGGTGTCCGTGCACACGCGCGGACACCCGGCCCTCCGGCGCTCAGTGTGCACCGGCCGGAGCGGCGATGTTGGTGACTTCCGGCTGTCCCTCCTGTGAACTGCCCTTCTTCCCCAGGTGGTTGAAGGCCAGGTTGAGGACGATCGCCACGATGCATCCGGTGGAGATGCCCGAGTCGAGAACGACGAGCGCGTCCTTCGGGAAAGCGTGGTAGAAGTCCGGCGCGGCGATCGGGATCAGGCCGATACCGACGGAGGCCGCGACGATCAGGGCGTTCTCGCCCTTCTCCAGAGCGGCCGAGGCCAGCGTCTGGATACCGCTGGCGGCGACCGAGCCGAAGAGCACGATGCCCGCGCCGCCGAGGACCGGCAGCGGAACGAGCGCGATCACGGAGGCGGCGACCGGGCAGAGGCCCAGCAGGATCAGGATGCCGCCGCCCGCGGCGACGACGAACCGGCTGCGCACCTTCGTCATCGCGACCAGGCCGATGTTCTGGGCGAAGGCGCTGCACATGAAGCCGTTGAAGAGCGGGCTGATGGCGCTGCCGAGGGTGTCGGCGCGCAGCCCGCCCTCGATGATCCGCTCGTCCGCAGGCCGGTCGACAATCTTGCCCAGGGCGAGCATGTCGGCGGTGGATTCGGTCATACAGACCAGCATCACGATGCACATCGAAACGATCGCCGCGATCTCGAACTGCGGTGCGCCGAAGTGGAACGGCGTCGGGAAGCCGACCGGATCGGCGTTCTTGATGGCGTCGAAGCTGGTCATCCCCATCGGAATGGCGATGAGTGTGCCGGCGGCGAGTCCGAGCAGGATGGCGATCTGCTGCAGGAAGCCGCGCAGCAGTTTGCGCAGCGCGAGCACGATCACGAGGGTGAGGGCCGCCATGCCGATGTTCTTCATCGAGCCGTAGCCGTCGGCGGTGGGGTTGCCGCCCTGCGACCAGTTGAAGGCGACGGGGAGCAGCGAGACACCGATCAGGGTGATGACGGTGCCGGTGACGACAGGCGGGAAGAAGCGGACCAGTTTCGAGAAGTACGGAGTGAGGACGAAGCCCAGCACGCTGGCGACGATGATCGCGCCGAAGATGACAGTGATGCCATCGGCTCCGCGGTCCTTTCCGATGGCGATCATCGGGGTCACACCGGCGAAGGAGACTCCGTTGACGAAGGGGAGCCGCGCGCCGACTTTCCAGAAGCCGAGCGTCTGCAGAAGGGTGGCTATGCCTGCGGTGAAGAGGCTCGCCCCCATCAGGAAGGCGGTCTCCTTGGCGCTGAGGCCCACGGCGGGCCCCACGATCATGGGCGGGGCCACCACGCCCGCGTACATCGCGGCCACATGCTGCAGCCCGCTGGTGAACATTTTCAGAGGAGGCAGCGTCTCATCAACCGGATGCTTCTGCTCCGGCGCCGCGACTGCATCTTCTGCGACTGCATCTTTCGGAAACCTGGGCTGTACGACCACGGGTGGTTCCTCCGGTCGGGTACACGTCGGCGGTGACGCGGGTATCAGGGAGGTGGTGCGAATGGTGCAGCGGTGAGCGCGGGCTTCTGGGGTGTGAAGACACGAGTCACCGTCCCGGGAAGTGCGGCACCGATTGGCGGTGCCGCACCTCCCGGTCACGGCTGCCATGGACCCCGCTCGGGTCCACGGCGCCGGTCGAGGGCCGTCCCCCTCGACCGGACTTCCTTCGGGTCAGTCCTGCGCGGCGATCCGCGCCAGGCGCTGTGCCTCGTCCCGCGCGGAGCGGGCGATGGCGTCCTCGTCCACCGTGGTCAGGTGGTTGTCCTCGACGACGGTCTTGCCGTTGACGAGGGAGAGCGAGACGGGGGCGGCCGCGCCGAAGACGAGAGCGATCACCGGGTCGGCGATGGAGGAGTGGGCGAGTGTGTCCAGCTTCCACAGCACCAGGTCGGCGAGCTTGCCGGCCTCGATGGAGCCGATCTGGTCGGCGCGGCCGAGGACCTGTGCGCCGCCGTACGTACCGAGGCGCAGCGCCTGCCGCGCGTTCAGAGCGGCTTCGCGGTGGGCTCCGAGGCGGTTGATGAGGAGCGCGTTGCGCAGCTCGGTGTGCAGCTCGCCCGACTCGTTGGAGGCGGTGCCGTCGACGCCGAGGCCGACCGGGACGCCGGCCTTCAGCATGTCGGGGACCCGGGCGATACCGGCGGCGAGGCGGGCGTTGGACGACGGGCAGTGCGCGACGCCGGTGCCCGTACGGGCGAAGGCGGCGATGTCCGAGTCGTTCATGTGGACGCAGTGCGCCATCCACACGTCCGGGCCGAGCCAGCCGGTCGACTCGAAGTAGTCGGTCGGGCCCATCCCGAAGAGCTCCTTGCAGAACTCCTCCTCCTCGACGGTCTCCGAGCCGTGGGTGTGCAGCCGAACGCCCTTGCGGCGGGCCAGCTCGGCGCCCTGCCTCAGCAGTTCGGTGGAGACCGAGAAGGGGGAGCACGGCGCGACGGCGATCTGCGTCATCGCGTCGAAGGAGGCGTCGTGGTGTTTGTCGATGGTGGCCTCGGTGGCGGCCAGCGCGCCCTCGAGGGACTCGACGGCGAAGTCCGGCGGCAGGCCGCCGTCCGACTTGCCGCGGTCCATGGAGCCACGGGCGAGGGTGAACCGCACACCCATGTCCGAAGCGGCGCCGATGATCGCGCCGGACAGGTCGCCGGAGCCCTGCGGGTAGACGTAGTGGTGGTCCATCGCGGTGGTGACACCGCCGCGGGCCATCATCGCGAGGGAGCCCTGCGCGGCGGCGCGGGCCATCGGCTCGTCGATGCGCGCCCACGTCGGGTAGAGCGCGACCAGCCAGTTGAAGAGGTTGTGGTCGGTGGCCAGTCCGCGGGTGATCCACTGGTAGAAGTGGTGGTGCGTGTTGATCAGGCCGGGGGTGGCGAGATGGCCGGTGCCGTCGATACGGCGGACCACGTTCTCCAGGTCGGCGGGGGCCTTGCCCGCTCCGACCGACTCGATCCGGTTGTCCGCGACGACGATGTAGCCGGAGGCGTACTCGGTGTCGTTCGCGTCCACGGTCGCGATGGAACAGTTCTCGATGACGATGCGCGAAGCCGCCATGGCGGGTCCTCGTTCTTCCCAGTTGATTGAACGGACCCGGGGGGCGAGCGGGGTGACGACCGGGTCCGGGGTTCTGTTGTTGCGCAGATGCCCCCGCTCTCCCCCTGGGACTGACGCCGGCGCAAACGTCGGGGGTACAGCAGAACTACTACAGGTTGGTCATGTCGACCGGGATCCGCGGCTCGATACCGTCCCGCAGGATGGTGGCCTCGATCAGGCCGTACGGGCGGTCGGCCGCAAAGTACACCTCATTGTCGTTCTTGAGCCCGAAAGGCTCGAGGTCGACCAGGAAGTGGTGGTTGTTCGGCAGCGAGAAGCGGATCTCGTCGATCTCGCTGCGGCTGTTGATGACCCGCGAACCCATTTGGTACAGGGTCTGCTGCAGCGAGAGGGAGTACGTCTCGGCGAAGGCCTGCAGGATGTGCTTCCTGGCCTGCTCGTACGACTTCTCCCAGTTGGGCATCCGGTCTTCGTCGCTGGTCCAGTTGTAGCGCCAGGCGGCGGAGACATCGGTGCACAGGATGCGGTCGTACGCCTCCTTGAGCGTTGTGTACTTGTCCTTGACATAGCCCCAGAACTCCGAGCTGGTGGAGTTCATGACCGTGAGGTCCTTGAGACCGGAGATGATCTCCCAGTTCTCGCCGTCGAAGGTGATCTGGCTGGTGCGCAGCTCCTGGCCCTTGCGGACGAAGGAGTGCTTGACCTCGTCCGAGCCGATGAACTTGGAGTTGGCGTCGGAGGTGGCGATCCGCTCCCAGGAGTACTCCTGGATGCGGATGCGCGCCCGGTGGATCGGCTCCTGGCTGGTCACGAAGTGACGGGCGAGGTGGATGCCGAACTGCTCGGCCGACTCGATGCCGTGCTCCTTGGCGAACGCGTACACCGTGTTCTTGGTGGTGTCGGTCGGCAGGACGTTGGCGTTGGAGCCGGAGTAGTGGACGTCGTCCATGTCGCCGGAGAGGGCGACGGAGACGTTCAGGTCCTTGATGTGGTGGGTGTCGCCGTCCCGCGTGATCTTGACGACGCGGTTCTCTGCTTTGCCGTACTGGTTCTGGCCGAGAATCGTGGGCATGTCTGCTAGCTCCCTCGGTAAACGGAGTAGCCGAACGGGTTGAGCAGCAGCGGTACGTGGTAATGCTCGCCCGGTTCGACGGCGAAAGTGATCGCCACCTCCGGGAAGAACGCACCGCTGTCCCTTACGCGGGGGGCGTCCTGCTGCGCCTCGGCTTGCTGGTTGGCACCGTGCTTGTCTGAGAAGTACGCCTCGGTCTCGAAGTCGAGACGTACATGGGTCGTCCCTTCCGGCAGCGCCGGCAGGTCCTTGCAGCGCCCGTCCGCGTCGGCCTTCGAGCCGCCGAGCGCGACCCACTCCGCGTCGAAGCCGCTGCGGGCCGCGAGCGAGATGGCGACACCCTCGGCGGGGCGTCCGATGCTGGTGTCCAGGATGTGCGTGGACACCGACGCGGTGGTCTCGGTGCTCAAGACGTCATTCTCCTTCTTCTGCGAGGCGGGTCAGCCGGATACGGTTGATCTTGCCCAGCTCGGTGCGGACGATTTCCCGCTCCTGCTCGGGCGAGTTGCCGATCCGGGTCCTGAGCGCCTCGAGCATCTGCTCACCGGTCGCGCCGGTGGCGCAGATCAGAAAGACATGGCCGAACCTGTCCTGGTAGGCCAGGTTCCCCTCGAGCATTTCGGCCTTGAGCTCCTCGGAGGCGCCGGCCATCCCACGCTGCTCGCGTGATGAGGTCGGGTCCCCGGGCTTCGGCCGGCCGATCGGCGGGTGTCCCGCCATCGCCTCGGCCAGATCATCGGCGCTCAGCTCGGCCATGGCGGCGTCGCTGGCGTCGAGGAGGGCTTCCACGGTGGCGTACGGGCGCTGGGCGAGCAGCTTGCTCCCCCACGCCGAACTGGCGCACGCCTCGTGCAGTGCGGCCAGGGCCGCGCTGTCCTGCGAGGTGTTGAACCGGGTGAGACCCGCCGGGGGTTCGGGGGCCTCCCCCGGCAAGCGCTGTGGACTCGAAGTCACGCGAGCCTCCGTGGCTGTTTTTCGCTGTGCGTTTGGACGGGCTGCGGATAGCTAACGCCCTCCGGCAACACAACGTCAACACTTTGTTGAAAACTCGGCAACGCAAAAGCCGCCGTCCGGACATCCGAACGGCGGCCCGCACCGGTACGTCCTCAGTCGTTCTTCGCGGCGTTTTCCCTGTTCAGGTAGTTATAGACGGTGAAGCGGCTGACCCCGAGGGCCCCGGCCACCGTCTCCACACCGTGTCGTACGGAGAACGCGCCGCGCGCCTCCAGTGTCCGTACCACCTGCTGCTTGGTCTTGCGGTCCAGCCCGGACAGCGGCATGCCGTGTCTGCGCTCCATCGCGGCCAGGATGTGGTCGAGGGAGTCCGCGAGCTGTGGAAGACGTACGGCGAGGACCTCCTCGCCCTCCCAGCTGAGTATGACGTCGTCCTCGCGGGCTTCGCCGGGTGCGAGCAGCTCTCCGCCCATGGCGTCCACGAGCGGCTTGACCGCCTGTGCGAGTGCGTGGTCGGCGGGCCCGGTCATTCCTCGCCCTCCACCACATTGACCTGCAGCGAGACCCGGGTGGCCCCGGCGTCCAGGGCCCTGCGCAGCAGCGCGTCGACCGCGCTCAGCACCTGCTCGGCGCCACCTTCGGCCGTATTGCCGAACGGGCCGACGTCCACCTTGTCCAGATCCGCGCCCTGCACGACCTCGCGGACGGCCAGGGCGTGCGCCGGCGGCTCGTCCAGGTCGAACGGCTCGGTCGTGAACTCCACTCTCAGTCGCACCATGCCCCCACGTTAGCCGCGCGCTCCGGCGCCGTCGTCGGCCCTCCCGGCACGGAAAAGCTCCGAAAAGGGTCCGACTCCGTGCGACGGACCTGCGCCGGTGTCGCGTAGAGCAGGTGAAGAAACGCCGCACAACAGCGGCACTGGGAGGGGTCTGCATCATGACAGGGCGCAAGCGCAAAGGTGTCAAGGCGACAGCGGTCGTTACAGCGGCCATGGCGGCACTGACCGCCTCACAGGCCCCGGGACCGGCGGCACACGCCTCGGCCCCGGCGAAGACTCACCCGGCCTCGCCGGGGCCGAGCGTCTCCGGCGACACCCCGTACCGCACCGAGTTTCCGCCGCTGAGGGCGCGCGGAGCGGCAGTCGGCGCCGACGGCGCGGAGGCCGCGGAGCGCTCCGGAGCAGCGGTCGGCGGCACGCTGCCGGCCACCGTCCTGGCCGCGTACCGGCAGGCCGAGAAGGAGCTCGCGGACAGCAGGCCGGGCTGCCGGCTGCGCTGGCAGTTGCTTGCCGCGATCGGCCAGGTCGAGTCCGGGCAGGCGCGCGGCGGCCGGGTGACCGCGGACGGCACGACGCTCACACCGATCCTCGGCCCGAGGCTGGACGGCAAGGGGTTCGCCGCCATCAGGGACACCGACGGCGGGGTGTACGACGGGGACACCGCGTACGACCGTGCTGTCGGCCCGATGCAGTTCATTCCGTCGACCTGGGCCGTCTGGGGCTCCGACGGCAACGGCGACGGACACCGCGATCCGGGCAATGTCTACGACGCGGCGCTCGCTGCGGGGCGCTATGTGTGCGCGGGCGGGCGGGATCTGTCCAATGCGGCTGACCTGGACCGCGCGATCCTGGGCTACAACCACTCCACTGCGTATCTGCGCACGGTCAGGGCATGGTTCGCCTACTACCTCGAAGGTCACCGGGTCGTGCCGGACGACGGCTCCGGACCGGCCGTCCGCCCGAAGCCGAAGCCGTCCCACACGCCTCGGCAGCCGGTCCCCTCAGCCGCTCCTGCCCGCCCTGACGACCGTGACGGCGGGGCCAAGTCCTCCCCCACGCCCTCCACTTCGCCCTCGCCGTCCAAGAGTGCGGACGGCGGCCCGGAACCGGAAGCACCGCTGCTTCCGGTCCCGAGCCCCATTGCCGGGCTGCCCGGCGTGGATACGTTGACCAGCAACGGAACGGAATCGATGCGCGCCTCCCCCTCCACAACCCCCGCTACCGGACGGTAATCTCCCCCGCGCCGGGCAAGCACCGTGTCCGGCCGGGGTGAGAGCGAAGGGGCCCTCATGACGACGGACACGCAAGCGGCCCACGAGCGGTGGCAGCGCGCGTGGGCCCACCGCGAGCAGCTGCTCAAGGTGGCCCGCCGCAGGTCCATGAGCCTGGAGGACGCCGAGGACGCCGTACACGAGGCGATGCTGCGTGCTGCCGAGAACCCTCATCTGGACGAGGAACGGCTGGGCGCCTGGCTGACTACGGTGACGATGCGGCTGTGCGTGGACCGGTACCGGCAGGTCAACCGCGAGACCGAGGTGCGCAGCAGCCCCAGGCTGCTCGCACCGGTCCCGGTGCCGGTGGAGGAGGCGGTCTGCGACCAGGCCGAGGCGAAATGGCTGGCGCGCCGGAGCGGGGAGCTGCCGGCCCGCCAGGCCGAGGCCCTGTGGCTCAAGGCCGAGGATCTGGACGTCGGCCAGGTGGCCACCAAGATGGGGCTGAGCTACCGGACGGTCGAGTCACTGCTGGCGCGGGCCCGCCGGACGCTGCGCAATTCGCTGGCCGCCACGCTCGCTCTGGGGCTGTGGCTGATCGGGCGTAGCCGCACGCAGGGCAGCAATGCCCAGGTGGTGGCGGTGGCCTCGACCGCGGCGACACTGGCGGTCGCGGGTCTGATCCTGCCGTACGTCCACAACGGGGACGGGCCGCACCGATCGCGTCCGGCAGTGCCCGCCGTCTCGGAGTTCGCGGACGTGCAGTCGCCGACAGCGGGGGGCGCGGCACCGTCCCCCGGCAGCCCGGATGCCGGGCAGGGCACGGCCGGGACGCAGCGGTACGGCGCCCCGGGGCTCACCGTGCCGCCGCTGCCCGCGCTGCCGGAACTGCCACTGCCCAGGCCCGACATACCGAACATTCCGGATGTAACAGCCGTGCCGGCGGTCCCTGTCCCGGACCTGACCGCCGTGCCCGACCTCACGTCCGCACCGGACCTGCCCGCCGTACCGGACGTGCCCGACCTGCCGACGGCGTCGGATCTGCCGTCGCAGCCGCTCCCCACCGGAGTGCCGGAGGCGAACGCGTCCGTCCCGCCGGTGCTCCCAAGCCGCTAGCACACCGGCGTACATCCACTGTTCCACCCTGATTCCGCCCAGATTCCGGGCCCGTAAAAAAATCTTCGCCCCGTCGCGACGGACGGGCCCGCCCTCCCCGTAGAGCAGATGTCGGACCGCTCCACGGCTGAAGGGTGAACCGGATGGGTGTCGAGATCTGTGTGGAAGGGCTGACCAAGTCCTTCGGCCACCAGGTCATCTGGCAGGACGTTTCACTGACGCTGCCCGCCGGGGAAATCTCGGTGATGCTCGGCCCTTCGGGCACGGGCAAATCGGTGTTCCTGAAGACGCTCGTCGGGCTGCTGCGGCCCGAACGCGGGTCGATCCGGATCGCAGGCACGGACATCACCGCCCTGCGCGAGCACGACCTGTACGAGGTGCGGAAGCTGTTCGGGGTGCTGTTCCAGGACGGTGCGCTGTTCGGCTCTATGAACCTGTACGACAACATCGCGTTCCCGCTGCGTGAGCACACCCGCAAGCCGGAGAGCGAGATCAGGCGGATCGTGCTCGAGAAGATGGACATGGTCGGACTGATCGGCGCCGAGGAGAAGCTGCCCGGCGAGATATCCGGCGGTATGCGCAAACGAGCCGGTCTCGCGCGCGCCCTGGTACTCGATCCGGAGATCATCCTTTTCGACGAGCCGGACTCGGGGCTCGACCCGGTGCGGGTGGCCTATCTCAACCAGCTGATCGTCGACCTCAACGCGCAGATCGACGCGACCTTTCTGATCGTCACCCACGACATCGCGTCGGCGCGGCAGGTGCCGGACAACATCGGGCTCCTCTTCCGGCGTGAGCTGGTGATGTTCGGCCCCCGGGAGAAGCTGCTGACGAGTGAGGAGCCGGTCGTACGGCAGTTCCTCAACGGCCGGATGCAGGGTCCGATCGGGATGGCCGAGGAGAAGGATGCGGCCCAGGTCGAGCAGGAGCTGGCGCAGCTCGGCGCGGGCGCGGATCCCACACCGCCGGGCATACCGGATCTGACGCCGCGTCTTCTGCCCACTGCGGGCATCACCCGGCCGCCTCGCTGGGAGGCGATCGCCGAACGGGAGTCGCTGCGGCAGGTGCGAGCCACGGTGCGCGGGAAGGCGGCCGGCGCATGAGCCTGTCCCCCACCGGAGCCCTCAGGCATACGGGCAGCCTGTTCGCGATGGGCCTGGATGTCGTACGGACCCTGCCCAGGCGCCCGTTCCAGATACGCGAGTTCATCCAGCAGGCCTGGTTCATCGCGAGCGTCACGATCCTGCCCACCGCGCTGGTCTCCATCCCCTTCGGGGCGGTCATCGCCCTGCAGATCGGCAGCCTGACCCGGCAGCTCGGCGCCCAGTCGTTCTCGGGCGCGGCTTCGGTGCTCGCGGTACTGCGGGAGGCCTCACCGATCGTCACCGCACTGCTGATCGCGGGGGCAGGAGGCACGGCGATCTGCGCGGACCTCGGGGCGCGCAAGATCCGCGAGGAGATCGACGCGATGCAGGTGCTGGGCATCGACCCGATCCACCGACTGGTCGTGCCGAGGGTGCTGGCCTCGATGGTGGTGGCGGTGCTGCTCAACGGACTGGTGTCGGTCGTCGGTGTGGCCGGCGGCTACTTCTTCAACGTCATCCTGCAGAACGGCACGCCGGGTGCGTATCTCGCCTCCTTCACCACCCTCGCCCAGCTGTCGGATCTGTGGGCGGCCGAGCTGAAGGCTCTGGTGTTCGGCGCCATCGCCGCCATCGTCGCCTCGTACAAGGGCCTGACCGCCAAGGGCGGCCCGAAGGGCGTCGGCGACGCGGTGAACCAGTCGGTGGTGATCACCTTCATGTTGCTCTTCGTGACGAACTTCGTGATGACCGCGGTGTACTTCCAAATCGTTCCGCAGAGGGGCTGACCGTGGCGCTCATCAGTCGAGTCGTGGGGCTTCCGCTCCGCTCCCTGGAGGAGCTAGGCACCCAACTGTCCTTCTACGGGCGCTCGCTGGCCTGGACCGGCCGCACCCTGCGCCGCTACAAGAAGGAGATCCTGCGTCTGCTGGCCGAAGTGAGCTTCGGCCGCGGCGCGCTGGCCGTGGTCGGCGGCACCGTCGGCGTCATCGCCTTCCTGTCCTTCTTCACCGGCACCGAGGTCGGCCTGCAGGGGTACGCGGCGCTCAACCAGCTGGGCACCTCCAACTTCGTGGCGTTCCTGTCGGCGTACTTCAACACCCGTGAGATCGCCCCGCTGGTGGCCGGCCTCGCCCTGTCCGCGACGGTCGGGGCCGGGTTCACCGCCCAGCTCGGCGCGATGCGGATCAGCGAGGAGACCGACGCCCTCGAAGTGATGGGCGTTCCCTCGCTGCCGTTCCTGGTGACCACCCGGATGATCGCCGGTTTCGTCGCCGTCATCCCGCTGTACGTGATCGGGCTGCTGTCCTCGTACTTCGCCGCACGCACCATCACCACCGGCTACTACGGCCAGTCCGCGGGCACCTACGACCACTACTTCCAGCAGTATCTGCCGCCGGTCGACGTGCTGTGGTCCTTCGGCAAGGTGATCGTCTTCGCCGTCGTGATCATCCTGGTGCACTGCTACTACGGCTACTACGCGAGCGGCGGCCCGGCAGGCGTCGGGGTCGCGGTCGGCCGTGCGGTGCGGACGTCCATCGTCGCCATCAACCTTCTGGACTTCTTCCTCAGTCTGGCGATCTGGGGCGCCAACACGACCGTACGGATTGCGGGGTAGTGCCGATGCGCATTCCAGGACTCGTCCCGACGCGCGGCGCGCGACTGCGGCTGTACGGCATCGTCTTCATCGCCGTCATCGCGCTCCTGCTGTCGCTGTCCGTTGCCGTCTATCAGCAGGCGTTCACCTCCGTCGTACGGATCACTCTGGAGGCCGACACCCTGGGCAACCAGCTGGATCCACGGGCCGACGTCAAACTGCGCGGGCTGCTGGTCGGCGAGGTGCGAGAGGTGCGGGCCGACGGTGAGAAGGCGACGCTCGACATCGCGCTCAAGCCGGAGCACGTCTCCCGTATCCCGGCCGATGTGCAGGCCCGGCTGCTGCCCAAGACGCTGTTCGGCGAGAAGTTCGTCGATCTGATGCCGCCCCAGGGGTCGTCGGCCCGGCACATCCGCGCCGGGGACGTCATCACGCAGGACCGCACCAAGGCCGGTATCGAGGTGCAGCAGCTGCTGAACGATCTGCTGCCGCTGCTGCGGACCGTGCGGCCGGCTGATCTCAACGCCACACTCTCCGCGTTCTCCACCGCTCTCGAAGGGCGGGGCGACCGGATCGGCGCCAACCTCACCCGTCTGGAGGGCTATCTGAGCAAGCTCAATCCGCATATGCCGTCCCTCAAGGAAGACATTTCACGGTTCGCCGATGTGGCCGAGGTGTACGGCGACGCGGCGCCCGATCTGATGCGCGTCCTGCGGAACTCCGTCACCACGAGCCGCACCCTTGTCGAGAAGCAGGACCAACTGGCCTCGGCACTCACGGCGACCGCCACCACCGCCGGTACCGCCGACGCGTTCCTCGACGAGAACGGCAACCGGCTGATCACTCTCGGCCGCGTCTCCCGCCCCACGCTGTCGCTGTTCGCCCGCTACGCGCCGGAGTACCCCTGTCTCCTCGACGGCCTGGTGCGGCAGGAGGCCGCATCGGAGAAGGCCTTCAGAGGCGGGGAGATGCGCATCACGCTCGAATTCGTCCGCCCACGATCCGCGTACCGACCCGGCGAGGAACCGCGCTATGCAGAGCGCTCAGGACCCGATTGCAGAGGTCTGCCCCACCCCCAAGTGCCCGCACCGGACGTCAAGCTCAATGACGGTACGTCGGGGACGCACTCGGGCGGTGCACTGCCCGGCGGGGCCAATGTGTCCGCCACGGAGGCCGAGCAGCGGGCCATCGGCTCGCTGGTGGCCCCGGTCATGGGAGTTCCCGCCGACCGGGTTCCGGCGGTCGCCACGCTGCTGTTCGGCCCGATGGCACGCGGAACGGCGGTGAGTGTCGCATGAAGGTGAGCCGAGCCACAGACACCACGGCACCGCTGGTCAAGTTCATTCTCTTCGCCGTGGTGACCGTGCTGGCGACGACGCTGCTCGCGGCGACGATCGTCAATATCTCCTTCGCCCCCGAGCACACGTACCGCGCGGTCTTCAGCGATGTCACCAGCCTGGAGGAGGGCGACGACATCAGGGTGGCCGGAGTGCGGGTCGGAGAGGTCCAGGGGGTGAAGATCAAGGACCGGACGCTGGCCGAGGTGACCTTCAGCGTCACCGACGACCGCCCGCTGCTCACCACCACGGGCGCCGTCATCCGCTACCGGAGCCTGGTGGGGCAGCGGTACATCGCACTGACGGAAGGTGCCGGCAGCGGTACGCGGCTGAAGCCCGGCGGCCGGATCCCGCTGTCCAGGACCCAGCCCGCACTCGATCTCAATGCGCTGCTCGGCGGTTTCAAGCCGCTGTTCGCGGCACTGAGCCCCAAGGACGTCAACCAGCTCGCCACCGAGATCATCAAGACCCTGCAGGGCGAGGGCGGGACGGTCAACAGCCTGCTCGCCCACACGGCGTCGCTGACCACCACACTCGCCGGCCGCGACAAGCTGATCGGGTCCGTGATCGACAACCTCAACGAGGTGCTGAAGACCGTGGACAAGCGCGGTGCCCGCTTCTCCGCCCTGCTCAAGCAGTTGCAGCGGGTGATATCCGGGCTGTCCGCCGACCGCAAGCCCATCGGCGAATCGCTGGTGAACATCGGTGCCCTGACCGACGCCACCTCGGGTCTGCTCGAGGACGCCCGTCCGCCGTTGCGGGACGACATCGCCGGGCTGACCGACCTCACCGGAACGCTGAACGACAACGAGAAGACCGTGGAGGGCGTGCTGAAGCGGCTGCCGAGCAAGCTCAACAAGCTGACAGGGACGGCCTCGTACGGCTCCTGGTTCAACTTCTACCTCTGTGACTTCGACGGCCGGATCGTGCTGCCGAAGACCAGGCAGGTCATCACTCCCGAGCTTCACGTCGCCCGGGCGAGGTGCTCATGATTCCCTTCCGTGAGCGCAATCCCGTGGTGATCGGGGCCGTCGGCACCGCCACGCTCGCGCTGCTGGCCGCGGCCGCGTTCAATGCCGACAGCCTCCCGGTGATCGGCAACGGTGACACGTACACCGCGGCCTTCTCCGAAGCGGGCGGGCTCAAGCCCGGCGACGAGGTGAGGATCGCCGGGGTCAAGGTCGGCAAGGTCGACGAGGTCGATCTGGACGGCGACCATGTGAAGGTGACCTTCCGGGTCAAGGGCGACCCGGAATTCGGCACCAGGACCGGAGCGGCCATCCGGATCAAGACGATCCTGGGCGCGAAGTACCTCGCACTGCAGCCGAAGGGGACGGGCCAACTGCGGCCGGGCAGCGAGATCCCGCTGAACCGGACGGTACCGGCGTACGACGTCGTGGCGGCATTCAGCGATCTGACGACGACCACGGAGAAGGTCGACACGGCCCGGCTGGCGACCGCCCTGGACACCATCTCCACCACCTTCGAGGACTCGCCCTCCGAGGTCCGGGCGTCCATCAAAGGTCTCTCGAAGATCTCCCGGACGGTGGCCTCGCGCGACCAGGCCCTGCGTGAACTCCTCGACCACGCCAACGGAGTCACCGGAGTGCTCTCCGACCGCTCCGGCGACCTCGGCGTTCTGATCAAGGACGGCGACAAGCTGTTCAAGGAGATCTCCAGGCGGCGGGCGGCGATCCACTCGCTGCTCAAGAGCTCCGCCGCGCTCGGCATCCAGCTCTCCGGCCTGGTCGCGGACAACCGCAAGGAGATCGGCCCGGCGCTCAAGGGCCTGAACTCGGTGGTCACCATGCTCGAACGCAATCAGGCGAGCCTCGACCGGAGCGTCAGGCTGCTCGCTCCCTATCTGCGCGTCTTCACGAACACCCTCGGCAACGGCCGTTGGTTCGACAGCTACATCCAGAACCTGGTCGCACCCACTCCGGTGGCTCCGCGAACTGGAGGCTCACGATGAACGGCCGCTTCCTGCCGAAGGGGCGCTTCCTGCCGAAGAGGCTCGTGCCGAAGGGGCGTCTCGCGCGCTGCGTGGCGCTCGGCGTCGCGCTGGCACTCGTCGCCGGCACGGCGGTCGTGCTCTGGCCACGGTCGTCGCCGGTCCGCGTCACGGCGTACTTCCCGCGCACGGTCGGCATCTATCCCGGCTCGGACGTACGGGTGCTCGGTGTCCGTATCGGCGAGGTCAAGAAGATCACGCCGGAGGGGAAGCGGGTGCGGGTGGAGCTGGAGTACGAGTCCGGGCGCAGGATCCCGGCGGAGGCCCAGGCGGCCATCATCAACTCCTCGGTCGTCAGCGACCGTTACGTCCAGCTGCTCCCGGTGTACCGGAAGGGGCCGGCCATGCGCGACGGCGCTGTCATCCCCGAGAGCCGCACGGCCGTGCCGGTCGAACTGGACCGTATCTTCGACAGCCTGCATACGACGGCCGAGGCATTCGGCCCGCACGGCGCGAACGCGGACGGTTCACTGGCCCGGCTGCTCGGCGTGAGCGCGGACAACCTCCAGGGCCAGGGTCAGCAGCTGAACCAGACGGTCGAGGACCTGTCGCTGGCGGTCACCACACTGTCCGACGGCCGGAAGGACCTGTTCGGCACCATCCGGAATCTGCAGGTGTTCACCGCCGCGCTGGCGTCCGACGACACCAATGTCCGGTCGTTCAACGACAGCCTCGCCAAGGTGGCCGACCAGCTCTCCGGGGAACGCAAGGACCTCGCGGCGGCGCTGCGGAATCTGGGGCCGGCACTCGCGGACGTGGCCGACTTCGTGAAGAAGAACAAGAAGGCGCTGACAGCGGATGTGAAGGGCCTCAGCAAGGTCACCAAGGTGCTGGTCACCCAGCGCGCCGCGCTCGCGGAGCTGATGGAGGTCGCACCCACCGGCCTTTCGAATCTGCAGAACGCCTACAACCCGTCCTCCGGGACCCTGGACACCCGCAACAACCCGGACACCCCGCAGGACCCGGCCGCGCTGCTGTGCTCCCTGCTCAAGACGACCGGAGACGCCGGAGGGAAGAACCCCGACTGCGGAGAACTGACGAAGCTGTTCGACTCCCTGCCGGAACTGCCGTCGGCCAAGCCGGTGTCGGGCACGGGTTCGGTCGACAGGACGCTCGGCGGAATCCTGGAGGCCCGAGCATGAGCGTACGGCGCAAGACCGTGGTGGCCGCGTGGGCGGCTGTCGGCTCGGTGCTGCTCACCGGCTGCGAGTTCAACGGCCTGTACGACGTCCAACTGCCTGGAGGCGCAGCCGCCGACGGCAACGCCTACCGGGTCACGGTCGAGTTCAGGGACGTCCTCGATCTGGTGCCGCAGTCGGCCGTGAAGGTCAACAACGTCACGGTGGGCAGCGTCGAGAAGGTGGAACTGGTCGGCTGGCACGCCCGGGTCCGGCTGCGGGTCGCCGACGCGGTGAAGCTGCCCGGGAACGCGATCGCCGAACTGCGGCAGACGAGCATGCTGGGCGAGAAGTACGTGGCGCTGTCCGCCCCAACCGGCACCTCGCCGGCCGGCAGGCTTGCCGACGGCGACCGGATCCCGCTGTCCCGCAGCGGCCGCAACCCGGAGATCGAAGAGGTGCTGTCGGCGCTGTCGGCACTGCTCAACGGCGGCGGGGTGGCCCAGCTCAAGACCATCACCACGGAATTGAACAAGGCCCTCGAGGGCCGGGAGAACCGGGTCAAGTCCCTGCTCACCGAGCTGGACACCTTCCTCGCCGGCCTGGACAGCCAACGGGCGGAGATCATCCGCGCGCTCAAGGGCATCGACCGGCTGGCCGCCCGACTCGGCGGTGAGAAGAAGACGATCGCCCTGGCCGTCGACACCCTGCCGCCCGCCCTGAAAGTGCTGGACGGCCAGCGCCGCAATCTGACCCGGATGCTCACCTCGTTGTCGAAACTCGGAGTGACGGGCACCAAGGTGGTCAATGCCTCGCGGGACGACGTGGTCGCCAATCTGCGGAGTCTGCGGCCGGTTCTGGAACAGCTGAACAAGGCGGGCAGCGATCTGCCCAACTCCCTGGAACTGCTGACGACGTATCCGTTCCCGCGCAATGTCTCGGACGCCATCAAGGGCGACTACGTCAATCTCAAGATCACCGCGGATCTCGATCTGGCCAGTATCTACGGGAATCTCGCCGACAAGCCCAAGAAGCCGGGCGCCCCGGCGAAGCCCGAACTGCCGAAGGTCCCGGGGGTCCCCGGTCTCCCCCTGCCCACCTCACTGCCGGACGCGCCTGGGCTGCCCAAGACGCCCCGCGCCCCCTCGGCGCCCTCGGGCCCCTCGGGCGGCGGCGACCCGCTGTGCCCGCCGGTGTGCACCAGCAGCTACGCCGCGTACGGAAGCGGGGACGGCAACCGCTACCCGGCCGGGGTCGATCTCGCCCTCGCCGAGCTCATGCTGAAGGGGATGCAACTGTGATCACACCTACGGTCAAGGCCCAGTTGCTCGCCTTCGCCACCGTCACTGCCGTCGGCGTCTCGTATGTCGGCGCCCAGTACACAGGGCTGGGCGACAGCCTTCTCGACCGTGCCTACACGGTGCGTGCCGACTTCGTCGATTCCGGGGGCGTCTTCCCGGGCGCCGAAGTCACCTATCGCGGGGTGCCGGTGGGCCGCGTCGGCGAACTTCGGCTGACCGGCTCCGGCGGAGTGTCCGTGGCACTGGACATCGAGGACGCGTCGCGGATCCCGGCGGACATCCTGGCCGTCGTGGCGAACCGTTCGGCAGTCGGCGAGCAGTACGTGGATCTGCAGCCGCGCGCCTCCGGCGGCCCCTATCTGCGGGACGGCAGCACCATCGCCCGCCGCGATACGCGGGTACCTCTGCCCACATCGGATCTGGTCCTCAGCCTGGACCGACTGGTCAACTCGGTGGGCAAGAAGGATCTGCAGATCACCGTCGACGAGCTGGGCAAGGCGTTCGCCGGGACGGGCCCGCACCTGAGCCGGCTTGTGGACTCGGGCAATGAGCTCGTCGAGTCGGCGTCCGGCTCGCTGCCGCAGACGATCGCGCTGATCGAGGACTCGCGGAAAGTCCTCAAGACACAGGCCGATCAAGGCTCGGCCATCAAGTCGTTCTCGCGCGACCTGGCCGATCTCACGGGCCAAATGAAGGCGAGTGACGGTGACCTCCGCAGAGTCATCGGCTCCGGCGCCCCCGCCGCACAGGAGGTGAACTCGCTGCTCCAGACCAACCGGCCCCATCTGCCCGTCCTGCTGGGCAATCTGATCAGCGGCGGCCAGATCACGGTGGCCCGGCTGCCCGGCGTCGAGCAGGCCCTGGTCA
This sequence comes from Streptomyces sp. NPDC048479, assembly GCF_040651435.1. Lineage (NCBI taxonomy): Bacteria > Bacillati > Actinomycetota > Actinomycetes > Kitasatosporales > Streptomycetaceae > Streptomyces > Streptomyces sp. NPDC048479. Next base: position 399,391 of record NZ_JBEZKA010000002.1, read on the forward strand.
CCTTCCCGCTGGTGGTCGCCGGCAGCTACACCGTGATCCCCGGCGACGGCACCACCCACTTCGGCATGGTCGCGGGCGCCGACGATCCACCGCCGTGCCGACAGGGTTACGGCACGCAGCGGCGCGACCCCTCGGACACCGGCGAGCGGCCCGCGAACACCGGCGCGCGCTGCACCGCTCGCGGCGGCGGCACATCGGTCCGCGGCGCCCAGAACGCCCCCGGCGCCTCGGGACGCGGCAGCACCGGCGGAGCGGACCCTGCCGCGTACATCACCCCGTACGACCCGGAGACCGGCACCGCCGTCGGCCCGGACGGAACGCCTGTCGAGATCGGCTCGACGGGCGGCGAACAGAACGTGTTCGGAAAGGACTCGTGGCAATGGCTGCTCGTCGGACCGATGGCATGAGTAAGGGCCCCGTCGCGTACGCGATCCGGCCGATCCGCCGCCTGGGTGCCAGGCTGATGGGCGCCGCGCGCCGCGGCAGGGCGCTGCCCGCGGCTCTCGCCGTGGCGACGGTCGTGACAACGGCCCTGAGCGGCTGGCTGTGCGTCCAGGTGTACGAGCAGCGGGCGCAGGAGCATCGGAACCAGGACATTCTGGCCGCGGCCCGTCAGTCGGCGCTGAACTTCACCTCGCTCGACTACCGGCACTACACGCGGGACAGCACCAACGTACTGAAGGGTGCCACCGGCGACTTCAAGGAGCAGTTCGCGGCGCAGACCGCGGAGCTGACGAAGCTGGTCGCCGCGAACAAGTCGGTCTCCGAGGGGCAGGTGCTCGAAGCGGGCATCACCCGGGCCGACGAACGCAAGGCCCGCGTCCTGGTGGTGGCCGACAGCAAGGTGACCAACACCGCAGCTCCGCAGGGACAGGCCCGCACCTACCGGCTGCAGCTCGATCTCGTCCACGAGGGCGGTCGCTGGCTGACGTCCTCGGTCGAGTTCGTCGGCTGACCGCGCGCCCGCGCACACACCCGTATCACCAGCAGTGAGGAGCAAGACCGTGGCGAATCTGACTGGACGAGGCTCCGGCGTCGCATCCCCCGGCCGCCGCTCGATGGCCGCGGCCGCCCGCGCGGCGGCCAAGCGCACGGAACGGGTCGGGCCCGGACCGGACGCACCGGTCCGCGTGGCGGAGCGCAGTGCCGCGACGAGTACGAGGGCGGGCGCGGCAACGGACCTGGCGGAACCGGACGGGATACGACTGGAGGCGCCGGACGACGCGAGCCAGGCGCGGCGGCCGGACGAGCAGCACGCCGGCCCTGTCCTGCACGCCGACGGCCCGGTGGCCGACGCGGCACGCCGACGCCGGAGTGTGCTGGGCAGTGCGGCGCTCGCCGTGCTGGTCGTGGCCGGGCTGATCGCGGTCGCGGTGCTCGGCTCGGCGTACCGGGACAGCCGGCAGGCGGATACGGCGCGGGTGCAGGCCCTCGCCGCCGCTCAGAAGGCCGCCCCGGTCGTCCTGTCGTACGACTACCGGCGTCTCGACAAGGACTTCGCCGCTGCACTCGGCCATCTGACCGGTGCCTTCCGCGACGAGTACCGCAGGACGACCACGACGGTGGTCGCGCCCACCGCGACGAAGTACCACGGGGTGGTCAAGGCGACGGTGGCGAAGCCGCAGGGCGGCGGCACCCCCGCGGCCTCGGTGGTGTCGGCCTCGCCGGACAAGGCCGTCGTTCTGCTCTTCGTCAACCAGGTCACCCGGAGCACCCAGGTCACGGGAGACCGCGTCGACCTCAACCGGGTGCGGATGACCCTCACCCGCACCTCGCACGGCTGGAAGGTGAGCGCCGTCGACGCGCTGTAGCCCGGTGCGGCTGCGCGCGGGACCGCGTGCAGCCGCACCTCCCGTACGCGCCCGCCCGGACACTCCTGAGTGCCTCCTGAGCCGGGACGACAGAAGCCTGGAGAAGTGCTTCTGTCGTCCCCGCTCGGGGGGCACTTTTTCGTGTCCGCTCTTGACAGTCCTCCCCCGCTCCAGGCAGTCTTCCATCAAGCAGAAATTAACTTCCGCAATACGGAAGGAGCGCAAGCCCCTCATGGCCCCTCTTTTTCGGGACAAGCGCGGCGCGGACCAGCGCTTCGATGTGAACCTCTCGATCCTCTTCACGGAACTCCCGCTCCTGGAGCGCCCCGCCGCCGCGGCCGCGGCGGGCTTCACGGCGGTCGAGCTGTGGTGGCCCTGGATCGAGACCCCGACCCCGCCGCAGGCCGAGCTCGACGCCCTCAAGAAGGCGCTCGACGACGCCGGCACCCAGCTGGTGGGACTGAACTTCTACGCCGGGCAGCTGCCGGGCCCCGACCGTGGCGCGCTCTCCGTGCCCGGCGACGAGTCCGACCGCTTCCGGGCCAATATCGAGGTGGCCGCGGACTTCGCCGCCTCGGTGGACTGCAAGGCGCTCAACGCGCTGTACGGGAACCGCGTCGAGGGCGTCGACCCGCAGGTCCAGGACACCCTCGCCCTGGAGAACCTGGTTCTGGCGGCCCGCGCGGCCGACCGGGTCGGGGCGATCCTGCTGGTCGAGACGCTCAACAAGCCGGAGTCCCCGCTCTACCCGCTGGTGAGCGCACCGGCCGCGGTCGAGGTCGTCGACAAGGTGAACGCGGCGACGGGACTCGGCAACGCCAAGTTCCTGCTGGACATCTACCACCTGTCGATGAACGGCGAGGACGTCAGCCAGGTCATCGCGGCCTACGCCGACAGGACCGGCCACGTACAGATCGCGGACAACCCGGGCCGTGGCGCGCCGGGCACCGGCTCGCTTCCGCTGGAGCAGCTCCTCGACGAGCTGACAAAGGCCGGTTACGACGGCTGGGTCGGCCTGGAGTACAAGGCCGGCGACCGCCCGAGCGCCGAGTCCTTCGCCTGGCTGCCGACCGAGGCCCGCGCCGCCAACTGACGTGACGTACAAAAGTTTTGAGAGAGGCACCCTCATGAGCACCCCCGCAGCTTCTTCCCACCCGGCCCGCCCGGCGATTGCCTGGATCGGCCTCGGCATCATGGGCTCGCCCATGTCCGAGAACCTGCTGAAGGCGGGTTACGACGTCACCGGTTTCACGCTGGAGCAGGACAAGCTGGACCGTCTTGCCGCGGCGGGCGGCACCGCCGCCGGCTCGATCGCCGAGGCCGTGAAGGACGCCGACGTCGTCATCACGATGGTGCCCGCATCCCCGCACGTCGAGGCCATCGCCTACGGCCCCGACGGCATCCTGGAGAACGTCAAGCAGGGCGCCCTGCTGATCGACATGTCCTCGATCACCCCGCAGACCTCGGTCGACCTGGGCAAGGCCGGTGCCGAGAAGGGCATCCGCGTGCTTGACGCCCCGGTTTCCGGCGGCGAGGCCGGCGCGATCGCGGCCGTACTGTCGATCATGGTCGGCGGCGAGCAGGCCGACTTCGACGCCGCGCTGCCGATCCTCGAGGCTCTCGGCAAGACCATCGTGCTGTGCGGTCCGCACGGCTCCGGCCAGACGGTGAAGGCCGCCAACCAGCTGATCGTCGCGGTCAACATCCAGGCCTGCGCCGAGGCCGTCGTCTTCCTCGAGAAGTCCGGCGTGAACCTCCAGGCGGCCCTGGACGTCCTGGGCGGCGGCCTGGCCGGCTCCACGGTCCTGACCCGCAAGAAGGACAACTTCCTGAACCGGGACTTCAAGCCCGGCTTCCGGATCGACCTGCACCACAAGGACATGGGCATCGTCACCGACGCCGCCCGCAACGTCGGTGCCGCGCTGCCCGTCGGTGCGGTCGTCGCCCAACTGGTCGCCTCCCTGCGTGCGCAGGGCGACGGCGGCCTGGACCACTCCGCGCTGCTGCGCTCCGTCGAGCGCCTCTCCGGTCAGCACGTCTGAGTGACCGAGGCTCATCGCCTCACCCCCTGATCTCCGGGCCGCGGCAGCGCTGACACCTGTCCTGTCGCGCCCAGGCGCTGCCGCTGCCCGGGAACCACAACTTCAATTTCAACAAACTGTTGACGTTACATTCTCCGCGAATCTACGCTCCAGGGGCCGTCAGCAGCTCCAGCCCGGAAGGTCAATCCCGCCACCATGACGCAGCGTGTGCTTACGACCGAGTCAGGCGCCCCGGTCGCCGACAACCAGAACTCCGCCACCGCCGGCGTCGGTGGCCCGATCCTTCTCCAGGACCAGCACCTGCTGGAGAAGCTCGCCCGCTTCAACCGTGAGCGCATCCCGGAGCGCGTCGTGCACGCCCGCGGCAGCGGCGCGTACGGCTACTTCGAGGTGACCGACGATGTCACCGGCTTCACCAAGGCCGACTTCCTCGGCAAGGTCGGCCGGCGCACGGAGACGTTCATCCGCTTCTCCACCGTCGCCGACTCGCTCGGCGGCGCGGACGCGGTCCGTGACCCGCGCGGCTTCGCGCTGAAGTTCTACACCGACGAGGGCAACTACGACCTCGTCGGCAACAACACCCCGGTGTTCTTCATCAAGGACCCGATCAAGTTCCCCGACTTCATCCACTCCCAGAAGCGCGACCCCTTCACGGGCAAGCAGGAGCCGGACAACGTCTGGGACTTCTGGGCGTACGCCCCCGAGGCGACGCACCAGGTGACCTGGCTGATGGGCGACCGCGGCATCCCCGCCTCGTACCGCCACATGAACGGGTACGGCTCGCACACCTACCAGTGGACGAACGCCGCCGGCGAGGCCTTCTTCGTCAAGTACCACTTCAAGACGAACCAGGGCATCCGCTCCCTGTCGAGCGAGCAGGCCGCCGAGCTCGCGGGCAAGGACGCCAACAGCCACCAGACGGACCTGCTGCAGGCCATCGAGCGCGGTGTGAACCCGTCCTGGACCCTGTACGTCCAGGTGATGCCGGCCGCCGAGGCCGCGGACTACCGCTTCAACCCGTTCGACCTCACCAAGGTGTGGCCGCACAGCGACTACCCGCTGCAGCGCGTCGGCCGTCTGGTCCTGGACCGGAACCCCGACAATGTCTTCGCCGAGGTCGAGCAGGCCGCGTTCTCGCCGAACAACTTCGTTCCGGGTATCGGTCCTTCGCCGGACAAGATGCTCCAGGGCCGGCTGTTCGCCTACGCGGACGCGCACCGCTACCGCCTGGGCGTCAACCACACCCAGCTCGCGGTGAACGCGCCGAGGGCGACGGTTGCCGAGAACTACGGCCGCGACGGCCTGATGGCGACCCGCAACGGCCGCCGCACCGACAAGAACTACGAGCCCAACTCGTACGCCGGTCCCGCTCAGACGGACGCCGCGCTGTCGGCTCCGCTCGCGGTCCAGGGCTGGACCGGCACCCACGCGGCGCCGGCCCATGTCAAGGACGACGACTTCTTCCAGGCGGGCGAGCTCTACCGCCTGATGTCGGACGAGGAGAAGTCCCGTCTGATCGCCAACATCGCCGGCGGCCTCTCGCAGGTCACCCGCGACGACGTGATCGAGAAGAACCTCGCCCACTTCCACGCCGCCGACGCCGACTACGGCAAGCGCGTCGAGGAAGCGGTCCGCGCCCTGCGCGAGGACTAGCAACAAGGCTGCGCCCGGTATTTGACGGAAAGTCAGACATCCGGGCGCCGAGCCCGCACCGCAAGATCCGGATGAGGGGTGGTCATGCGGAGCGGGCGGAGGCGAGGACCGCAGCGGCAGGTGATGCCAGTGCGGTGGTGAAGGTCCCCGGGTCCCCTTTCTGACCTGAAGGAAGGGGAGCCCGGGGAGCAATCACCGCCGCTGCGGTCCCAGCCCGACCCACAGTCTCCGCCCGGCGGCGCGAATGTCCTGTCGCGCCAGCCTCGCGCCGTCGGGCGGTAACAACTTCACAGCCCGAGCGCCGAGTACGGACAGCCCCGTACTCGGCGCCCTTTTTGCCCCGGCGGTCTCACACGGCCAGCGCGCCCGGCGGCCCAGGCCGGTGACGGCGAGGGCGATCAGACCCGCGGCGAAGGCGAAGAGGAAGCCGGCCGCCGAGCCGTAGGCATCGGCCAAGTGGGCTGCCAGGGGCGCGCCCGGGGCCGTGCCCGCCGAGGCCGCGGTGGTCAGCCAGGTCATGCCCTCCGTGCGGTGCTCCACCGGGACGACCGCCTGGGCGATGCTGTACGAGCTCACCAGCGTCACGGCAGAGCCCCGCCACCAGGAGCCGACCGCCATCGAATCTCGTACTGCGCGCGCCGGCCGACGGCGGCGTACGGAAGGTCGCCTTCGAGGACCCCGGGTACAACGAGACGGCCGCCGCGGCCGGTATGGACGCCGTTGCCGTGCCGGTCGGCACGTACGGCGTCGACGTCGACGCGCTCGAGACGACGGGCGCCCGCGCGGTCGTCCTCACGCCCGCCCACCAGTGGCCGACCGGGCATCGTACTGGCCCGGAAAGGCGTCTGGCACTGGCGAGTTGGGCCGCGCGGCACGACGCGACGATCGTCGAGGACGACTACGACGCGGAGTTCCGCTACGACCGCGAACCGGTGGGCGCGCTGCAGGGCCTGGCCGCGGACCGGGTGGTCGCTCTCGGCACCGTCAGCAAGTCTTTGGCGCCCGCGATACGGCTCGGCTGGATTCTCTGCCCGCCGGCACCGGCCGGCGCGGTCGCCGAGCTGTAGCGGCGTCCTGACCGCGGCTGCCCCGAACTCGACCAACTCGCGCCGGCCGCGCTCATCGAATCGGGCCGCTACGACCGGCATTTGCGCGGATGCGCACGGTCTACGCGCAGCGGCGCGCCGCGCTCGTCGCATCACTCACCGAGCACGCGCCCGAGGTCCGGCTGACCGGTCTCGCGGCCGGCTTCCATGCCGTGGCCCATCTGCCGCGAGGCGCCGACGAGCAGTCGGTGATCACCGCGGCCAGGGCGCGCTCGCTGAGCCTGTACGGCATGAGTCCGCACCGCTCGTCGTGCGCGACGGACCCGGCCCAACTCGTCCTGGGCTTCGGCAATCTCGGCGAGCGTGCCGTCCGCGCGGGTATCGAGGCCATCGGTGGCCTTCTGCGCGGCGACGGCGCAGGCAATGAGGCGGACAACGAAGCGGCCTCCGTCCGGGAGTGAGTCCGGGACGGAGGCCGTTCGTGACTGCGGCATTCCACACCGCGGCATTGGACGCCGCGGCATTCCACACGGCGGCATTGGACGCCGCGGGGTGAGCGTCAGACCTTGAGCGGCTTGATCGACGTCGGGGCGTGACCCGGCTCGGTGGCGAGCTCCTCCCACTCGTTCACGCCGTCGATCTGGACACCCATCGAGATGTTGGTGACCCGCTCCAGGATCGCCTCGACCACGACCGGGACGCGGTACTCCGCGGCCAGCTTCTTGGCCTCCTCGAAGGCCGGCAGCAGTTGGTCGGGCTCGGTGACGCGGATCGCCTTGCAGCCCAGGCCCTCGACGACCTTCACGTGGTCGACGCCGTAGACGCCCAGTTCCGGGGAGTTGATGTTCTCGAACTCCAGGTTGACCTGGAAGTTGATGTCGAGATTGCGCTGCGCCTGGCGGATCAGGCCCAGGTACGCGTTGTTCACCAGGACATGGACGTACGGGATCCTGTGCTGCGCGCCGACCGCCAGCTCCTCGAGCATGAACTGGAAGTCGTAGTCGCCCGACAGCGCGACGACCGGAGTCTCCGGGTCGGCGGTGGCGACACCGAGCGCGGCCGGGATGGTCCAGCCGAGCGGGCCCGCCTGGCCGCAGTTGATCCAGTGGCGCGGCCTGTAGACGTGCAGCATCTGCGCACCGGCGATCTGGGAGAGGCCGATGGTGGTGACGTAGCGCGTCTCCGGACCGAAGGCCTTGTTCATCTCCTCGTACACGCGCTGCGGCTTCATCGGCACGTTGTCGAAGTGCGTACGGCGCTGCAGCGTGGCCTTGCGCTCCTGCGCGGAGGCGGCCCACTCGGCGCGGTCCGGCAGCCGGCCGGCGGCCTTGAGCTCCTTCGCCACCTCGATGAAGAGCTCCAGCGCTGCCTTGGCGTCGGAGGCGATGCCGTACTCCGGGGCGAAGATCTTGCCGATCTGGGTGGGCTCGATGTCGACGTGGACGAACGTGCGGCCCTTGGTGTAGACGTCCAGGCCGCCGGTGTGGCGATTGGCCCAGCGATTGCCGATGCCGAGGACGAAGTCCGACTCGAGGAAGGTCGCGTTGCCGTAGCGGTGCGAGGTCTGCAGGCCGACCATCCCGGCGTTCAACTCGTGGTCGTCGGCGATGATGCCCCAGCCCATCAGGGTCGGGACGACCGGGATGCCGGTCAGCTCCGCGAACTCGACCAGCAGCTCGGAGGCGTCGGCGTTGATGATGCCGCCGCCGGCGACGATCAGCGGGCGCTCGGACGCGTTGAGCAGCTTGATGGCCTTCTCGGCCTGGGCGCGGGTCGCGGACGGCTTGTAGACCGGCAGCGGCTCGTACGTCTCCGGGTCGAACTCGATCTCGGTCAGCTGAACGTCGATCGGCAGGTCGATGAGGACCGGTCCGGGCCGTCCTGACCGCATCAGGTGGAAGGCCTGCTGGAAGACGCCGGGGACCTGCGCGGCCTCCAGGACGGTGGTCGCCGCCTTGGTGACGGGCTTGGCGATCGAGGCGATGTCGACGGCCTGGAAGTCCTCCTTGTGGATCACCGCGGTCGGCGCCTGGCCGGTGATGCAGAGGATCGGGATCGAGTCGCCGATGGCCGAGTAGAGCCCGGTGATCATGTCGGTGCCGGCCGGACCTGACGTTCCGATGCAGAGACCGATGTTGCCGGGGTTGGCGCGGGTGTAGCCCTCCGCCATGTGGGAGGCGCCCTCGACATGGCGGGCGAGCGTGTGGTCGATGCCCCCGCCGGCCTGCAGTGCCTTGTAGAAGGGGTTGATCGCCGCGCCCGGCACACCGAACGCGTTCGTGACGCCTTCGCGCTTGAGGATCTCAACTGCCGCTCGGGCAGCGGTCATACGAGGCATGGGTGCTCCTGCTTCAGCCGGGCGGAGTCGGGCTCTTGCGCGTCACTCGAGAGCATCGATTCCATAATGCGGAAGTTTAGTTCTGCTATACGGAAGTAATGTAGGACGCCTGCGGAGCGACGTCAAGGGATGCCCGAAGTCGCTCCCCAAGGCCTCGCGCTTGGTAGACGATGGACCGGAGCACCTGGGGAAGGGGGACCGCGATGGCCGAGACCGTGCCGGTTCGCTGTCCTGCCTGCCGCCGCGACCACCTGTACGCGCCGACGCTCTATCCCTGCGCGTGCGGTGCCCCGCTCGCCCCGCCGCTGCTGCGCGGCGCTCCCCCGGAACGGATCACCCACCGCACCTGGACGGACGACTGGGTGACGGTCCGCTGCCAGGAGTGCGGGCGCCAGGACCAGTGGCCGCAGCCGGAGCTCGGCTGCCCCTGCGGCACGGTGCTGCGTATCCCGGTCCGCCCGGTGAGCGCCCCGCTCCCGGCGTCACCGGCCGCCACGTCGGCCGCCCCACCCATGCGCCCGGCGCCCATCCGGTTCCCCCGTACGGTCACCGCGCCGCGCCCCACCTTCCGCCCGCTCACCATCCGCACGGCGCGCGACGCGGTGACCGCGGCGGCGCTCTATCTGAAGTGGCTGGGATTCCGCGATGTCGTCCAGCCGGAGGTCAGGCCCTCGTCCGGGATAGATCTGCGCGGTCCCGGCCTGGTCGCCCAGGTCGACCCGTCCACCCACCCCGCCACTCTGCGCGATGTCGAATGCCTCTGGCTGAACGGACTGAGCATCTCGGCCGCGAGCGTCTTCTTCTCTCTCGCGGGGTACGCGGAGGACGCCAGGTCCCGCGCCGACCACCTCGGCATCCCGCTCTTCGTCATGGACCTCACGGGCAGCCCTCAGCCGGTCAACGGCCCGGCGGACGAATTGATCTCCACCGGCGCATAACGGCATGGAATGTCGGTCGCGCTGTACGGGGATCCGGCCCTGCTCCGGTTCGTACCGCACTTCGCCCGGAACGGCGGACTGCTCGGGCGCGGCAGCAACGATCCCGGCCTTTCCGTGCCCACAACCCGATGGGCGGCGGAGCGAGCTGCGGGGCCTGAAACCGCTGGGCCATACTCCCCGTATGCGTATCCGACCGGCCGCACTCGCCGAACTCCCCCTGCTCCAGGACATCGAGAGGGCTGCCGGAGAGCCCTTCCGCGGCCTCGGCATGGCGGCGATCGCCGACGACGAACCCCCGGCTCTCGATCTCCTGGACCGCTACCGGCGGCGGGGCCGCGCCTGGGTGTCGGCCGACGGATCGGGCCGCCCGCTCGCGTATCTGATCTCCGACGACGTCGACGGCGCGGCCCATATCGAGCAGGTGTCGGTCCATCCGGACGCCGCCCGTCGCAGACTGGGCAGCGCCCTGATCGACCACCTCGCGGCGTGCGCCGTCGCCGACGGGCTGACGGCGCTGACGCTGACGACGTTCACCAAGGTGCCGTGGAACGCGCCGTACTACACCCGCCTGGGCTTCCGCACGCTCGACGAGGACGAACTCACCGAAGGGCTGCGGGAGATCAGACGTGCGGAGGCCCGGCACGGCCTGGACCACTGGCCCCGGGTGTGCATGCGCCGGGAACTCGCCTAGCGCTCCTCAGGGCCGTACCGCCGGCGCAGCTCCACCTTTCTGACCTTGCCGCTCACCGTCATCGGGAAGTCCGCGAGGACCTCCAGCCTGCGCGGGATCTTGTAGTGCGCGAGCTGTTCGCGGCAGTACTCGGCGAGGTCCTCCAGCGTCGGCGGGTCCGCCGGATCGCGCGGGATCACACAGGCCAGGATCTCCTCGCCGTACTTCTCGTCGGGGACACCGACGACCTGAACGTCCGCGATCTTGGGGTGGCCGTACAGGAACTCCTCGATCTCGCGCGGATAGATATTCTCGCCGCCCCTGATGATCATGTCCTTGATCCGGCCGACGATCTGGAGACAGCCGTCCTCGCGCATCACCGCCAGGTCGCCGGTGTGCATCCAGCGGCCCGCGTCGACCGCCTCGGCGGTCTTCTCCGGCTCGTTCCAGTAGCCGAGCATCACGCTGTAGCCGCGGGTACACAGCTCGCCCGCCGCCCCCCGCGGCAGGGTCACGCCGCCGGCCGGGTCGACGACCTTGACCTCGACATGGGGCAGGACACGGCCGACGGTGCCGGTGCGGCGTTCCAGGTCGTCGTCGCGACGGGTCTGGGTGGAGACCGGGGAGGTCTCCGTCATGCCGTAGCAGATCGACACCTCCGCCATGTTCATCTCGGCGACGACCCGCTTCATCACCTCCACCGGGCAGGGCGAGCCCGCCATGATGCCGGTGCGCAGCGAGGAGAGGTCGTACGTCGCGAAGTCGGGAAGGTTCAGCTCGGCGATGAACATCGTCGGGACGCCGTAGAGCGAGGTACAGCGTTCCTCGGCGACCGCGCGGAGCGTGGCGGCCGGATCGAAGGACGGCGCCGGGATGACCATGCACGCGCCGTGCGAGGTGGCCGCGAGGTTGCCCATGACCATGCCGAAGCAGTGGTAGAAGGGCACGGGAATGCAGATCCGGTCCTGCTCGGTGTAGCCGACCGACTCCCCCACGAAGTAACCGTTGTTGAGGATGTTGTGGTGGGAGAGCGTGGCGCCCTTCGGGAAACCGGTGGTGCCGGAGGTGTACTGGATGTTGATCGGGTCGTCGCAGGACAACTCGGCATCCGGTGAGCCCGGTTGAGCGGCGGCGAGCAGTTCGTCCCACGACGGGTCGCCGATGTAGTGGACGGCACGCAGCTCGGGGCAGTCGGCCCGCACCTGGTCCACCAGCACCCGGTAGTCGCTGGTCTTGTGGGCGAGCGAGGCGACCAGGACCGAGATCCCGGCCTGCTTCAGCACATACTCCAGCTCATGCGCCCGGTATGCCGGATTGATGTTCACCATGATCGCGCCGATGCGGGCGGTGGCGTACTGCACGAGCACCCACTCGGGGCAGTTGACCGCCCAGATCCCGACCCGGTCGCCCTTGCGCACACCGGTCCCGAGGAGGCCGCGCGCCAGCTCATCGACCGCCACGCCGAACTGCGCGTACGTCCAGCGCCGCCCGGACGGGACGTCGACGAGCGCCTCGCGGTCCGGGTGGGCGGCGACCGCGCGGTCCAGGTTGCGGCCGATGGTGTCGCCGAGCAGCGCCGTCGTGCCGGTGCCGTGCGCGTAGGAGAGCGTCATCGCAGGTCCCCCTCGTCGTACTCGGCGGCCGAGCCCTCGGCCGTACGCTCGCGCAGCTCGATCCGGCGGATCTTCCCGGACACCGTCTTCGGCAGCTCGGCGAACTCCAGACGGCGGATGCGCTTGTACGGGGCCAGGACGGCGCGCGAGTGCTCGAAGAGCAGCTTCGCCGTGTCCGGCCCCGGCTCCCAGCCCTCCGCCAGCACGATGAACGCCTTGGGCACGGCGAGCCGTACCGGGTCCGGGGCCGGTACGACAGCCGCCTCCGCCACCGCCTCGTGCTCCAGGAGCGCGCTCTCCAGCTCGAACGGCGAGATCTTGTAGTCGGAGGCCTTGAAGACGTCGTCGGAGCGCCCGATGTAGGTGATGTATCCGTCGGCGTCCCGCGCGCCGATGTCACCGGTGCGGTAGAAGCCGCCCGCCATCGCCTCGGCCGTACGCTCCGGGTCGCCGTGGTACCCGGTCATCAGACCGACCGGACCGCCGGACAGGTCGAGCGAGATCTCGCCCTCCGTCGCGCCCGGCCGGCCCGTCACCGTGTCGAGCAGCTCCACCTTGAAGCCGGGACAGGGTCGGCCCATCGAGCCGGCCTTGAGCAACTGGCCCGGAGAGTTGGCGACTTGGACGGCGGTCTCGGTCTGGCCGAAGCCGTCCCTGATCACCACGCCCCACTCCCGGCGGACCGTCTCGATGACCTCCGGGTTGAGTGGTTCGCCCGCCGCGACGACCTCGCGCGGCGGCGTGCGCAGCCCGCTCAGATCGGACTGGATCAGCATCCGCCAGACGGTCGGCGGGGCGCAGAAGCTGGTGACGCCCGCCCGGTCCATCTCGGACATCAGCCGGCCGGCGTCGAAGCGTGTGTAGTTGAGGATGAAGACGGTCGCCTCGGCGTTCCAGGGCGCGAAGAGGTTCGACCAGGCGTGCTTGGCCCAGCCGGGCGAGGAGATATTGAGGTGGACGTCGCCGGGCTTGAGGCCGATCCAGTACATGGTCGACAGGTGGCCGACGGGGTACGAGACATGGGTGTGCTCGACCAGTTTGGGGCTGGCCGTGGTGCCCGAGGTGAAGTAGAGCATCAGCGGGTCGTCCGCATGCGTGACGCCGTCGGGCTCGAAGTCGCCGCGGCCCGGCACGGAGAACGCCTGGTGGAAGTCGAGCCAGCCCGGCACACCGGCCGCGCCCCGGTCCGCCACCGCGATCCGGGTGTAGTCCCCCGGCACCTCGGCGAACTTGGCCGTGTCCGCCTCGCGCACGACGACATGCCGTGCGCGTCCACGTTCGATCCGGTCCCGCAGGTCCACCGGGCCGAGCAGCGGGGTCGCGGGAATGACGACCGCCCGCAGCTTCATCGCGGCCAGCGCGGTCATCCACAGTTCCTGCTGGTTGCCGAGCATCACGAGGATCCGGTCGCCGGCCTCTACGCCCTGCGCCCGCAGCCAGTTGGCGACCTGGTCGGAGCGCACGGACATCTCGCCGAACGAGATCTTGACCTCGCTGCCGTCCTCCTCGACGATGTGCAGCGCGGTCCTGCCGTTGCCGGTGGCGATCTCGTCGAACCAGTCGAGTGCCCAGTTGAAGCGCTCGAGCCGCGGCCAGGCGAAGCCTTCGTACGCCGTTGCGTAGTCATCCCTGTGCTGCAGCAGGAAATCCCGGGCGGCCCGGAACCTCTCCGTCGCGCTGCCAGACGTCATGTGTCCTCCTCATTGCGGGACCGGCTACCGACATCGTGTAATCAGTGACCCAGGTCTCACTACCCCCGTACGGGGGTGACCCCTCACAGAGAGAAGAGCAGGTGTCCGAGTCGGTCGATGCTGTGGAGATGCGAGCGGCGCTGCACCGGCTGCGCCGCTCGACCGGGCTGCCGGTCGCCTTCGGCGGACTGCTGCACGATGCCCGACAGCTGCGGATCGCCGAACTGAGCGGCACGGCGACGGGAGCGTTGCGCGGTCTTGCGATCAGCGCGGGCAACGGCCTCGGCGGGAAGTCCATCGCGCTGTCGCGGCCGTGCGCGGTGAGCGACTACCCCTCGGCTCGGCACATCAGCCATGAGTACGACGCGGCGGTGGCGACGGAGGGGCTGCGCTCGGTGCTGGCGGTGCCCGTCGTCGTGCGGCGCAAGGTGCGGGGTGTGCTGTACGGCGCGCTCCGTGAGCCGGTGGCGCTGGGCGAGCGGACCTTCGACGCGGCGGTGGCGGCGGCGCGCGATGTGGAGCAGGCCCTGGTCGTACGGGACGAGGTGCAGCGGCTGCTGGCCGCGGCCCGGGAGCCGGTGGCCGGCCCCGGGGCGTGGGAGGAGGTCCGCGAGGTCCACGGGGAGCTGCGCGCGCTGGCACCGCGGATCGGCGACCAGACACTGCGGGAGACGCTCCTGGCGGTCGGCCGCCGGCTGGCGGCCGCGGCGGGCGGCCCGCCGCGCGAGCAGACCGTCGCGCTGGCGCCGCGCGAGCTGGATGTGCTCGCCTGTGTCGCGGCGGGTTCGACGAACGCGGCAGCGGCGGAGCGTCTTGGCCTGAAGCCGGAGACGGTGAAGGGGTATCTGCGGGCCGCGATGCGGAAGCTGGGGGCGCACACCCGGCTCGAGGCGGTGGTGGCGGCGCGCCGCGCGGGCCTGCTGCCGTAGCTGGGGCCTGCCCCCGGACAACCAAGCCCCACCGCCGATCAAGGCGCGAACAACCAACCCTTACCGCCGATCAAGGCCCGGACAGGTCTACTCGCTGAAGGTCCCGAAGCGGATGTCGTGCGCGGTGGCCGAGGTCATGGTGGTGAGCATCCGCTCCCCCTCCTCGGCCAGCGCGTCGCACTGCGCTCGGGTCAGCTTCCCGAAGGCCTGCACGGTCAGGGTCGCGCGCTCCTTGGTCTCGGCCAGCCGCCAGATGCCGGCCAGGTAGCCGTCGACGAGGAAGGTGCAGTGGGCCATGTTGCCCTTCCAGGTGCGCGCCTTGTACTCCTCGGCCACCACCCGGCTGCGGTCGGCGTGCGAGAGCAGCAGATTGTCGAACTCGGGGAGGAAGCGGGGCGGCGCGGGGGTGTCGGCGTCGGGGCGGGGCGCGTCGGGGAGGTCGAAGAGCTCGACGCCCTTCTCGTCCTGGAAGACGGCCAGCTGCGGCCGGAGCCGCTCGAAGACCTCCCGCATCCGGGTCAGTCCGGACCACATCTGCATGTCCTTGACCGATGCGGGCCCGAAGGCGGCGAGATAGCGGATCACGGTGCCGTCGGGCGCGGGCACCGGCTCGGTCGCCCTGCCGAACCAGTGCTCGGCAGTGGTCAACGTGACCTGGCCGCTTCTGCCCCACAGCCCACGTGGGGTGACCTGCACCAGCGGCAGTACACAGCGGGCGGCGACGGAGAGTGCGAACGGATCGGCGTCCGGCCACTCCTTCAGCAGAGCCTCGCGCAGCTCCTTCATGGTCCGCGGCTGCTCCTCGACCAGCTCGCGGGCGAGGGCGCCGAGCCGGGCCAGGTCGACCCCGGCCAGACCCTTGCGGAACTGCGTGAGCTCCCGGTCGCGCGCCGCCTGGACCAGCGGCCGCAGCGTGAGGCAGTCGTCGGCGGAGTGCGTGTGAATGGTGGAGCGCATGGTGACCAGGCGGGCGACGTCGCGGGAAGCCATCAGCGCGGAGAGCTCCTCGGGGTCGAAGCCGTCCAGGCGGGCGGCGAGCGCGTAGTACGGGGGCTTCACGTTCTGCGCCTGGAGGCCGACGAGGTGCTCGACGGCGCCCTTGACGGACATCGCGGACTTGGGGGCGCGAC
Source organism: Streptomyces sp. NPDC048479 (assembly GCF_040651435.1). Classification (NCBI taxonomy): domain Bacteria; kingdom Bacillati; phylum Actinomycetota; class Actinomycetes; order Kitasatosporales; family Streptomycetaceae; genus Streptomyces; species Streptomyces sp. NPDC048479. The sequence continues at coordinate 415,252 of NZ_JBEZKA010000002.1, forward strand.
GCAGCAGGAGCTGACGGTCCAGGGTGGCGCGGTTCAGCGCGCGGTTGCCGAGTACGGGGTTCGTCGTCTTCGAGGCCATGCGCCACACGCTACCCAGGCTTGCGGACAACTTCTGTCCGCAATGGTGGTACGCCTGGGCCGCCACCCCGTCATGCCAGGGCAATTCGGCCCGGATATCCTGCTCCGAGGCCATACCGGCGCAAGCCGCAGACGTTCGAGGTGGGAGGTGAGACCGCGATGCCACGCTCCTCGAAGAGGCACCAATGGCGCCGCCGCCCACTGCCGCCCGCGAGCCCGCCCCCACAAGCACCCGCAGCCGCCGAGCCGCCCGCCCCCTCCCCCGTACACAAGGACCAGGGCAGCGTCGTCCAGGCCGCGCTCTACCGCGACGGACGCCGCGTCTCGACGCCGGACTCGCTCGCCGAGACCTTCCGTCAGCTGCGTGAGTACCCGGACGGCATGGCATGGATCGGGCTGCACCGCCCGTCCGAGGCCGAACTCCTCTCGCTGGCCGCGGAGTTCGACCTCCATGAACTCGCCGTCGAGGACGCTCTTGAGGCCCACCAGCGCCCGAAGCTGGAGCGGTACGGCGACACCTTGTTCGTGGTGCTGCGCGCCGCCCGCTATCTCGACGCCCAGGAGGAGGTCGACTTCGGCGAGCTGCATGCCTTCGTCGGCAAGGACTTCCTGATCACGGTCCGCCACGGAGCAGCCCCGGACCTGTCTGCCGTACGCAACCGGATGGAGAAGACTCCCGAACTTCTCGCGCTCGGCCCGGAGGCGGTGCTGTACGCGATCCTCGACGCGGTCGTCGACGGCTACGCCCCGGTCGTCGCGGGCGTGCAGAACGACATCGACGAGATCGAGACCGAGGTGTTCGGCGGCGACCCGGCGGTGTCCCGCCGTATCTACGAACTCTCCCGCGAAATGGTCGAGTTCCAGCGCGCCACCCGCCCCCTGGTCGGCATGCTCCACGGCCTGATGGCGGGCTTCGCCAAGTACGGCACGGACGAGGAGCTCCAGCGCTATCTGCGCGACGTCGCCGACCATGTCACGCACACCAGCGAGCGCGTGGACGGCTTCCGCCAGGCGCTGGCGGACATCCTCACGGTCAACGCGACGCTGGTGACGCAGCAGCAGAACGCGGAGATGCGGGCGCTGGCGGAGGCCGGCTTCGAGCAGAACGAGGAGATCAAGAAGATCTCGTCCTGGGCCGCCATCCTCTTTGCTCCCACACTCGTGGGAACGATTTACGGCATGAACTTCGAGACGATGCCGGAGCTGAAGTGGGCGGCGGGGTATCCGTTCGCGATCCTGCTGATGGCCGTCGTGTGTGTGAGCCTGTACTTCATCTTCAAGCGCCGCGACTGGCTTTAGGCCGCCACCCCCAGCCCTCACCAACGCCATTGAATCTGCGATCGCGCACACCTTGCCATAGCACTCTGCGCCCACTGGGGAGTGGCTGGGGAGAATCAGCGCGCCGTGATCTCTTCTACCTTCCGACCAGGAGGTCGGTGAGGAGGTCGCCGTGGTTGGGGTCGAGCCAGACGGACACCGAGTCGCTTGGAAGGCACGATCTCCGACCGCACCCGCAAAGCCATCACCTCGATCCGCTCCACTCTCGCGGTCTACCAGCACCCGGTGCACCGGGCACCGGCCCCCTCTCGCCCGCAGCGGCATCACCACCCCAAAGGCGGGCGGTCCGAGCGACATCCCCACCCGCTGGTCCTGTCGCACTGGCGTCTGCCACACCTTCTGGGTCGCCCGATTGATGGGCTCCGTGGCATTACTGGGAGCGGGGGCCGGCGCGATTGTCCGGCTGTCCCCGGGCGGGCTGGGCGAGGCCGGCGCAACTGAGGTCACGAAAGGGGCTTCGGTATCCGCGTACCGGTCGGCGACCGAAGCGGTGGCGGACGCACCGGCGTGGATGGGCTCGCTTCTTGAGGTGGCCACCGAGGGCACCCTGGTGATCCTTGGGCTCTTGCTGGTCTGGCTGTGCTGGGCAGCAGTCCGCCGCAAGGACGCGGCCGGCGCCGCAGGAGCCATCGTGATCGGTGTCGGCACCATTGCCGCCTACGCGATCAGCGAGGCGCTGAAGCTGGTTGTGGACGAGGAGCGGCCCTGCCGAACGTTGCGAGGGGTCGAGGCGGCCGGATCAAGCACCCGCCGGAAGCCGGCCGCCCCGGACCCGGCCGCGCTCTCGTCTTCGGTCGTGGTCTTGTTCACGGACGTGACGGTACGGAAGACGTGGGCCATCCGGCACTGCCGAAAGTTCAATCCGTAGTGGCATCGAGCGGGCAGCTCACGACCAGGCCACGACGGACCCCAGTAGGCCGGAGCAGGCGGGCACCACCCGGGTCGTGCCCGGGTGGGCACTCCCCAGGTCCTTGGGACCTGGGGAGTGCCCACCCAGTTCATACGACGCTGCGGTCGGACCTTCCGCTACGGGTGCAGCACGACCTTCGTGTAGCCCTCGATCCGCTTGTCGAACTTGTCGTACGCCGACGGCGCCTGGTCCAGGGGCAGTTCATGCGAGACGACGAAGCTCGGCTTCGCCCTGCCCTCGATGATCATGTCGCGCAGGTACCGGTTGTAGCGCTTCACGTTGCACTGCCCCGTACCCATCCGCAGACCCTTCTCGAAGAGCTTGCCGATCGAGACGAGGAGCATGCCGTGCTTGGCCTGCTCGTCAGGGCCTCCGGGGTCGGCCGGGACGTAGAGGCCGGGCACGCCGAGCGCTCCCGTGGCCCGGACCGTGCCGACGAGCGAGTTCAGGACGGTCGCCGGCTCCTCGCGGTCAGCGCCGTGCGCCATCGCCTGATAGCCGACGGCGTCCACGCCCTTGTCCGTGCCGACGCCCTCGGTCTGCTCCTTGATCTGCTCCACGGCATCGCCCTCGGCGAAGTTGATCGGAACCGCGCCGATCTCCCGAGCCTTCTCCAGCCGCTCGGGAACGCGGTCCACGACGAACACCTTCCTCGCGCCGCGCAGCAGGGCCGAGTAGGCGGCCATGAGCCCTACCGGCCCGCCGCCGTACACGGCGACGCTCTCACCCGGGCGGACCTGGGCGAGTTCACAGCCGTGGTAGCCGGTGGGGAAGATGTCGGCGAGCAGCATGAAGTCGGACTCGTGCTCGTTTCCCGGCGGCAGCTTCAGACAGTTGAAATCGGCGTAGGGAACGCGCAGGTATTCCGCCTGGCCGCCCGGCCAGGGCCCCATGGCGACATAGCCGTAAGCGCCGCCCGCGAAGCCGGGATTGACGGTCTGACAGAATCCGGTGAACCCCTCGACGCAATTGGTACAGAACCCGCAGGCGACATTGAAGGGCATGACGACGCGGTCGCCGTTCTTGAGCGAGGTGACGCCCTGGCCGGTTTCCTCGATGATTCCCATGTTCTCGTGGCCGAAGACTATGCCGGGCTCGGCGGCAGTACGGCCTTCATACATGTGCAGGTCGGAGCCGCAGATCGCGGTGGAGGTGATCCGTACGATCACATCGTTCGGGTGCTGGATCTTTGGCTTTTCAACGTCTTCGACCGCCACGGAGAACGGTCCCTTGTACACGACGGCTTTCATGACTGGCACCTCCGCTCGGCAATGCACGTAAAATCCTGCCCCCCCGCCCGCTATATTCGCGTGACCTATCTCTCATGATTCTCCGACCTGCGCCAAGAGACAACCCGCTAGTCTCGGGAGGAATATCAGGCCTGGTGTCGCACCGGGAAAAGGAGGGCGAGGAAATGGCAGCACAACGGCTCGGGACCCTGCTCGTCCCAGTACCCGGACTGTCCGGCACCACGTACCCGCCCGGAACGACGGTGGCGGTACGCGGTCGCGGCGCGACTGTCGATGCCTTCGTCAACGGCGACTGGCTTCCACTGTCGTGGTGGGAGTTCTCCGACGGCCTCCGCGAGGACATCGCCGACCGCTGACCCCGGTGCCCGAACGGTGATCCGCCCGGACGCCCAGGGCCTCTCTTTTTCACGATCATGCCCATGGCGCTCGTTCCCCGGCCCCCCGTGACTGGCACGCCCTGTTCCGGTCGAGGCCGCGCAGGCGTGCACCTCGGTCACGACGGTCAGCAACCGCCCGTGGCCGCTGGGGCGCCGATGCCGATCTGCAGGGTGGCCTGCGCGGCACAGCAGCCCCCGCCAGAGCTCTCGCCGGCTTCGGGCTTGTCGAAGAGTCCGGCGCCACCGCAGACTCCGGTCTCGGGCAGGGTGAGTTCGACACGCTCAGCGGCCTCCCGGTCGCCGGCGAGGGCCGCGGCGATGGAGCGGATCTGCTCGTATCCGGTCATGGCCAGGAACGTCGGCGCGCGGCCGTAGGACTTCATACCGACCAGATAGACACCCTTCTCCGGGTGGGACAGCTCGTTCACGCCGTGCGGGTAGACCGTGCCGCAGGAGTGCACGTTGGGGTCGATCAGCGGCGCCAGCGAGGTCGGAGCCTGGAGACGCTCATCCAGGCCGAGGCGGACCTCGGAGAGGAACGACAGGTCGGGGCGGAAGCCGGTCAGCACGATGACCTCGTCGACCTGCTCGGTGCGGCGGCCATCGTCCGCCACCAGCACCAGACGCCCGTCGCCGGCACGCTCGACGACTTCCGTGCGGAAGCCGGTGACCGCGCTCGCGCGCCCGGCCTCGACCGCAGCCTTCGCGGCGAGCCCCAGGGCGCCGCGAGCGGGGAGCTGGTCCGCTTCGCCGCCGCCGTAGGTATGGGCACCGATTCCCCGGCGCAGGATCCACATCGCGTGCGTACCGGGTTCACCCTTCGCAAGATCGGCGAGGGCGGCAAGGGCGGTGAATGCGGAGGCGCCGGAGCCGACGACAGCGGTGCGCTTGCCGGCGAAACGGGCGCGTACGGCCGCGTCGCGGAGGTCAGGGACGCGGTAGGAGATCCGGTCGGCAGCCGCGCGCTCGCCGATGGCGGGCAGGCCGTCGGCGCCGATCGGGCCGGGGGTCGTCCACGTGCCGGAGGCGTCGAGTACCGCGCGGGCGGTGATTCGCTCCTCCCGGCCGTCCGCCGTGGTCAGGTGCACCGTGAACGGCTGCTCGTCGCGCCCGGAGTCGACGATGCGGTCACGGCCGGCCCTGGCGACGCCGGTGACGGTCGCGCCGTAGCGGACCGTGTCGCCGAGGGCGTCAGCCAGCGGCTGGAGGTACCGCTCCGCCCAGTCACCGCCGGTCGGGTACGTCGCGCCGTCCGGGCGCACCCACCCGGTGGGAGCGAGCAGCTTCTCGGCGGCCGGGTCGACGACCTCGCCCCAGGGGGAGAAGAGCCGCACGTGAGACCACTCCCGCACGGCGTTGCCCGCGGCCGGTCCGGCTTCCAGGACCAGCGGTTCGAGGCCGCGCTCGATCAGGTGGGCAGCGGCGGCCAGGCCTACAGGGCCGGCCCCGATCACGACGACGGGCAGCTCGGTGATGGCGGGCGCAGTCACGACGGCTCTCCTTTGTTTCGACGTATGTCGATGTCCAATGGGGTCAGCATGAGCTCTGTATCGACATGTGTCAACATAGACATTTGTCGAACTCGCAGGAACAATGGACACATGCCGACTACGAAGACGCTGCCGCTCCTGGAGCCGGAGTCCGTGGCGCCGTGCTGCCCGCCACTGACCGAGCGTCCACTGACAGCCGAAGAGGCCGTGCGCACCGCCGCGATGTTCAAGGCTCTCGGCGACCCCGTGCGGCTCCGGCTCTTCTCGCTCGTCGCCTCGCACGCGGGCGGGGAGGCCTGCGTGTGCGACATCTCCGACGTCGGCGTGTCCCAGCCGACCGTCTCCCACCATCTGAAGAAGCTCAAAGAGGCCGGACTTCTGACCTCCGAGCGACGCGGGACCTGGGTGTACTACCGGGTGGCCCCTGAGGTGCTGGCCGCCATGGCCGGCCTGCTGTCCGCCAGTCGTTGATCATGCCCCGCCGACGTGTACCCGGCGGTCAGTCCTCGCCGCCGAGGGATCGCCGACCACGATCACGCGCTGCCCGACGAGGTCATGCGGGGAGGGGCGGTCCACGGTGTGCAGCTGTACGCCGCGGAATTCCCCGGGTTCCCAACGCCCCGATGCTCTCGAGACCGGCGCCCACACCACCGAGCTGCCGGCTCCCTCCCGGGCAACTGAACACCCCCAGCCCGCCCACCTGTTGAACCGTCTCGCAAAGGGAAGACCTGATGCCCTCCAGCCCCGCCGCGTCCGTGCTGTTCGTCTGCGTCCACAACGCCGGACGCTCGCAGATGGCCGCCGGATTCCTCTCCCACCTCGCCGGTGACCGTGTCGAGGTCCGCTCGGCCGGGTCGCTGCCCGCCCAGCAGGTCAACCCGGCCGCGGTCGAGGCGATGAAGGAGGTCGGCGTCGATATCTCCGCGCGGCAGCCGAAAGTGCTGACCACCGAGGCCGTGAAGGCGTCCGACTACGTCATCACCATGGGCTGCGGCGACGCCTGCCCGATCTTCCCCGGCAAGAAGTACCTGGACTGGGCGCTGGAGGACCCGGCCGGCAAGGGTGTCGAGTCCGTACGCCCCATCCGCGACGAGATCAAGAACCGCATCGAGGCCCTGATCGCGGAGATCGACGCCACGCAGGAGGCGTGAGGGGCGGTGACGGCTCTGGACGACATGCGCGAGGGTCGGACTGAGTCTGCTGGTGATCGGCGCGCGCCGCGCCAGTCGCCGCAGCACCCTCGCGCGCCGCGGACCCACCCGGTCACGGCGTGAAAGGGCCCTTCCGGCCAGGAGCGTGTTGACCTGATCCAGGAACGGGATACCGCCCGGGGCGAGACGGCCGAGGTACAGAGGGACGATCGCCCTGCCGTCACGGGGCAACGTCGCCGTGGGACGCACTGGTTCGGTCACCGGTCCGCCCCGCGGTGAGCAGTTGCGCAGCCGGAACTGCCCGTGCCGGGCGGGTGTCACGGCGAGCCGGTCGACACTGCTGCGGCTGATCCCGCGTCCTGACCGAGCCGGCGACACCACACGCCCATGATGCTCAGCCGAACGGCACGCGGCGCTGTGCGACTGCCCGGGAGGTGCAGTTGCGCGATTCGCGAGAGGGCAAGCACGGCTACTGCCCCAGAGGCGAGGGAGATGACCAGGCCGGCCACAGTCCAGTCGGGGACGATGACATGAACGGCCCGCAGCGCCAGGGGGAAACCCGGGAAGTATGCCTCACGATTGTCCGGACGTGCGGTGGCCTTGGCCTCCAGGCCGGGGAAACAGCCGTCCTCGGCAATGTTCAGGAAGTGCGTCCAATCCCACTGCTCCCAGCGTGACATCGCGGGCGCAGAAACAGGACGCTGTCCGGGCTTCCCGGAATTGCGCGCTTCCGGGTCCGCGCCGTGTTTCCGCCACTCAAAGGCCAGGTCCGGACCGGCTCGGCAGGCCCGTGGGGAGTTCCTTGCTTAAGCTGACCGGGTGGCACCGGATCGGCTCAACGGCACATGAGGTTGATGTCCGCGATGCTGCCGAGCCGTACCCGGGGGGGTCGCGCGGCCGTAAGTCTCCGGCCCGGGCCGGAAGGGGCTCACCATGGACGACTACCCGCTGATCGAGAACCACGGCCTGATCGGTGATCTGCAGACCGCGGCGCTGGTGACCACCGACGGGACGATCGACTGGTTCTGCTGTCCGCGCTTCGACTCGCCAAGCGTGTTCGGCGCTCTGCTGGACCGAGAAAAGGGTGGGCATTTCACGGTCGCCCCGGCAACCAAGACCTACGCGACAAAGCAGTTGTACCTTCCCGACACCGCGATTCTCGTGACCCGGTTCATGACCGAGTCGGGCGCCGGCGAGGTGGTCGACTTCATGCCGGTGACCGGGCAGACGGCCACCCCTCGGCACCGTCTGGTCCGCATGCTCCGATGCGTGCGCGGCAGCATGACCTTCGAGATCGACATCGCCCCCCGATTCGACTACGGCCGCAAGCCGCACAAGCTGCACATCACCGACCATGGAGCGGTGTTCACCGCGGAGGATCTGGAACTGACCGTCCACGCGGTCCGCGAACCGGAGGACGAGCGGCTGCTGAACTCCCTCACGGGCGAACAGGATCTGCACTTCTCGGTGACCCTGCACGCCGGTCAGCAGCGGGGCCTGGTCATGGAGTCGTCCGCCGGCGGACCGCCGCGCGAGATCCGCCTCACCGAGTTCCAGCAGCTCTTCGACGACACCATCCAGTACTGGCGGTCCTGGCTCGGCCAGTCCCGGTACTCGGGCCGGTGGCGGGAGGCGGTGGAGCGCTCCGCCGTGACGCTGAAGCTGATGACGTACGCACCCAGCGGCGCCCTGGTGGCGGCCCCGACGGCGGGGCTGCCGGAGCAACTGGGCGGCGAGCGCAACTGGGACTACCGGTTCACCTGGATCCGCGACGCCTCGTTCTCCGTGTACGCCCTGCTGGGACTGGGGTTCAAGGAGGAGGCGACCGCGTTCATCGGCTGGCTGCGCGACCGGGTGAAGGAGAAGGCCGGCAGTGACGGTGACACAGGACCGCTGAACATCATGTACCGGGTCGACGGCTCCTCCGACCTCGTCGAAGAGGTCCTGGAGCACTGGGAGGGGTACCAGCGCTCCGCCCCGGTGCGTATCGGCAACGGCGCCGCCAACCAGCTGCAACTGGACATCTACGGCGAGGCGCTGGACAGCATCTTCTTCGCGCACCAGCACGGTATCCAGCTGGACCACGGGGGCTGGACCTCGCTGCACACGATCCTCGACTGGCTCACCGATCACTGGGACCAGGCCGGGGAGGGCCTGTGGGAGACCCGGGGCGGCCGCAAGGACTTCACCTACGGCCGGGTGATGTCCTGGGTCGCCTTCGACCGCGCGCTGCGGCTCGCGGCCGCCAGCGGCCGGCCGGCCGCGCTCGACCGCTGGAGCAGTGAGCGGAACAAGATCTACGAGCAGGTCCTGACGCGGGGCTGGGACCCGGAACGCAACGCCTTCGTCCAGCACTACGGCAGCGATGTGCTCGACTCCTCGCTGCTGCGGATGCCGACGGTGGGCTTCATCACCCCCGACGACCCGATGTGGAAGTCCACGCTGGACGCGATGGACCGGGAGCTGGTCACCGACAGCCTGGTCTACCGGTACAACCCCGAAGCCTCGCCCGACGGGCTGCGCGGCTCCGAAGGGACATTCTCCCTGTGCACGTTCATGTACGTCGACGCACTGGCGCGGGCCGGGCGGACCGATCAGGCCAGACTCGTCCTGGAGAAGATGCTGACGTACGCCAACCATCTGGGCCTGTACTCCGAGGAGATCGACCTGACGGGTCGACAACTGGGGAACTTCCCACAGGCGTTCACCCATCTGGCACTCATCGACGCGGCCATCACCCTGGACGCGACCTTGAACCGGGCGCGGGAGACCGGGACTTCGATCCCGCTCGGTACGGCGGACCGTGCTCCCCTCTCGGCGGTGCCGATCGGGGACCGGCCGAGCGCCGGCGGCTGACGGTCGATACCCGGCGCGGAAGGATGATGCGGGAGGCGAGGGTGAAGGCCATGAGCTCTCTGGCCGGAAGCAGTTGGGCCGGGGCATCCGCCAGCAGATGGACCGTGTGTGCCTACGTGCCTTTGCTGCTCGGGATGGCAGAGGGAGATCGGGGAACCTCAGCCGCCGGTGGCGAAGCCGGGGAAGAGGGTCATCCCGCCGTCCACATAGAGGGTGGTTCCCACCACGTAGTCCATGAGGTCGGAGGCAAGGCCGACGACGGCATGGGCGATGTCCTGGGGTTCGCCGATGCGCTTGTACGGGATGAGCCGCAGCAGATCCTCCTGGGCCTCCGGCGTCTCCCAGGCGCTGCGGTTGATCGGCGTCTTGATGGCTCCAGGGGCGACCGCGTTCACACGGATCTTCTGCGGTGCGAGTTCCTGGGCCAGTGTCTCCATCATCATCTGTACGCCGCCCTTGGAGGAGGCGTAGTTGACGTGCCCCGCCCACGGGATGAGCTGGTGCACCGAGCTCATGCAGATGATCTTCCCTGCCGCGCTCGACACCTCCGGGACGACCCCGCGCCGCAGGAACTCCTTCGTCGCCTCCCGGGCGCACAGGAACTGACCCGTCAGGTTGACGTCCAGCACCTTCTGCCACTGGGCGAGGGTCATCTCCGTGAACGGGGCGTCGCGCTGCAGACCGGCGTTGGCGACCAGGATGTCGATCGTCCCGAACTCCTGGACCATCCGGTCCATCATGCCGACGACCTGGTCCTCCTGGGACACGTCCGCCTCGTACGCCGCAGCGCGCACCCCGAACGAGGTGATCTCCTTGACCACTTGCTCGGCGGCCGCACGGTCGGCCACATAGTTCACGACCACGTCGGCGCCGGCCCGGCCAAGACCGATGGCCGTCGCCATGCCGATTCCGGAGTTGGCGCCCGTGACCAGTGCCTTCTGCCCCTTCAGCAGATGCGTCGGGATCACGCCCTGGGGTACACCCGCGGTGGAATTCACGATTGCCTGCCTCCTGGCTGCGTGGCCCCCGGTCCGCCGGCCCGCGGCCCGGTCGAGTCCCGGCGTCAGAGAATCACCGGTGTCGGGACGCGGCACCTCCGGCGAACTGACGTTGGGCTGCCCGGCGGAGCATCTTCGCCCGGTCGGACCAGTGGTCGCCCGGCGGTCAGCTCAGCCGTTCCATGAGGTGGTCGCCCACCCGCAGGGCGTTGGCGATGGCCGTCAGGGACGGGTTGACCGCGCCGATGCTCGGGAAGAAGCTCGTGTCGACCACGTAGAGATTGTCCAGGTCGTGGGCCTTGCAGTTGACGTCCAGGGCGGAGGCGGCCGGGTCGTCGCCGAACCGGACGGTGCCGGCCTGGTGCGCGGTTGCGCCGATCGGCATGCCCTTGTGCAGATAGATGCTGTGGGACAGCAACCGGTGCTCATGCATGCCCAAGTGGCCGAGCATGCCCTGGAGTTTGTGCTGCAGACGCTTCAGGCCTTCCACGTTGTTCTTCTCGTCGAGGGCCAGATGGATGCTGCCGTCGCCGTCCAGGGTGACGCGGTTGTCGGACAGCGGAAGGTCCTCGCCGCACAGCCAGAAATCGACGGCGTGATGGGCCAGCACCTCGAAGGGCATGTCGGGCGAGACCGCGCCGGCCCAGCGTGGGGCCTCGCCGTGGATCTGTTCGGCGTCCGACTTGCCGAGCATCTGGATTCCGCCCAGCGGGTAGTCCCAGTCGTCCGCGCCCAGATACCAGTCGTTCATGGCGAGGGTCTTCTGGAACTGGGTGTCGTTGGGTTCCTTCGACACGGCCATCAGGGCCAGGTTGTTGTGCCGCATGTAGAAACGGCCGACCACGTCGGAGCTGTTGGCCAGCCCGCGGGGGTGCCGGTCGTTGGCCGAAGCCAGCAGCAGAGCGGCGGAGTTGACCGCCCCGCAGGCGACGACCACGATGTCCGCCGCGTACCGGTCCTCCGACCCGTCCGCGTTCCGGGTGACGACCGTGCTGACGCTGCGTCCGGCCGGGTCGGTCTCCAGCCGGACCACTCGGGCATTGGTGATCATATCGACGTTGGGGTGCTGCAGGGCGGGTTCCACGCAGATCACCTGGGCGTCGGACTTGCCGCGCACCAGACACGGGAATCCGTCGACCCGGTTGCAGCGGATGCAGACGCTGGAGTGGGTCGCCCGCCCGTTGCCGTCCTGGGTCAGGTTGACCCCGATGGGCAGATGGAAGGGGTGCAGGCCCCGCTTCTCCAGGTCGTCGCTCAACTGCTGGATGCGTGGCTCGTGTTCGACGGGCGGGTACCCGTACTGCGCGCTCGCCGGCCCTTCGCCGGGGTCCTCGCCGTGCCGCCCGTGTACGAGATAGAGGTGTTCGGCCTGGGTGTAGTACGGCTCCAGATCCTCGTAGCGGATCGGCCAGGCGGGCGAGACGCCGTCGTGGTGGCGGAGTTCGCCGAAGTCCTCGGGCCGCAGCCGGAAGAGGGCGGCGCCGTAGAACTTGGTGTTTCCTCCGACGTAGTAGTTGACCTCGGGCGGGAACTCGTTGCCGTGCTTGTCGAACCAGAATTCCGGGGCCCGGTACTTGCCCTTGACGAACACGGCGGTGGAGTCCCAGTTGTCCCGCTCACGCGGGAGATAGTCACCGCGTTCGAGGATGAGCACCCGTTTGCCGGAGGGGGCGAGCCGGTGGGCGAGCGTACCGCCGCCGGCGCCGCTGCCGATGATGATGACGTCATAGTGCGGGGAGTCGCCCAAGGCGACCACCGTCCTTGCTCTCGCGGCCCTGCCCTCTCGCCGGGACCTGTCACGTCGCGCTGCGGAGACAAAGGAACCATTCCGCCTTTTCGAACGTAACCGCCCTTTCGGTTCGCGGCGACCGGGGAGCGCCGTGCGGACGCGTTCACAGAACGGCGATCGGATTCACCGGAGAGCCGGTTGCCGCCGGCAGCCGCAGCGGCGCGACCACACACAGGAAACTCCAGCGGCCCGCCCGTTCGCACGCCGGAGCCAGCTCCTCGAACTGCAGGTAGTCCATGAGATGCACTCCCATGGCGTGCATGGCCAGCACATGCACGGGAAAGGCGATCTCCGCCACCGAGCTGGGGGCGGTGTCGTTGTTGCCGTCCCCGCCCAGCACCGCGACCTGCCGCTCGGCCAGGAACCGCATCGCCGTCGGATGGAGGCCGCACCGGGCCTGCGCCGCGTCCCAGGCCCCGAGCTCCCGGCGCCGGCCCCGGTGCCCCACCCGGACGAGCAGCAGATCCCCCGGCCCGACCCGGACCCCTTGGGCGGCCTCGGCTGCGGTGAGGTCGTCGGCCGTCACATGGTCGCCGGGTTCCAGCCAGGGCACGCCGCGCACTCGCGGGATGTCCAGCAGCACGCCGCGGCCGACGATGCCGTCCCGTACCACGTCGAGGGAGAGCGAACCGGCGCCGTCCTGTGTCACAGTGCTCGCCGGCACCCCGTTGTAGAGCTCGCCGTCGAGCAGCACATGGCAGAGCGCGTCGAGATGGCTGTCCGCGTCCCCGTGCACGTTCATCGCGAACCGGTCGAGGGCGAAGTGCAGCCCGTCCGCGCAGATGTCACCGGGCGCGGGTCCGGTCATCCGGTGGTCCGCGGGCTCGGGATTGTCCGGGCCGGCCCGGGTCTCGATGGGCGCGGCGAGGGACACCGAGTGCCCGGACCTGACCTCGGCGGCGGCTGCGAGCACCCGCTCGGGCGTCAGGTGGTTGAGTGCTCCGCGCCGGTCGTCGGGACTGCGCCGGGCCTCGTCGCGCAGGTGCTCGTACAGCTGCCGGAAGGCGTCCGCGGTCATGGGCTGCGGGGCTGAGGGTTCCGTGTACGGGGCCATGGGGATGCTGCCTCCCGCCGACGATTCGGGCGTCCGGCGTCTCATTGTCGGGCGGCCGGTCCGGGCCCGCGACAGCGGCGCCGGCCTCAACCGGTGGTCTCCCAGGGGCCGAGGCCCCACCGGAGCACATGGCTGGCGCCCGGCTCCAGGGTGGTCAGATCCGTACCGCTGCGGAAAGCGTCCGCCGGACAGGACATGGCTTCCACGGCGAGACCGCGGCGCCGCCGCCCGGGTTCGGGCAGGGTGTCACCTGTGTACACCTGGACGTACCGGGTGCCTTCGTCGAGCCGTACGTCGATACCGCGCAGCCCCGAGGGGTGCGCCAGCCGCACCACGGCCCGGCCGGAGGGGTCCCGGTCGAGTCCGGTGAACGCGGTGTCGAGCTGCTGCTCGCCGATGGGCCGGGCGACGCGGAAGTCGTACGCCGTGCCTTCGACCGGTTCCCGGCCGACCGGCAGGCTCTGCTCGTCGGTGCGCAGCCGGTAGCGGGCGGGTACGGTCAGCAGCGCCGTGTCCACCAGGTCCGTGCCCACGGTCAGATAAGGGTGCTGGCCCACGCCATAAGGTGCCGCGGTGTCCCCCACGTTGGTCGCGGTGACGGCGACCTCGAGCCCCTGCGGCCCCAGCCGGTACTCGGCGACGACCTCCAGCAGGAAGGCATAGCCCGGCTGTGGGAAGAGCGTGGTGCCGACCCTGACTCCGTCGTCGCTGCGGGCGAGCAGCTCCCACGGGGTCCAGCGGAGGAGTCCGTGGATCGCGTTGTGCTTCTCCGGCTCGGTCAGCGGGAGTTGCAGATCCTGGCCATTGAAGTGGTAGCGCCCGCCGCCCACCCGGTTGGGCCAGGGAACGAGAAGTTGCCCTCGGCCGCCGGTGATCCGTGCGTCGGCGGTGAATCCGTCCAGCAGCGGACGGCCGTCCACCTCGTAGTGGCGCAGGGCGGCGCCCAGCTGGACCACGACGGCCGTCTGCTCGGCGTGGCGCAGCTGCCACTGTTCTCCCGTCGCGTGTTGTCTTGTCGCGCGTTCGTCTGTCCGGTGTTCGTCTGTCGCGCTGGGGGGCATGCGCAGCTCCTCACTCGGTACGGTGCCTGGGGTCGGCGCGCCGGTCCGCGGGGGAAGCGGTGCGGTGTCCGCGCGCAGCAGGGATATGACGGCCTCGACGATGCCTTCGGGCCGCTGGTCGATCTCCACCACCAAGGGGTGTTCGTCGGGCTCCGGCTCCTGGAGATCCGCGAACTGACTGTCCAGCAGTCCGGCCTGGAAGAAGTGGCCGTGCCGGGCGACCAGTCGGGAGCGGATGAGCTGCCGCGAACCGTGCAGGTACACCAGGCGCACGGGCCGTCCGCCGAGCAGTTGGTCCCGGTAGGCGCGCTTGAGCGCGGAGCACGTGACCACGGCCGGTTGCCGCGCGGCAATCTCCTGGTCCATCCAGGCGGCGATGGCGTTCAGCCACGGTCGCCTCTCCTTGTCGGTCAGCGGTTGACCGGCCGCCATCCTGGCGCGGTTGGCCGGGGAGTGGAAATCGTCCGCGTCCCGGTAGGGCCAGCCGAGCCGGTCGGCGAGCAGCCGCGCCACCGTGGACTTGCCGGATCCCGCCACGCCGACGACTAGCACCAAGGCATCGGGCACCCCGGCGGGCGCGTCACCCGCCGGATCCGGGAGCGCCCCGGTCATCAGCCCTCCAAGGACGGGGAGCCGCGCACGGCGCCCGGATGACGAATCCGGCGACAACGATCACGACGCCTCCCATCACGGCCCATGGTGTCCGCTTCATGTCCCGGCGGCTGTTCGGCGGCTGCGCGCGGCCATCCTCAGGCGGGGTCGGCCACGCGGACGGCCGGAGATGCGGCGGGCTTGACCACCGGCGGAACAGCGCCGCCGGGAGGCAGCAGCTCGGTGGTCACGAAGGCCACGACGGCCGCCAGGATCACCACGGGGATCATGTCGGTCTTGCCGAGCAGCAGGACGACGAGCACCACGCTGCTGACCGGCAGCCGCAGGGCACTGGTCGCCGCGGCCGCCATGCCCGCGGCCATTCCCGGTACGACCCCCAGCCCCGGAAGGGGCGCGAGCAGCACACCCACCGCGCCGCCCAGGAACAGGGCGGGGAAGATGGGTCCGCCCCGCAGGCTGCCCAGACAGAGCGCGTAGGCCGCGCCCTTACAGAGCAGTACGGCGATCAGGGCACCGACCCCCCAGGCGTGCGGATCGGCGGCCAGCCCGGTCAGCGTGCCCTGACCGGACGAGGCCACGTCCGCAGGTGACAGGCCGGTGGTGAGCGCATACACGGACGCGCAGACTCCGGCGGCCAGCGCGCAGACGGCGGTGTGGACGACCGGGCGCATCGAGACGAACACGGCGGCCAGCCGGCCGCCGGCCAGGATCAGATGTACGAGGACACCGATCGCGACAGCCATCAGCACCGACCAGAACACGTCACCGGTATCGATACGGGGAACCGTGTCACCCAGCTTCAGGGACAGGCCGCCGGTCTCGAGGCCGGTCCAGCGGCCGAAGCCGGTGAACACGAGCGAACCCACCCCGCTGGACAGCAGCACCGGCAGCATGACCGCGAACAGCTGCGGTCCGCCGACCCCCGCCATCTCCATGAGCAGCACCGCGGCCATCAGCGGGTTGCCGAAGATCGTCGCGACGGCCGCGGCGGCCCCCGCCGCGCCCAGGAGCGCCTTGTTCTGCGGGGTGGCCGGCGCCCGGGCGAGGTTCCCGAAGAGCAGCGCCAGGCCCCCGCCGAGGGCGACCAGCGGGGATTCGGGACCCAGGGCGGCGCCGAGCGGGAGGCTGGCCGCGGCCGCGAGGATCACTCCGGGCAGCGCCGCGGCCGAGGAGCCCCCCGCATGCAGTCCGGAGGCGGGGATGTGGCCGCCGGCGCCGGGCAGATGTGTGACCAGCAGGCCGACGAGGATGCCGGCGACCAGCAGCAGGGGCAGCGGCCACCACCACGGCGGGGCGTCCCAGCCCAGAGCCTGCGGCACATCGGTCCACATCAGATGCTCCAACTGGTGGAGCCCGACGAGGAACCAGAACGCGGCGAGCGATACCGGAATACCGATGAGGGCGCTGAACGCGAGCGTTTTCAGGTATGTCGGGGTGCGCAGCATGTCGCGCAGCCGGTCCGCCTCCTCCGGCTGCGTTCCACCGCCGGACGCGGCTGGTCGCGGACTCGGCTCCGTCATGGGGTCGTCCTTTCCCGGTCCCCAACTCCGGTGTCAGCCAAGGATCTTGCGCTTCTCAGCCGCGAATTCCTCTTCGGTCAGAACCCCTTGGGCCTTCAGGTCGCCCAGTTGCTTGAGCTGATCGATCTTGTTGCTCATGTCGTCGCCGGGTGGAGCGGGCGGCGTTGGGGCCGGAGCGGGTGCCGCGGCCTGCGGCTGCTGCTGCTGGTCGTCCTGCTGTGCCCATCGGCCCGCCTGACGCCGCGACACTCGGTTGGACACCGCGGTCGCGGTTCCGGCGACGACGGCGGTGCGGGCGACGCCACGAATAAGTCCGGGCATGTTCACTCATCTCCCACGGTGGGTGCGGGCGGACCGCCGCAGGGGCGGTCCATGGGCCCGTTGCCTTCAGTCGGCGGCGGGGCCGCCGGGGGCCGTCGCCTCGGCCTCGTCCAGGGAGGCCAGCAGGGCCTGGACGGGAATTCGGCCGCCCGTCACCAATTGCGCACCGCTGCGCCGCATGGCTCGGGCGAAGGGTGCCGCCCAGAGGTTCTCGTACACCAGGACTCCGGCGGAGTTGCCCGGCTCCAGCGCGGTCGCGGCCTCGTCGAGATCGTCCTGGCCCAGCAGCCCGGACGAGGCGCCCTCGAAGACCGTCAGGTCGAGCCCGTCCCCGAGATTCGTCAGTTCAAGTGCGGTAACCGAGCCGTCGCTGTCCTTGCGGATGAAGCGGAGGTCGAGGATACGGATGATGCCGCGATCGACCAGATCGACGAGCAGGGGGAAGCCCTCGCCCGTCATGCGGTTGCCGGGGAACTCGACGACCAGGTAGTCGACGGGGCCCATCTCTTCGATGTCGTCGCCCATGGCCACTCCTCACGAGCGCGTCGGGTACGGGCCTCGACCACCGCTCATGTCCGGCGGCGCTCGCCGCGACAGACAGCGACGGAGCGGCCCTTTCAGGCCATTGCAACACCCGGCGGAAGGCTTCGCACTTCCTGAGACCTGGCGCCTGCCGCGTCAACTGGTCAGCTGGTAGATGCTCTTCCCGGTGAGCCACAGGCCGAGAAACAGACAGATGACCACGATCGCCGGCTCCTGGCGGCGTTCCAGCCACGTGCGCAGTTTCATCAGCCGCACCTGGGCCGCCTCCGGTGCGAACACCACATACAGCTCGGCGGCCAGCAGACTCGAGGTGGCGAGGATGCAGAAGCCGAACAGCGCCAGATACGACGAGAAGTGCGACAGGTCGGCCTCGATGACCGTGGTCGCCCCCGCGGCGACGATGCCCCAGGGCTGCAGGAACACGGCAAGCCCCGCAGCCGCCCAGGCCGAGCTCCGGTCCATCCGGGAGGTCATGGAAGGGGACGACGGGGAACGGGAAGACGTGCGAGGCGGCTTGCGAAAAGGCCTGCGAGGCGTGCGGGGCGACGTGCGGGCGGATCCGGGGACCGGCTCATGAGCCGCTCCGAGCCGCCGTCGCCGGTGTTCGCCGTAGAGCACCAGCGATAGGCCGATGGCCAGTTTGGCCGCGAGCGCCGCTGTGGACGGCGGAGATCTGGGCGGCGGGGGCTGTCCGCCGGTCAGCGCGAGGACCAGAGCGATCACTGCGACGAGACAGGCCAGCCAGGCCAGGATGAAGGCCAGCCCCTTCCACACGCCCCTGGCGGACGACACCACCAGGACGAAAGCCATGATCGGCAGTGGGTCGAGCGTGATGGCCAGCGCGATGAGGAGCAGGTCGATGACCATGGCGACCCAATCGTGTGGCGACATCACGAGAATATGCAGAGGACCGGGAAACGACACCTTTTGGTCACGGCGCCACCGGCTTGCCGGAGATGCCGCCGCGCGCTGTGTCCCCCACCCTGGACGCAGGAAAGGAGCAGCTCCATGACGACTTCCGGACGGGTGCCGTCGAAGGTGGGGGGCCGTTCGCAGAGCCCGGGTGCCCTGTCGGCCGGCTGATGCCTCCCAGCGAGCCCGAGGACCTCCGGGGGAAGCCGGGCAAGGGCAAGGGGCAGCCCGGCAAGGGCGAAGGGACGCCCCCCGGGGAAGAGAGCGCGGCGGACCGCCGTCCCGGCTCCGTCTTCCGGCCGTCCTGGTGGCAGATCCGGTCCCGGAAGCTGGTCGCCACCGCGAAGTGGCTGCACACGCAGGCCGAGTCCCGCTTCCCGGTCATCTCGCATCTCGCCGCACGGATGGTGTCGGTGAACATCTTCGACTCCGCCACCCGGCTGGCTGCCCAGTGCTTTCTGACCGCGGTCCCACTGCTCTTCGTCGTCGCGTCCTTCGCACCGGAGGCAGTGCGCAATCAGCTGATCAGCTCCGTCCGCGCGGTCTTCGGGCTCGCCGGCGCCGCGAACGACCAGCTGAACCACGTCTATCAGTCCAGTACCGACACCCTGCGCGAGGCCACCGGTGTGGTGGGCGGGCTCATGCTGCTGCTCTCCGCGACGGCCGTCAGCCGGGCGATGCAGCGGCTGTGCAAACGGGCCTGGGAGGTCCCCAGGGCGGGGACCAGGATCGCCGCCTGGCGGTGGCTTGTATGGATCGGGATCTGGCTGGCGGTTCTGATCGTGCAGGCGCCGCTGCGCGACGGCTTCGGTGCCGGGCTGTGGCTGGGCATCCCGGTCACGGTGGTGACCCAGACCGCGCTCTGGTGGTGGACCCAGCATCTGTTGCTGGGCGGCCTGATCCGCTGGCCGCCCCTGCTGCCCGGTGCCGTCATCACGGCGGTCGCCGTGACCCTTCTGTCGATCGGAGCGCGGTTCTACATGCCCCGGGCGCTCAATCGCGCCCTTTCCGAGTACGGGTCGGTCGGCTCGGTCTTCGTCCTGCTGTCATGGCTGATCGTGGTCTGCGCGGCGATCGCCGTCGGCATCTGCGCGGGAGCCGTCGTGGCCCAAGAACCCTTCCTGGCCCGTCGCCTGGGCAGTCCACCTCCCACCTGGCAGAAGGGCGGAGGCACTTGACCATGGCTTCTGCTCCCAGGGCGGCC
Source organism: Streptomyces sp. NPDC048479 (assembly GCF_040651435.1). Taxonomy (NCBI): domain Bacteria; kingdom Bacillati; phylum Actinomycetota; class Actinomycetes; order Kitasatosporales; family Streptomycetaceae; genus Streptomyces; species Streptomyces sp. NPDC048479. The sequence continues at coordinate 434,716 of NZ_JBEZKA010000002.1, forward strand.
CTGGGAGAGTCCTGCGGGCGAGCGATCGTGCGGGCCGGTCGTGCGGGCGGGCACCATAGAGGGAGATAATGCACAATCTTCCGAGATCGAGTTGCCTCATCGGATATGGGAGTGTCATCCCAACAGCCCATACCGCAGGGCCGAAGCAGGCTTACGGCGAATCAGGTACCGCTGCGGCGCAAATGGTTGTCTTTCCGCGGGCCGGACTTTCCCGGCCTCGTTCGGCGCCAGGATCAGCCTGGCAGGCCAGGTGACCGACCCGGCCCGAACGGCGCGCCCCGGATCACGTCCTCGTCCAGGTGCGCGGCGACCACCGACCACCGGGCGGGCATGGCAGCGGGATGTGGACACACGGCCCCGCGACCATGAAGCCGCCGGAGGGGCCGCCCTCGTCGTGGTCGGCCACGAGAAGGACGGCTCCCGGGACTCAGCTGATCGGACGCAGCATTTCCGGACCGTACAGCGCCTGCCCCTGCCGCTCAGCGTTGGCACGCACGTGCTGTGCGAACCGAGGCAGGTACTGCACCGCCTACGGACGCCCCCTGACCAACCCAGGAAACAGATGACAGCCATGGACCTGACGAAGCACTCCTACGCCTGGGCGATCAGGCGGTCCACCGCTGCCGTGCCCGAGGTGTAGCCGGCGCCAGTCTCCCCGTACGCGGCGGGCATGGGAGCAGCGGCGGGCATGGCACCGGCGGGCGGCAAGTTCTGCTGCCGGGCCGCCGGGGCCAGGCCCCGGGCGGCGACCGGCTGCTGGGCCAGAGCGAGCATCGGCGTCTGCTGCATCGGTGTCTGCCTCATCGGTCTCTGCTGCTGCGGCGCGGGCGCCTGGGCCAGCATCGGTGCCATCGGCTGCGGAGGCGGTTCGGCCACCTGGGTGCGCTGTCCGTACAGCACCTGCTCCATCGCCGATATCAGCCGGATCACGTCCTGATGCGGACGCACCACCAGGCGCAGGAAGCGGCTAGAGCTGCCGACCTTGTTGCTGCACTCGCGCACCAATACGCCGTGTTCGGCGAGCAGCCGGTCCCGCAGGACCGCCCCGTCCACACCCTCCGGCAGGCGGACATAGAGGAAGTTGCCCTGCGAGGGGTAGATGGTGAGGCCCGGCAGCTGAGAGAGGCGCCAGGTCATCTCCTGCCGGTCGCGCCGGGCCTGCTGGAGGCTCTCGGCGTACTCCTGGCGGTGCTCCTTCAGCATGAACACCACTGTTTCGGCGAAGGAGTTGAGGTTCCACTTCGGCAGCGCGGCCCGCACCTTCGCGGCGAGGCTGGGATTCGACACGAGGTAGCCGAAGCGCACGCCGTGCAGCCCGAAGTTCTTGCCCAGGCTGCGCAGCACGATCACGTTCGTCCGCAGTACGGCCTCCGCCGCGACGCTCGGCTCCGGTTCGGCGTCCGCGAATTCGAGGAAGGACTCGTCGACGACGACCAGGTCCAGGTCCTGGAGTGAGTCGAGCATGGCGAGGAGCTGCTGTTTGGGGAGGTAACCGCCATCGGGGTTGTTGGGGTTGCAGATGACCGCCGCGCGGGAGCCGCGGCTGCGGATGAACTGCACGAAGGACTCCGGGTCGAGGCCGAAACCGCGTGCCTCCGGCAGCAGGAGCATGTCGACACGCTTGCCGGTCTCCATCGGCTGGTCGGTCCACCGTCCGAAGGTGGGGACAGGGACCGCCAGCGACTCCTTGACCAGCAAATGGTCGATCCAGGTGATCAGTTCGGTGGAGCCGTTTCCCATGGCGACGGTCTGCGGGTTGAGGCCGAGCACCTGGCACAGCTCGGCGGTGATGGTGTCCGCACTGCTCGGGTAGTACGTCAGGATCTCGCGTAGGCGGTCAGCGAGCTGATCGAACATCACTGGGGTGGGGAAGTACGGATTGCAGGGGATGCAGAAGTCCGTGATCTCGCCGCCCTCACCGCCGGCTGCCCTGTTCAGGGTGAAGTACGAAGGGCTGTGCGCGGTGGACGCGCGGAAGAGTGCGGTGACATTGCTGCCGGCCATAGATCTGCCTCCCCTGCCGGAACGGCCCATGCGGAAGCACATGAGCCGCCCAGGTATACGGAAGCGGACGGGACGGCGTTCAACGGCTGGGGCGTGCGGGACACCCCCGGGGCTGATCAGCCGGCCTGCTCGGGGCCCGTCGTGCGGTGGACAACGTTCGGCTGTCGGCCGAAGCAGTAGGCGCCGGTGCTTCACACCTGGGCCATGCCGCCGTCCACGAAGAGCTCCACGCCGGTGATGAAGCTCGACGCATCGCTGGAGAGGAACACCGCGGCCTTGCCCATCTCGCGGGGATCCGCGATCCGCCCGGTCGGGTTGCCCTCCCCCATGGTCTTGATCGCGGCGTCCACCTGGTCGGCTCCCTGCGCCATCTCCAGAGCGCGCCTGAGGGACTCGGTGTCGACCGCCCCGGGACTGAGGACGTTCATCCGGATGCCCGACCCCTTGATGTCCTGGATCCAGGACCGGATGAAACCGCGCACCGCGGCCTTCGCGCCGCCGTACATGCTCATCCCGCGCGGAGGCTGGATGGAAGCCGTCGATCCGATGATGACGACCGTTCCGCCGGACGGCAGCAACGGCAGTGCCGGCTGGACGGTGAACAGGACGCCCTTCGCGTTGACGTTGAAGGTCCGGTCGAACTGCTCCTCCGTGATCGAGCCGAGCGGGGCGTGTGCGCCGATGCCGGCGTTGGCCACGACCGCGTCGAGCCGTCCGTACCGCGTCTTGACCTCCCGGTACATCATCTCCATGGACGCGAGATTCGTGACGGATGCGCCTCCACTTAGCAACCCGGGACGTCAGGCCGGGACGACAGGAGACCGCCGATGACCAGAGAGACAGGGCGCCCGCTGCGGGCCGACGCGCAGCGCAACCGGGACAAGATCCTCTCCGCTGCGGTGCGCGTCTTCGCCGAGCAGGGACTGGACGCACACCTGGAGCGCATCGCCAAAGAAGCCGGCGTAGGCACCGGGACCCTCTACCGGAACTTTCCGACCCGGGAGATCCTGATCGAGGCCGCGTACCGCAACGAGCTGAGCCGGCTGTGCGACGCCGCCCCCGACCTTCTGACCACGATGGAGCCGCGCGAGGCGCTGCGCGCCTGGATGGGCCGCTTCATCGACTACGCGACCGCCAAACTGGGCATGGCCGATGCCCTGCGGGCCCTCGTCGAGTCGGGCGTCAACCCCTACGCCCAAAGCCACGAGATGATGCTGTCCGCCCTGACCTCTCTCCTGAACGCCGGCGTAAGCGCCGGCACCATCCGGTCGGACATCAGCGCGACCGACATGTTCGCCGGCCTCACCGGCATTGCTCTGGCCTCCGGAAAACCCGAACAGCGCGAGCAGGCCGAACGTCTCCTCGACCTCATCCTGGACGGACTGAGCACCGACCGGCACTGACGCGGCGACTGTCCTGACATTCCGTCAATTCGCAGGAGGACAGCGCTGAAGCGCGCTCTTCTACAGCACGGAGAGACCGGATCTCGAACCAGTCAGCCATGGGCGGAAGGCAGTTCGAGATCCGGACACTCCTCAGAGAGTGCCGAGCCGCTCGAGCGGGAACGGCGGCTGGGCCAGCGGGCGCACCGCGAGCCGGGTCAGCGGCAGGGCATTGTCGTCACCCGCCGTGCGGTTGGCGTGGAGCACCCCGCAACCGGTGCAGCGGTGGACGAGCACCCACTCGCCGTCGCCGCGGACGGAGATGGCGAGAGGTTCCATCCGGGCTCCGCAGTCGGCAGCCCGGTCGCCGGGGGTGTCGTCGAGATGACGGCTCCACAGGCAGTTGGGGCAGTGATTGCGGTGACCGGTACCGGCTGCGGTCATCGATACGTCGAGACCGCAGTGAAGGCAGCGGAAGGACTGGGCACGCGCTTCGGTGCGGGCGCGCCTGGAGGTGTTGCCCGGGGTGTTGCGTGAGGCGTTGCCCGGGGTCTTGCGTGAGGTGCTGCGGGACATCGTGGACACGACTCCTGGTGTGATGCGCGGGATGGGCGTCAGCTCTGAACGCCGTCTCGCATCAAGGGAGTTCATACCGCGAGGGCGGGAGGCCTTCCTCGATCGCGAGAACGGTTCCGCTGGGCCCTGGGCATACACGCACCACCTCTGCCTCGACATCCGGTCGCCTGATGAGATCCCGCCGCACGGGCGTACAGCAACCGAATTTATTCAGCACGCCGGGCAACGGAAGGCTGCAAACGGCGTCAGGCGACCGAACCTATCCGCCCCACCGAGGCCTGCAGGCCATCGTGGTGGATCGGGGTGTGCGCTCCCGTCAGGGAGACTCCGCTGCCGCCGCGCCGTTTCGCCACTATCTCCGCACCGATCGACAGCGCCGTCTCCTCCGGCGTACGCGCGCCGAGGTCCAGGCCGATCGGCGAGCGCAGTCGGGCCAGTTCGAGTTCGGTCACGCCGACCTCACGCAACCGCTTGTTGCGGTCCTCATGCGTACGCCGGGAACCCATCGCGCCGATATAGGCGACGGGAAGTCTCAGGGCCAGTTCGAGCAGCGGAACGTCGAACTTGGCGTCGTGAGTGAGGACGCAGAGGACGGTGCGGCCGTCCACCTCCGTCGACTCCAGATAGCGGTGCGGCCAGTCGACGACGATCTCGTCCGCCTCCGGGAAGCGGGTCCTCGTCGCGAAGACGGGACGGGCGTCGCAGACCGTGACGTGGTAGCCGAGGAACTTGCCGACCCGGACCAGTGCCGACGCGAAGTCGATCGCACCGAAGACGATCATGCGGGGGGCCGGGACGCTCGATTCGACCAGAAGCGTCAACGGCTGTCCGCAGCGGCTGCCGTCCTCGCCGACGACGACCGTGCCGGTACGGCCGGCGTCCAGCAGCGCGCGGGCCTCGGCCGCAGCCGTGCGGTCCAGCTCGGGGTGACCGCCGAGGACCCCGTCGTACGAACCGTCCGGCCGGACCAGCAGCGCACGGCCCCTGACCTCCGCCGGTCCGTCGGTGATCCGCGCGACCGCCGCCGCCTCCCCTTGGGCGGCGGCGGACACCGCGGCCGCGAACACCTCCCTCGCGGGAGAGTCCGCGCGTACCGGCGTGACGAGGATGTCGATGATTCCGCCGCAGGTCAGGCCCACGGCGAAGGCATCCTCGTCGCTGTAGCCGAACTGCTCGAGGACGGTGAGACCGTCCTCGAGCGACTGCTGACACAACTCGTACACCGCCCCTTCCACACACCCTCCGGAGACCGACCCGATCGCCGTGCCCTCGCTGTCCACCGCGAGAGCGGCGCCCGGCTGCCGGGGCGCGCTGCCGCCGACCGCCACCACGGTGGCGACAGCGAATTCGCGGCCCTGCTCGACCCACCGGTTCAGCTCTTCGGCGATGTCCAGCACGTCGGTCTCCTCAAGGTGTGTGTAGGGGTGACGGGGAGTTACTTGACTCCCAGCCAGCCCTCGATCGGGTGAAGGGCGAAGTAGGCCAGGAAGACGACGGACAGCACCCACATAAGCCAGCCGACGTCGCGCGCCTTGCCCTGCACGGCCTTGATCAGGACGTGGGCGATGACGCCCGCCGCGATGCCCGCGGTGATCGAGTACGTGAAGGGCATCAGCACGGTGGTCAGGAACACCGGGATCGCGGTGGCCTGGTCGTTCCAGTCGATGTGCTTGGCATTGGTCATCATCATCGATCCGATGACGACGAGCGCGGCGGCGGCCACCTGGGTGGGGATGACCTGGGCGAGTGGAGTGAAGAACAGACAGAGCGTGAAGGCGAGACCGGTGATCACGCTGGCGAAGCCGGTGCGCGCACCGTCACCGACGCCCGCCGTGGACTCCACGAACACCGTCTGGCCGGAGGCGCCGGCGAGGCCGCCGAACGCGCCGCCCGCACCATCGATGGCCAGGGCCTTGTTGAGGCCCGGCATCTTGCCCTTGTCGTCGGCGAGTTCGGCCTGCTGGCCGATGCCGATGATGGTGCCCATGGCGTCGAAGAAGCCGGCCAGCACCAGGGTGAAGACGATGACGCCGACGGTGATGCCACCGACGCCACCCATGCCGCTGAAAGAGACACTGCCGAAGAGACCGAAGTCCGGCGTGCTCACGATGGAGCCGGTGATCTCGGGTGCGTTCAGTCCGCCCCAGGCCTTCTTGTCGAGGCCCGCGAACTGGTGGACCACCGCGGCGAAGACCGTACCGCCGACGATGCCGATGAGGATCGCGCCGGGGACCTTGCGGACCTGCAGCAGGAAGATCAGCAGGACGGTGACGGCGAAGCAGAGCACCGGCCAGCCGGTGAGCATGTCGCTCGTGCCGAGCTGGATCGGCTTGGCTCCGGCGATACCGCCGTCTCCGGGCATGGAGGTGACGAAACCCGCCTGGACCAGGCCGATGAGGCAGACGAAGAGGCCGATCCCCATGGTGATCGCGTGCTTCAGTGCCAAGGGGATGGCGTTCATGATCAGTTCGCGCAGGCCGGTGACGACGAGCAGGACGATCACGGCGCCGTAGATGACGCACATGCCCATCGCGTTTTCCCAGGTCATCTCCGGGGCGACCTGGAAGGCCATGACGGCGGAGACGCTGAGTCCCGCCGCGAGGGCCAGCGGCACATTGCCGATCAAGCCCATCACGATGGTGGTGGCCGCGGCGGCGAAGACGGTCGCGGTGGTGAGCTGATCACCGTCGAGCCTGTGACCGGCCGCATCCGGAACCGAGAGAATCACCGGGTTGAGAAGGATGATGTACGCCATCGCCATGAAGGTGGTGATGCCGCCACGCACCTCCCGACCGACGGTCGATCCTCGCTGGGTTATGTGGAAGTACCGGTCGAGCCAGGACCTTCCGGCGGGCTGGCGCGTACCCGCGCCGGCGTCCTCCGCCGTGGTCTTGGTCTCAAGAGACTGCTGGGTCATGGTGCCTACTCCCAAGGTTCACAGGGGCACCCGCATGGGGACTGAAATCGCGGGATTTGGGATGGTGCGCTGGCTGCACGACCCGGGGGACGGCCCGAGGCGAACTGGATGGTGCCGGGTGCTGCTCGTGGTGCTGGGTTTCAAGGACCGCGAGCGGTGCGGTACTTGAGTTCTCCGGGCGGCGCGACAGGCGGTCGGGAAGTGTGACGTTCCTCGGAGGCACGGCGCACCGCCCGGAGAAGGCGGGGATCAGGTACCGGTGAGGTGCTCGGGGCGTACCGGTGTCCTGTTGAGCTCCAGCCCCGTCGCGTTCCGGATCGCCGCGAGGACGGCCGGGGTCGACGAAAGGGTCGGGGCCTCGCCGATGCCGCGCAGTCCGTACGGCGCGTGGTCATCTGCCAGCTCGAGTACGTCGACGGGGATGGTCGGCGTGTCGAGGATGGTGGGGATCAGATAGTCCGTGAAGGAGGGGTTGCGCACCTTCGCTGTCTTCGGGTCGACGATGATCTCCTCCATGACCGCGACGCCCAGGCCCTGGGTGGTGCCACCCTGGATCTGGCCGACGACGGACAGCGGGTTGAGCGCCTTGCCGACGTCCTGGGCGACCGCGAGCTCGACGACCTTGACCAGGCCGAGCTCGGTGTCCACCTCGACGACCGCGCGGTGCGCGGCGAACGAGTACTGGACGTGGCCGTTGCCCTGACCCGTATGCAGGTCGAAGGCCTCGGTGGGGCGGTGGCGCCACTCGAGCTCCAGGTCGACCGACTCGCCCTCGAGTACGTCCACCAGGTCGGCGAGGACTTCACCGCCGTCGGTGACGACCTTGCCGCCTTCGAGCAGGAGCTCGGCGGTGGCCCAGGCGGGGTGGTACGAGCCGAACTTGCGGCGGCCGATCTCCAGGACCTTCTCGCGGACGTTCTCGCAGGTGTGCTTGACCGCGCCGCCGGTGACGTACGTCTGACGGGAGGCGGAGGTGGAGCCGGCCGAGCCGACCTGGGTGTCGGCCGGGTGGATCGTCACCTGCGAGACACCGAGCTCGGTACGGGCAATCTGAGCATGGACGGTGACACCGCCCTGGCCGACCTCCGCCATCGCGGTGTGCACGGTCGCGACCGGCTCACCGCCCACGACCTCCATACGCACCCGCGCGGTGGAGTAATCGTCGAAGCCCTCGGAGAAGCCGACATTCTTGATGCCGACCGCGTAGCCGACACCGCGGACGACACCCTCGCCGTGCGTGGTGTTGGACAGACCGCCCGGCAGGGCGCGGACGTCCGCCTCCTCACCGGCCGTGAGCCACTGCTGCTCGGGCGGCAGCGGCCTGGCCTTGACACGGCGCAGCAGCTCCGCGACCGGGGCCGGGGAGTCGACCGGCTGCCCGGTCGGCATGATCGTGCCCTGCTCCATCGCGTTGAGCTGGCGGAACTCCACCGGGTCGATGCCCAGCTTCGCCGCGAGCTTGTCCATCTGGGCCTCGTAGGCGAAGCACGCCTGGACCGCGCCGAAGCCGCGCATGGCGCCGCAGGGCGGGTTGTTCGAGTAGAGCGCGATCGCCTCGATGTCGACGTCGTCGACGACGTACGGGCCGACGCTGAGCGAGGACGCGTTGCCGACGACCGCCGGGGATGCGGAGGCGTACGCGCCGCCGTCCAGGACGATCCTGCACTTCATGTGCGTGAGCTTGCCGTCCTTGGTGGCGCCGTGCTCGTAGTAGAGCTTCGCCGGGTGCCGGTGGACGTGCCCGAAGAAGGACTCGAACCGGTTGTAGACGATCTTGACCGGCTTGCCGGTGCGCAGCGCCAGGAGGCAGGCGTGGATCTGCATCGACAGGTCCTCACGGCCGCCGAAGGCACCGCCGACGCCGGAGAGCGTCATCCGGATCTTCTCCTCGGGCAGGCCGAGGACGGGGGCGATCTGACGGAGGTCAGAGTGCAGCCACTGGGTGGCGACGTACAGCTCGACGCCGCCGTCCTCGGAGGGGACCGCGAGGCCGGACTCCGGGCCGAGGAAGGCCTGGTCCTGCATGCCGAAGGTGTACTCGCCCTTGACGATGACGTCGGCGCGCTCGGCAGCCTCGTCGGCGTTGCCGCGGACGATCGGCTGGCGGTGCACGATGTTCGGGTGCGGGACATGACCGATGTGGTGGTCGTCGCGGCCCTCGTGGACCAGGATCGCGTCGGGAGCGGTCGCGGACGCCTCGTCCGTGATGACCGGCAGCTCGACGTACTCGATCTTGATCTTGGCGGCGGCGCGGCGCGCGGTCTCCGGGTGGTCGGCGGCGACCAGGGCCACCGGCTCGCCGTGGTGGCGGACCTTGCCGTGAGCGAGGACCGGGGTGTCCTGGATCTCCAGGCCGTAGTTCTTCACCTCGGTGGGCAGGTCGTCGTAGGTCAGTACGGCGTAGACGCCGGACGTCGCCAGCGCCTCGGAGACGTCGATCGACTTGATCTCGGCGTGCGCGACGGTGGAGCGCAGCGTGTGGCCCCAGAGCATGTCCTCGTGCCACATGTCCGAGGAGTACGCGAACTCACCGGTGACCTTGAGGGTGCCGTCGGGACGCAGCGTCGACTCGCCGATGCCGCCCTTGGTCCGGGAGCCCTGGGAGATGTTGGTGGGAGTACCGATGGTGGCCATGGTTCTCAGACCGCCTCTTCCTGGCGGGCGGCCGCGAGGCGGACCGCGTCGAGGATCTTCTCGTAACCGGTGCAGCGGCAGAGGTTGCCGGAGAGCGCCTCGCGGATGTCCGCGTCGGACGGCTCGGCGTTGCGCTCGAGCAGCTCGTCGGCGGCGACCAGCAGACCGGGCGTGCAGAACCCGCACTGCACGGCGCCGGCGTCGATGAACGCCTGCTGGATCGGGGAGAGCTCGGAGCCCTCGCCGGTCTGCGAGTCGGAAGGCTTGGCTTCCCACTGCTTGGCCTGGTCCAGGGTGGTGCCGCAGGCGGCCGTGGCGCAGCCGCCGTGCTCGGCACGCTGCTTGGCGAAGTCCGCCAGGCCCTCTACGGTGACGACCTCGCGGCCCTCGACCTGACCTGCGGCAACGAGGCAGGAGCAGACCGGGACGCCGTCGAGCCGGACCGTGCAGGAGCCGCACTCGCCCTGCTCGCACGCATTCTTGGAGCCCGGCAGGCCCATGCGCTCACGCAGCACGTAGAGAAGGCTCTCGCCCTCCCACACGTCGTCCGCTTCCTGCTGACGACCGTTGACCGTGAAGTTCACGCGCATTGTGCGCCTCCCTTTGTGCCGTGGCCGTTGCCCCGGTATGCCTCCCAGGTCCAGCCGAGGGTCCGGCGGGCCATGATGCCGACCGCGTGACGGCGGTAGCTCGCGGTGCCCCGCACGTCGTCGATCGGGTTGCAGCCGCCGGAAGCGAGCTCCGCGAACTGCTTGGCGATCGACGGGGTGATGATCTTCCTGCTGTCCCAGAAGCCGCCCTCTTCCAGCGCGGCGTTCAGGAATTCCTCGGCCGCCTTCGCCCGGACCGGGGTCGGGGCGGCGGAGCCGATGCCGGTGCGCACCGTGCGGGTCTCCGGGTGCAGGGCCAGACCGAAGGCGCAGACCGCGATCACCATCGCGTTGCGGGTGCCCACCTTCGAGTACTGCTGCGGTCCGTCGGCCTTCTCGATGTGGACGGCCCGGATCAGCTCGTCCGCCGCCAGCGCGTTGCGCTTGACGCCGGTGTAGAACGCGTCGATCGGGATGCGGCGGCTGCCGCGTACCGACTCGACCTCGACCTCGGCGCCCGCGGCGAGCAGCGCCGGGTGGGCGTCGCCGGCCGGGGACGCGGTGCCGAGGTTGCCGCCGACGCCGCCGCGGTTGCGGATCTGGGGCGATGCGACCGTGTGCGACGCCAGTGCCAGTCCGGGCAGTTCGGCCCGGAGGTTCTCCATGATCTGGGTGTACGGAACGGAGGCGCCCAGTCGGACGGTGTCCTCGCCGACCTCCCACTCGCACAGCTCGCCGATGCGGTTCAGGTCCAGGAGGTACTCCGGCCGGCGGTGGTCGAAGTTGATCTCGACCATCACATCGGTGCCGCCCGCAATGGGCACAGCGGTGGGGTGCTCGGCCTTGGCGGCGAGCGCCTCCTCCCAGCTGGCGGGGCGAAGGAAGTCCATGAGTGGCTCTCTTCTTCTCAATCGTGGGCGTTCATCGCAGCGGGCCCGGGACGGCTGGCCCTCGACTGTTTTTTCATGCGCTTATTCATGTGCTGTTAACGCGCTGTGGCCCCAGTACACAAGCCGGGCTGCGCCTGGTGCAGTCACCGAAACCATGAAGGAGTTGGCTGGTCGCCTGTCCCGTCTTGTAGATTCGAACGAAAGGCGGGGCTCAGTAACCTCACTGTTTTCCCCTGGAAACGGTGGTCACGGCCACCGGCAACAACGAGACAGATCGGTGGCGACGAGATGCGGCTGCGCGCACTGCTGGAAACCGACGCGCTGGGGCTGCGGCTGCTCGGCGGCGAGGACGAACTGGACCGCGGTGTACGCGGTGTGATGACCACCGACCTGCGAGATCCGAGCCGTTATCTCTCGGGCGGCGAACTGGTGCTGACGGGCCTCGCCTGGCGGCGCACGGCCGCGGACTCCGAGCCGTTCGTCCGGATCCTGGCAGGCGCCGGGGTGGCCGGTCTGGCGGCCGGCGAGGCGGAGCTGGGAAACATCCCGGGTGATCTCGTCGAGGCGTGTTCGCGCCATCGGCTGCCCCTCTTTGCAGTCAATGAATCCGTTGCATTCGCGACGATCACTGAGCATGTGGTGCGCCAGGTCTCCGGCGAGCGGGCCGGGGACCTCGCCGCAGTCGTGGACAGGCACAGGCGGCTGATGACCTCCGGCCCGACGGGCGGCGGACCCGAGGTTGTCCTGGACCTCCTCGGCTCCGACCTGGACCTTCGAGCCTGGGTGCTCTCCCCCACCGGCCGCCAGATCGCGGGCGCGGGCGACCCGCTGCCCGGCGACGTGAGCGCCACGCTCGCCGGTGAGCACCTGGCGGCCTCCCGCACCGGCCGCCGCGGGCCGCATCGGGCGACGGTCCGCGGGCTGACGTACTCCCTCTTCCCGATCCGTAACACGGGCCGCGGCGCCACCCCCGCCTCCAGGGACGTCCGCGAGACGGTCCTGTCGGACTGGCTGCTGGCGGTCGAGGCGGACGCGAGCGACTGGCCCGCCGCGCGGCTGGATCTGCTGCAGGGCGTGACCCAGCTGATCGCCGTCGAGCGCGACCGGCGTGAGGCGGCCCGTACGGTACGCCGACGGCTCGCCCAGGAGGTCCTGGAACTGGTCCAGACGGGCGCGGCACCGGCCGAGATCGCGGCGCGTCTGCGGGTGGCCGCTCCGGTGCTGCTGCCGGGGCTCGGGACGGCGCCGCACTGGCAGGTGGTGGTGGCGCGGGTGGACTGGGGGGACGCGACGACGACGGCGGGTGCGGGTGCTTCCGCCGCTTCGGCTACGGCCATCGAGGCCGGCCCGGTCGCCCAGTCGCTGCTGGAGGAGATCCTGGTCGACCCGGCGGCGGCCGGGCCGGACTCCGCGGACCGGATCGCGGTCGCCCACACCGGCGACGAGGCGATCGCGCTGGTCCCGCTGCCCGCGAGCGCCCTCGGCCCGGACGCCCCCGACGTCGACTCCTTCGAGGCCGGGCTGCACGCCGACGCGCTGCTGCTGTCCGTACGCGACCCGCTCTCGGCGGGTCTCGCCGACGACGGCCGGCTCACCCTGGGCGTCAGCGCGGCAGTGAGCTCGGCAGAAGGTCTGCGGGGCGCGCTGGAGGAGGCACGACACGCCCGCCGGGTGGCGGCGGCGCGCCCGGGCAGGGTCTGCGCGGCGGGTCACCACGAGCTGGCCTCGCACGTACTGCTGCTGCCGTTCGTCCCGGACGATGTGCGCCGCGCTTTCACGGCCAGGCTGCTGGACCCGCTCCGCGACTACGACCGGCGCCACCGCGCGGAGCTGATCCCGACGCTGGAGGCGTTCCTGGACTGCGACGGGTCGTGGACGCGATGCGCGACGCGCCTGCATCTGCATGTGAACACACTGCGCTACAGGGTGGGCAGAATCGAGCAACTGACGAGCCGTGACCTGTCGCGCCTGGAGGACAAGCTGGACTTCTTCCTGGCGCTGAGGATGAGCTGAAGCCGGCCCGCCCCGGCCCCCCGGACGGGCGGGAAAATCCGGCCTTGCCGGCGGTTGAGGCGCGGAGGTCTGGGGCGGGGCCCCGGTTCGTGAACGGGCGCCCCACTGACCACCCGCGCGCCCCATCACCCGCCGCACGATTGTGAATTCATTCACCTGACCCCTTGGCCAGGCATGCCTATCCATGCTGAGATGCGACTGACTCAACAGCTCAATGGCGTGCTCGGGGAGGGCAATGTGGCGCATACCGCCATGTCTGGTTCCGGAACCACTGCAGGTGACGATCCCCTCCAGACCGCGGTATGGCGGCTGCGCTCGCGCGGCTGTTGGACCGATGCGGCAGTCCTGCTCGAAGCCCACACAGCGAATCCCGCCGCAGCACTCGAGCGGGCCGGACTGCTCGTCGAGCGCTGTCTGTTCACCGCCGACGGCTGGGCGGACGCCGAGGACGCGCTGCGTACGGCCGAGGCCGTGGCCCGGGACGACGACGAACGCGGCGGCGCGGCCTGCGAGCGCGGGAGGCTCGCCTACGCGGCGACCCGCCTCGGCGTACGCGACCGGGCCGACGAGGCCCGCTCCGCACTCGGCAGGGCCGCGGCACTGCTCGCCCCCACCTCGCCCAGGCGCCCGCTGCTCGACTTCCGCCGCGGGCTGGTCGCCGAGCACATCGCCGACTCGCCGCAGGCGGCCCGCGCCGCGTACCAGCGGGCGCACGCCGGAGCCACCGCGCAGGATGACACGCTGCTGCTCTCCTTCACGTGGCATCATCTGGCCGGACTCGCCCTGCGGGACGGTGAGTTGGCGGAGGCTCGGCACGGCTTCTCCGAGTCGCTGCGGATCCGCGAGGAGCTCGGCTACCTGATCGGCACGGCCCCTTCGCTGGCAGCGCTGGCCGACTGCGAACCGGAACCGGACGCAAGCCGCTTGCGGGCGGAGGCGGGCCGGCTGTTCCGCCTGCTGGGCGGCGTACCGGTCTGGCTGGCAACTCAACTGGCCCCGGCGACCTCCACCGTGCCGCTCGAGACCTCACCGGCCCAGCCCGAGCCTGCGGCATGATCGAGCCTGCGGCATGATCGAGCCTGCGGCATGATCGAGCCTGCGGCATGATCGGGCCTGGGGGGATGGTCGGGCCGGGGCATGATCGGGCGCGCGGCATGATCGGGGCGCATGAGCGCTCAGCATGACTTCCTCGACCGCCACTTCGGCCTGCGAGACCGTACGGCGCTGATCACCGGCGGCAGTTCCGGCATCGGCCGCGCCATCGCGGAGGCACTCGCATCGGCGGGCGCGCGGGTAGTGGTGCTGGCGCGGCGCGAGGCTCCGCTGCGTACGGCCGTCGAGGAACTCCGCGCGGCGGGCCACCAGGCCGACTGGGTGGCCGCCGACCTCGGCGACCGGGACGCGCTGCGGGCCGCGGCCGAGCGGGCGGTCGGTTTCGTCGGCGAGCCGGACATCCTGGTCACGGCCGCCGGCGTCAACCACCGTCCGCCGCTGGACGATCTGACCGAGGCGCAGTGGGACACGACGATGTCCCTGAACCTGGACGCGCCGTTCCTGCTCGGGCAGCGCTTCGGCCCGTCGATGGCGGGCCGCGGCTGGGGCCGGATCATCCACCTCGCCTCGCAGCAGTCGGTTCGGGCCTTCGGCGCCAGTGGCGCGTACGGGGTGTCGAAGGCAGCGGTCTCCGCGCTGGCCCGCTCCCAGGCGGAGGCGTGGTCGCGGCACGGCGTCTGCGTCAATGCCCTCGCGCCCGGGTTCGTCCGTACGCCACTGACCCGTGCGGTGTTCGACGATCCGGTCCGTACGGAGGCGATGGCGGCGCGCACGATGGCGGGCCGCAACGGCGAGCCGGCTGATCTGACGGGCGCGGCGGTCTTCCTGGCGAGCGACGCCGCACGGTATACGACGGGCCAGACCTTGTTCGTGGACGGCGGCTTCTCCGTCACCTAGCGTGGACCTCCCCGCAAAGGGAGGGTTCAGTGAAGGCACGTCGCCCGGACCACCACGTTCCGGATCCCCGATCGCCCTGGGACGAGATCACGACCGGCCTCTGGATGGGTGGCCATGTCTGGGAGGACGACCGGAACCGGCGCCTCAATGCTGTTGTGGAACGCGAATTCGACCTGGTGATCAGCCTGTTCACCCGCGTCGGCCACGGTCCGCCGGACGGGGTCGAACACCATGTCGCCCCGATCCCGGACGACTGGCTGACCTCCGAGCAGATCGACCGGGTCCGCGGGCTGGCAGTGCTGGCCGCCGATGCGGTACGCGCCGGGCGCACCGTGCTCGTGCGCTGCTACTCCGGCTACAACAGATCAGGCCTGGTGGTGGCCCAGACGCTGATCGAGCTCGGCCACGACGGCACGGGGGCGATCGACCTGATCCGGCGCCGACGCTCCTCGTACGCCCTGCACAACCTCGCCTTCGAGCGATACCTCATGACCGGGCTGGACATCGCCTCACTGCTGACCGGCCTGGAGTCGCCGCCCTGAGCCCCCGGCTCACACCAGCCAGGACAGTGTCCTCTCCGGATTCATGACGAGCAGTACGACGACGACGGTCACGACCACCCCGAAGACTCCCCAGCCCCGCCGCCTGCGCGCCTGCCGCTGCCGGGACGGCCAAGCCCGCCACGCCTCGGGCTCCGCGCGCACCGCCGCCCTCTTCCCCCACCCGCGCGGACGGCGCTGCCGCCGGACGGCCTCCTCGTCCTCGAGCCGCAGCCGCTCGGTCACCATCCGCGCCCGCGCGGAGGGCTCCTTCGGCGCGGCGAGGCGTGCGGGCCCTTCGCTCTCGCGCTGGAACTCCTCCCACGCCTCGTCGGGTATGGATGACTCCGGCAGCTCCGCGGACATGAATGGCCCCCCGTTTGTTCGGACTTCGTCAACGGCGGCACAGAATAATGCAGCAAACCGACATCCGCGCGCACGGTCTTACCGATGTGCCCCGGGGGAACTGCCCGGAGCCGGACTCAGGAGACGGTGCCGGCCATCGCTCCGCCCCCGGTGGCGACGCCACCCCTCGGCTTGGGTGCGGAGAAGGGAGGCGTGTCCTGCAGGCACGTTGTTCCGACCGGGGGGAGGGTGCCATCGATGACGTAGCGGCTCTCGTAGTTCTTGACGCAGCTGCTGGGGTTGAGCAGCGCGGTGTGCCCGTATCCGTTGTGGGTGAGCAGGCGGGCGTTGGCCAGTTCTCTGGCCATGGCCTGGGTGCCCGAGTAGGGGGTGGCGGGGTCGTAGGTGGTGCCGACCAGAAGGACGGGGTGCGCCGTCGGCTTGTTCCACGGGCCGCGATAGCTGTTGGCCACTGTGGCCGGCCAGTCGGCACACCCCTCGGCGGCCCAGGTCCAGAAGCGTCCGGCGTCGCCCGCACGGGTCGCGCTGGCCTCCTCCATGGCGTGGTAGGCAGCGGGGTCACGGGGATTGGGGCTGTCGCTGCAGAACACCGCACCGGCCTGTTCATCGCCCAGGTACGGGTTCGGATTCGGGACCGGTGGTGCGGATGGAAGAGGGGACGGCTCCGGAACGCGGCCCTGCCACAGGTTCTGCAGCCTGCCGGCGAGGCCCGTCCATCCGGGGTGGACAATGTAGAGGCTGTTCACGACGTCACCGACCGTACGGCCATAGGTCCATGCACCCAGGGGATGCCCCCTCAGCCGCCGCATCAGCTGGTCGAACTTGTCCCGGGTCGCTTTGGGGCTGCCGGCGGAGAAGGCGCAGCGGGCGGTGGTGGTGGACCCGCAGAGGGCGAGGAACTTGTCCAGGACTGCTGCCGCGCCGCGGTCCGCGCCCATGCGCAGGAATGTTGTGAGCCGGGGGTCGTCGTCGGAGGCGTGGGTCCAGGCCTGGGGGTCGACGTTGCTGTCAAGAACCATGGCGCGGACCTTGCCGGGGAAGAGGTTGGCGTAGGTGGCGCCCAGGAACGTGCCGTAGGAGATCCCGAGGTAGGTGAGTTGTCGGTCGCCCACCGCCTGGCGGAGCTGGTCGAGGTCGCGAGCGGTGTCGGCGGTCGACACATGGCGCAGGAGCTCGGGGTCACGCTGCTGACAGCGCCGGGCCAGATCCTTGTACGCGGCGATCCAGGTCTTCCGCTGCTGTTCGCCCACCGGGAAGCCGGCCGGTTTGCCCGCACTCCACGCGTCGGCTTCCTTGCGACTGTCGAAGCAGTTCACCGCGGTGCTGCTGCCGATCCCGCGTGGATCCCAGCTGACGATGTCGAACCGCTCCCGTACCTCGCGCGGGAAGAACTCGTAATTCTGTGGCATCTGCACCGTTCCGGGCCCGCCAGGTCCGCCGGGGTTGAAGAACAGGGTGCCGATGCGCCGTCCGGGGCCGGTTGCCTTCCGTTTGACGACTGCCAGCTCGATGGTGCGACGACCGGGGTTGAGGTAGTCCAGCGGCACCTTCGCGGTCGCGCAGTCGAACCGACTGCCCTGGACGCAGGGTCTCCAGTCCAGCTTCGGGGCGGGCACCGAAGGTGACGGCGCACCGCCGGCCGCGGCGAGGTCCGGCCCGGTGAATACCGCCGAGCAGATCACCGCCGCAGCGGTGGCCGCGGCATAACGCCGGCGGCCCGCTATGCATCTGGGTATGCGCATACTCTGTTCCTCCGCCTTCACGGCTGAGCGCCCGATGCCACCAACACCCTGGACGTCGGCACGCATCCGCATCAACAGCACCGCGGCCCGACGAGGCGCACAAGCCAACCGCGGCCGAATGCGCCGAGCTGCTCGAGGGCGCGTACATCGTCGGCCGAGACCGGCGTCGGGCGGATGCCGTCAGCCGTCCGCGCCGGTGAAGTGCTCCCGCACCAGCGACTGCACCACCGCAAGGTCCTGCGCCACCAGGGCCTCCAGCAGCGCCATGTGTTCCGCCGCGTCCGCCACCAGGTCAGCCCTGCGGGTGACCGGTGCGCTCGTCAGCGGCCACTGGGAGCGGCGGTGGAGGTCGTCCGCCACCATCACCAATTGCTGGTTTCCGGACAGGGTGAGTACCGCGCGGTGGAAGGCGCGGTCCGTCTCCGCGTACGCCGCGCGGTCGCCCGTCGCCGCCGCCACTGCCGTCGCGTCGGCCAGCGGGCGCAGCGCCGCCCAGCGGGTGGCGGGGACCGTGCGGGCCAGGCGGAGCATGACCGGGACCTCGAGCATGGCGCGGACCTCGGCGAGCTCGGCCAGCTCGCGGGCGGTGCGTACCGCGACGCGGAAGCCGCGGTTGGGGACCACCTCGACCGCGCCCTCGATCGCCAGCTGCTGCATCGCCTCGCGTACCGGGGTCGCCGAGACGCCGAAGCGCTCGCCGAGGACCGGGGCCGAGTAGACCTCGCCGGGGATCAAATCGCCGTCGACGAGGGCGGTGCGCAGGGCTTCGAGGATCTGGCCGCGGACCGAATAGCGCTGAACCGTGCGGGGCGCGGGCGGCTCGCTGTGGGTGTGCTCGCCCCGGACCTGTTCCGGGATGCGGGCCTGTTCCGGGGTGAGGGCCTGTTCCGGGATGCGGGCCTGTTCCGGGGTGAGGGGACGCGCGGGCTGCCCGCTACCTGCCTGTTCGGGGACGGGTGCGGACGCGTACGGCTGCGGCGTCGCGGCATCGCGCGCTCGGGCCTGCTCCACTCGAGTCCTCCTCCGGCCGGGTTCCGGGGCCCCGCCGGCGAGTGCAGGGCCCCTGAGCACGATAGGCGGACGGGGCCACAGTTCAAACATCGATCGCGTCGGGTAAGGTAAGGCTAACCTGCTAATGATCGCGATACGGTGGTCCCTGCATGACCGTTCCCGCCCTGTTGCCCACCCTCACCTCACCCGTCGAGGACGCGTATGCCCGCCTGGCCGAGGTCTACCCCGGGCTGCGCGTACGGGAGCTCATGGACGGCGAGCAGGCCCCGTCCGGCGCCGGCTGGGTGGGCGCGGACGAGCTCGCGGCCGGTGGGCCCGCGCTTGACGGCTTCCTCGCCTGGGACAACGCACAGGTCCTGCGGGACTACGGACAGCAGGCCCGACCCGATGTGATCGCCGGCTTCGGTCTGCACCGTTACGCCTGGCCGGCCTGTCTGCTGATCACGGTGCCCTGGTTTCTGCACCGCCGGGTGCCACGGGTGCCCGTCGAGGATGTCGCCTTCCAGCGCGTGGCGGGGCAGATGACGGTACGGGTGAGGGAATTCGCCTGCCTGCCGGACGACCCCGCCGCGCAGCTGCCCGGCGCCCGTGTCGTACAGGACGAGGAAGCGCTGCGCGCCGAGGTGCGCTCCGCCGTCGCCGAGCACATCGGGCCCGTCCTGGACGGCTTCCGGCCGCGGATGCGCCGCGGCAGGCGTGCGCTGTGGGGCATGGCGACCGACGAGATCGCCGAGGGCCTCTGGTACATCGCGCATCTGCTCGGCGCGGAGCGGCGTGCCGTACTGGAGCTCGAGCAGCTGCTGCCGGGCGCCACCGAGCCGTACGTCGGCACCGCCGGCTTCCGTGAGCTCACCGGGCCGAACGGCGAGCAGCTGCCGACCCGCGACCGGGCCGGCTGCTGCCTCTTCTACACGCTCCGGCCCGAGGACACCTGCGTCACCTGTCCGCGTACGTGCGACGCCGACCGCGTGAGGAAGCTCCAGCCGAGCGTCTGATCTCCCGCACGCCCTGCGTCACGCCATCCGACCGGGTGAGGTAAATCGAACCAACTCCCCTTATGCATACGACAGTTCGACGAGATCGCACCTATCTGTATGTCGTACAGCCCCATTGGCGTTCTCTTGCCCCGAAACCCCTTGGACACGCTGCGACTTCGGACACTATGGCGGCCGAAACGCTCTACCGCGATGCAAGGGACACCGCCCATGAGACTGACCGACATATCGCTGGACTGGCTGCTTCCTGGCGGCGTGATGCTCCTGGGAGTCCTGGTCGCGGTGACGGTGCTCGCGCGCGGCAAGCGCACCGGCGACAAGGCCTCGCCCGAGGACTCCTGGGAGCGCAGCGAGGAGCGCCGCAGGCGCAAGGAGGCGGTCTATGGCACGGCCTCCTATGTGCTCCTGTTCTGCTGTGCCGCGGTCGCCGCCGCACTCTCCTTCCACGGCCTCGTCGGCTTCGGCCAGCAGAATCTCAACCTCAGCGGGGGCTGGGAGTATCTGGTCCCCTTCGGGCTCGACGGCGCGGCGATGTTCTGCTCGGTGCTCGCGGTGCGCGAGGCCAGCCACGGCGACGCGGCGCTCGGCTCGCGGATGCTGGTGTGGCTGTTCGCGGGCGCGGCAGCGTGGTTCAACTGGGTACACGCACCACGGGGGTTCGGCCATGACGGCGCCCCTCAGTTCTTCTCCGGGATGTCGCTGTCGGCCGCGGTCCTGTTCGACCGGGCGCTCAAGCAGACTCGCCGGGCGGCGCTGCGCGAGCAGGGCCTGGTTCCCCGGCCGCTGCCGCAGATCCGCGTCGTGCGCTGGCTGCGCGCTCCCCGGGAGACCTTCGGCGCCTGGTCGCTGATGCTTCTGGAGGGCGTACGCACCCTGGACCAGGCGGTCGACGAGGTCCGCGAGGACCGCCGGGAGAAGGAGCAGGACCGACTCCGCCGACGAGGCCGGGAGAAGCTGGAGCGGGCGCAGATCAGGGCGCTCAGTCGGCAGCACCGGGCCTGGGGGCGCGGACGCACCCACCGCATGCCCGAGCTGTCTTCGGAGCTTCCCGCCCTGGGCTCCGCGACTGGTTCGACGCAGGCCGTCTCCGGCACTGCCGGGTCCGCCGCGGAGCCGGCCCTGCCAGAGCCGGGACAACTGCCGCTTCGTCCCCGGCCCTCCCTCCAGGCCGTGAAGATGACCGATGGCTCTGAGCCGCGCACGGTCGACCTCACCGCCGAGGACGACACCCAGACGCTGCCGCGGCTGGACTCTCTGGAGCAGAAGCTCACTGATCTGGAGCGGCAGTTCGGCTGAGTGCACGGTCAGGAGGATTCACGCGAAGGCCGGCCTGCGACTGTCAGGCCGGCCTTTCGTACAGCTCGAACCAGACCACCTTGCCCACGCCGTGTGTCCGTACACCCCACGCGTCGGCGAGGCTCTGCACCAGGACGAGTCCCCTGCCGTTCGTGCCGAGTTGGCCGACCGGTTCACGCAGGACAGGCAGTCCGGCCATGAAATCCCGCACCTCCACACGGAGTGTGGAAGCCGCGACGGTGGCCGTGACCACCGCTCCGTGATCGGTATGGATCAGCGCATTGGTCACCAGCTCGCTCGCGAGCAGCTCCGCCACATCTGCCCCGTCCGGATTCCCCCAGTGCCGCAGCAAATCCCGCAGCGCACGTCGTACTTCCGGAACGGATGTAAGATCCGCGCACCCTAATCGGCGGTGCAGCCGGCTCTCCGGTTCTCCTTCCGCCCCAGGTTCCCGGCCATGCCCGCTTGCGGCAGGACCGGCCCCTCTCTGACGCCCAGTCATCATCCCCACCCGCACGTCGAAACGACCCTTTCTCCGGTTTTCTCGGAACTACCCCTTCTGCCGAACACGTTCACGAGATGCATGCCCCACGCGGGGAACACCACTCATGTCCATTCATCAACGAACCAGGGCCGCCGAGAGGGAGTCCGTCCCGGGCGTCAGGGCCTCCGCACGTTCCGCAGATTCGAGCGCGCCATCTGGACCATGCGGCCCACGCCACCGTCCAGCACGATCTTGCTGGCGGAGAGCGCGAAGCCCGTCACCATCTCGGCGCTGATCTTCGGCGGGATGGAGAGCGCGTTCGGGTCGGTGACCACATCCACGAGTGCCGGGCCCTTGTGCCTGAAAGCGTCCTTCAGCGCGCCCGCGAGCTGCTTCGGCTTCTCCACCCGTACGCCGTACGCCCCCGCCGCCCGCGCGATCGCCGCGAAGTCGGGATTGCGGTTGGTGGTTCCGTACGACGGAAGTCCCGCCACCAGCATCTCCAGCTCCACCATGCTCAGAGAGGAGTTGTTGAACAGGACGATCTTCACCGGCAGGTCGTACTGGACGAGGGTGAGGAAGTCGCCCATCAGCATGGCGAACCCGCCGTCCCCCGACATCGAGACGACCTGGCGGTTCCGGTCGATGAACTGCGCGCCGATCGCCTGCGGCAGGGCGTTCGCCATCGAGCCATGGCTGAACGAACCGATGATCCTGCGGCGGCCGTTGGGCGAGATATAGCGGGCCGCCCACACATTGCACATGCCCGTGTCCACGGTGAACACCGCGTCCTGGTCGGCGAGTTCATCCAGCACGGAGGCGACGTACTCGGGATGGATCGGGGTGTGCTTCTCCACCTTGCGGGTGTACGCCTTGATCACGCCCTCGAGCGCGTCGGCGTGCTTCTTCAGCATCTTGTCGAGGAACCTGCGGTCCGACTTGGCGCGCACGCGCGGCGTAAGACAGCGCAGTGTCTCGCGCACTTCGCCCCAGACGGCCAGGTCGAGCTTGGAGCGGCGGCCGAGGTGTTCGGGCCTGATATCGACCTGGGCGATCTTGACGTCGTCGGGGAGGAAGGCGTTGTACGGGAAGTCCGTGCCGAGCAGGATCAGCAGATCGCACTCGTGGGTGGCCTCGTAGGCGGCGCCGTAGCCGAGCAGTCCGCTCATGCCGACGTCATACGGGTTGTCGTACTGAATCCACTCCTTGCCGCGCAGCGCGTGCCCGACCGGGGACTTGATGCGCTCCGCAAACTGCATGACCTCGGCGTGCGCGCCCGCCGTACCGCTGCCGCAGAAGAGCGTGACCCGCTTCGCCTCGTCGATCATCTGCACCAGTTTGTCGATCTCGGTGTCCCCCGGTCGTACGGTGGGGCGTGAGGTGACCAGTGCGTGCTCGATCGACTTCTCCGGGGCGGCGTGCGATGCGATGTCGCCGGGGAGCGAGACGACGCTGACACCGCTCCGGCCGATCGCGTGCTGGATCGCGGTCTGCACGAGGCGCGGCATCTGCTGCGGGTTGGAGATCATCTCGCAGTAGTGGCTGCACTCGCGGAACAGCTGGTCGGGGTGGGTCTCCTGGAAGTAGCCGAGGCCGATCTCGCCGGAAGGGATGTGCGAAGCGAGGGCGAGTACCGGCGCCATGGAGCGGTGGGCGTCGTACAGACCGTTGATGAGGTGCAGGTTGCCGGGGCCGCAGGAGCCGGCGCAGGCGGCGAGCTTCCCGGTGATCTGTGCCTCGGCGCCGGCCGCGAAGGCGGCGACCTCCTCGTGCCTGACCTGGATCCAGTCGATGGCGGAGTTGCGACGGATGGCGTCGACGACGGGGTTGAGACTGTCGCCGACGACTCCGTACAGCCGCTGGACACCGGCGCGGACAAGGATGTCGACGAACTGCTCCGCCACGTTCTGCTTGGCCATGGAACGCACCCTTTCTCGGCTTCGGCCTGCTTCGGCCTGCTTCGGCCTGCTTCGGCCTGCTTCGGGCCTGAAGGTCCATCAACCCATGGCGGACACGGTTACGCCTCCCAGACTGCGACAGCCGTACGATCGTCGGCGTATCCCTTCACCCTCAGCTGGGTGTCGGCGAGGAACGTGGCCAGCCCCGGCGGCCGGGCGGGCGCCCAGCGCTCGGCGAGCACATCGGCCAGGGCAGCCTCCCCGCGCAGTGGCTCGGCCAGTCCGCTGCTGCACAGCAGCAGGGTGTCACCGGGGCGGGCCACGGAGGCGCGGAATCGGAACGGTTCGGCGGGTGGCGGTGGCGGGGCCTCCATGTACGGGGACGGGTCCGTCGCGATCCCCAGGTCCATGGTGAGCCGGTCGCCGTCGGGGGTCTCGGCGGGCGTGTCGGGGGGCGCCGAGCCGTATCCGACGACGGGTTCTCCGGTCACCGCGGCGGGCTCGGGGACATGCGGCTCGATGTCCTGCCAGGCGCCGTCGCGAAGACGGAAGAGACCGCCGCCGCCCACTCCGAAGAACACACGCGTACGGCACTCGGGGTCGGCGGAGAGCAGCAGACACCGGAGGTTCGCGGTGTACTCCTCGGGTTCCACACCGAGCTCGGCGGCGCGGGCGCGCAGCTTGCCGAAGCTGCGGTCGGTGAGCCGGTGCAGACCCGACTTGAGATCGCCCCGGCGGCCGGCCCGGATGTCCTCGACGAGGCGGGCGTGGCTGCGGCCGACGGCACCGCCTATCCAGCGGCAGGCGTCGGCGGCGGCGAGATGGGCCCCTTCGGCGGCGCGGGCACCGCTGGCCACGGCGACCAGGACGAGCGCGGCCTCGCCGCTGCCGAAGCGCGCGGTGAGCAGGGCGTCGCGGCGCGGCTCGCCGCGGTAGCGCGCGGAGTCCCCGCGGACGGAGGCGGCGCGCAGGGTGTACGTGCCGTAATGGGCCCCGTCGAGCACGGTGTCGGCGACGAGGTTGTCCAGCTCGTGCGGCTGGGCCGCGGGCAGCGCGGTGGGCTCGGCGTCATAGGTGGGCGGTCCGCCACCGACGTACGCGACGTAGGGGCGCGGCTCCACGAGACCCGCGTCGGGCGGCGGCAGGGGCGGCTCTTCGGCAGTCTGCGGCGGGGCGGGCAGGTGTGGCTCCGCGGAAACCAGCGGCGGTACGGGTGTCGAGCTCGGTGCCTCGAGGCCTTGCGGCGGTACGGGCGCAGCGTGCCGTGCCGCAGGGGCGGGGGTGGGCGGGGGCGGCTCCGCGGAAACCCGCGGCGGTACCGGCGGGTGCGGTGCCGAAGGGGCGGGCGCGTCCTCGAAGTGCTCGTCCGGGGCGGTCGCTCGTCCGGGCGGGCCTTCGCGCCGGGGCGGCTCTACGCCGGCAACCGGGGGAATGTCGCGTACCGCGTCCGGCCGGGTGGCCGGGTGGCCGGGCGCCACGGGGGCGGCGGGCGCGGCGGGCGCGGCGCCGAAGGTCTCTGCCGGGACCGGCAGTTGCCCGCGCGAGACCTCCGGCCGCTGCGGCCGGTCCGCTTCCCGGGGCAGTACGACGTCGGGCCGCGGCGGCGGGGCTTCCCCCCTGGATGCGGCATCCGACCGGGGCGGCTCGGCCTCTCCGCGCGGTGCGACGTCGGGCCTCGGCGGGCGGGCTGCCTCCCGGGACGCCGCATCCGGCCGGGGCGGCTCGGCCTCTCCGCGCGGTGCGACGTCGGGCCTCGGCGGGCGGGCTGCCTCCCGGGACGCCGCGTCCGGCAGGGGCGGCTCGGGCGGCGGAGCCGGCCGGAATGTGGGCGGCTGGTCGGAGGCGGTCGGCCGTTCCCACGCCGCGCGTTGCCGTGGCGGCGTCGCAGGACGGTGCGGGATGTCCGGCTCGGCGGGCGCCGCCGCATCCGTGGGGCGCGCCTCCCACCAGGCGCGCGGGCGCCATCTGCCGCGATCGCCCGGACCGCGGGGGTCGTCCGGCTCCGCCGGCGCGGGTGTGCTCTCCGCGGCCACCGCATCCGCCGCGGAGTCGAAACGGTCGTCCAGCGTGTCGCGCGTGGGCGCCGCGGGACCGATGTCCGGGGCGGACTCGTCGTACAGCCGGTTCCACCATTCGTCCTCGGTGGCGGGCCTCTCCCCCTGCTGACTCATGCCCTTATTGTCCACCGCACGGGCCGTACGAAAACGGGGCATCCCGAAAAAAGAAATATGCGGCAAGTGGTCCGCCGGGCGCCCCAACCCCCCACGGGAAGGACGCCCGGCGGACCGTTTCGTGGTCAGCGCACGGCGTATGCGTTGGCCACGAGCTGGGTGACGGAGTTGCCGTGGGCGTCCGTCAGTTCGGCCTTCAGGGTGACCGGTTTGCCCGCCGCGCCCGCGTGGTTCACGGTCGCGGTCCATGCGCCGCCACCAGGACCCTGCCTCCGGTGACAAGGGTGACCGTGGCCGGCCTGTCCCCCTGCTGTGCGGCGGCATCGCTGCCGGCCAGGGCTCTCTTCGCGGTCGTGTCGTCCTGCGACCCAGCGGCCGCCGACGGCGCGACCGCCGTGACGGCCAGGAGGGCGGCGGTCGCCGCCCCCAGTGCCGTACGCGATATCGGGCGCATCACTCTCCCCATCTGAATCCGGCACAGATAGGCATGAAATACCCTGTTGCCGGAGGCTGTTGGTGCTGCGGTGGCGCCACATTGGCAGAGGGACGGGCGGTGCAGGGATGATGTACGCGGCGGGAATACGCCTTGGCCGGTTTCCGCCAGCGCGGCCGAAGAAGTGCACGTCCGGGGAGGGCTGGGGTCAGATGCTGGGAGCGATAGGTCTCGACGAGAGGCAGGAATCGGCGTACCGCGCGCTCGTCGCGCTCGGGGCGGCGGATGTCCCCGATCTCGCGCACCGGCTGGCGCTGCCGGAGACGGATACGGAGCGGGCGTTGCGACGGCTGGAGCAGCAGGGCCTTGCCGCGAAGTCCTCGGCCGGCACCGGACGGTGGGTGGCGGCCCCGCCCGGCGTGGCGCTGGGCGCGCTGCTGACCCAGCAGCGCCACGAGCTGGAGCAGGCGGAGCTGGCGGCGGCGCTGCTGGCGCAGGAGTTCAGGTCGGAGGCCACCGCTCCGGCCGTGCACGATCTGGTCGAGGTGGTGACGGGCGCGAGTGCCGTCGCGCACCGTTTCGTACAGCTGCAGTTGGGCGCCACCGAGGAGGTCTGCGCCCTGGTCACCGGAAATCCCGTCGTGGTCAACGGGACGGACAACGAGGCGGAGTTGAAGGCGGCGACGCGCGGGGTGAGGTACCGGGTGGTGGTCGAGCGTGAGGTGTTCTCGCTGCCCAACGGGATCACCGAACTGAGCGCGGCGCTGGGCCGTGACGAACAGGTCCGGGTGGTGGACCGGGTGCCGACCAAGCTGGTGGTCGCCGACCGAACGCTCGCCATGGTCCCGCTGACCGGGCGCGGGGCCGATCCCGCGGCACTCGTCGTGCATGCGAGCGGGCTGCTGGAGTCGCTGACGGGCCTGTTCGAGGCGGTGTGGCGGGAGGCGCTGCCGCTGCGGCTCGGCGTGGGTGGCGAGGTGGACGAGGAGAAGGCGCCGGGGCCGGATGCCACCGATCTGGAGATCCTTTCGCTGCTGCTCGCCGGAATGACGGACGCGAGTGTGGCCAAGCAGCTGGATCTCGGGCTGCGGACCGTTCAGCGCCGGGTGAAGGGGCTGATGGAGCTGACCGGTGTGACGACCCGGCTGCAGCTCGGCTGGCATGCGTACGCGAAGGGCTGGGTGGCCCGCGACCTGCGGGAATGATCAGCATCCTGCACTCTTGGCAGATGGGCGCATGGCAGCTCCTGATGGTCGGCCTGGTGATGCTGCTGGGCCTGCTCGGGGTGCTTGTGCCCGGTGTTCCGGGGCCGTGGTTGGTCTGGGCCGCGGTGCTGTGGTGGTCGATGCACGAGCAGTCCGGACCGGCCTGGGTGCTGCTGGTGGGCTCGACCGTCGTACTGGTGGTCACCCAGGCGATGGTCTGGCTGCTGCCGCCGCGCCGACTGCGCGGGGTGGGGGTCACCCGGCGGATGGCGCTGTTCGCGGGCGCGGGGGCGCTGGTCGGCTTCCTTCTGGTGCCGGTGGTGGGCGCGATACCCGGATTCATCGGGGGGATCTACGGCTCCGAGCGGCAACGGCTCGGCGGGCACGGCCCGGCGATGACCTCGACGAGGGCGGTGATGCGGGCGGTGGGGACCAGTGTGCTGGTGGAGCTGTTCGCCTGTCTGCTGGTCGTGGGGGCGTGGCTGGGGGCGGTCTTCGCGGGCTGAGCGCGACCCGGTGTCCCCGTGTCCTCCAGCCAAGTGCCTGTTGCCCTCTGCTGAACGCTGTCCAGATAGACAGAGACACATCGGATCTCTTCCGCTGTATTGACTGCCTCCCGCCGCCTGCCTACCTTCCGTCGAGGGATAGCTCGGATGAATTGACATGTCCGCGTACGAGCCACCGGGAGGCATCATGGCCACTGCACCAGACCCGTCCACTGCACCGGACCCCTCCAGAAGAACCGTCCTTGCCACCGGTACGGCAATCGGCGGAGCGCTGGTGGCGGGAGGTGCCGCCGCCGTCCCGGCGCAGGCCGCGCCCGCCCCGGAGGACACCACCGCTCTCACGGTGCACGCCGACAGCTGGCGCACGGTCCTCGACGACGCCGATCTCGTCTGGCAGAAGATGCCGAAGACCTGGTACGAGGGCCCATATCTCGGCAATGGCTACTTGGGCACCGGCATCTACGCCGAGCCCGGCGGAAAGAACGCCGTCCGCTTCAATGTCCAGCACTCCGAAGTGCAGGACCACCGGCCGGAGTTCGGCTCGCTCTTCGGCCTCGCCCGGCTGCCCGTCGGCCACTTCACGCTCGAGCCCGTCGGCACGATCACCGGCCTCGACTGGCGGCTGCGGCTGCGCGGCGCCGAGCTCACCGGCAGCCTCACCACCACGGCGGGCACGCTGCGCCTGCGCGTCTTCGTCCACACCACGACATCCCTGCTCACCGTCGAGATCACACCGAGCGAGGGCGAGAAGAACTTCCGCTGGGTCTTCCACCCGGCCGATGCCATCAGCCCGCGCGCCGCCTTCAAACCCCTTCCGGACGGGTACACGGGCAATCCGCCGGCCGTCGTCGAGCAGCACGGCGAGCTGACGGCCGCGGTCCAGCCGCTGCTCGCGGGCGGCCGGCATGTCACCGCCTGGCAGGAGCGCGTCCGCAAGGAGACGCGGACGCTGTATGTGTCCGTCGCGCACTCCTTCCCGAGGACGACCGCACTCGACCGTGCGCTGCGCACGGTGCGGGACGCGTCCTCGGCGCCGTACGACGTACTCGCCCTCCCCCACCGTCTCCGGTGGGAGCGCTTCTACCGCAAGAGCTTCCTGTCGCTGCCCGACGCACGGCTGCAGCGCTTCTACTGGATCCAGCTGTACAAGACGGCTTCCGCGGCCCGGCGCGACGCCCCCGTCATGGCCACCTGCGGGCCCTGGCTGGAGTCGACCCCCTGGCCCAACACCTGGTGGAACCTCAACGTCCAGCTGGAGTACTGGCTGATCCACGGCTCGAACCATCTTGAACTCGACGCCGTCTCACGCGCGTTGGGCGAGTTCCGGGCCCAGCTGACCGCCGAGGTCGCCGGCCCCTACCGTGGCGACTCGGCCGGCATCCCCCGCACCACCGACACCCGGCTCGTCAACGGCGGCGCCACTCCGTCCGGCACCGGCTACGGCGTCGGCATCCCCGGCCAGAACCCACCCACCCCCGAGGTCGGCAACCTCACCTGGGCGCTGCACAACGTCTGGCTCTCGTACCGCCACACCATGGACGAGTCGCTGCTGCGCGACCTCCTCTTCCCGCTGCTGCGCAAGGCGGTCAACTACTACCTGCACTTCCTCAACCCCGGGCCGGACGGCAAGCTGCATCTGCCGCCGACGTTCTCGCCGGAGTACGGCGTGGACGCGCCGGACTGCAACTACGACCTGATGCTGCTGCGCTGGGGCTGCCGTACGCTCATCGACTCGGCCGCGGAACTGGGCATCTCCGACCCTCTGACCGCCCGTTGGCAGGAGGTCCTCGCCAAGCTGGTCCCCTATCCGGTGGACGCGAACGGCTACATGATCGGCGCCGGTGTCCCGTTCGCGAAGTCCCACCGCCACTACTCGCATCTTCTCGCGGTGTATCCGCTGTACGAGATCACCGGCCGTACGCCCGAGGAACGCGCCCTGATCGAGAAGTCGCTCAGCCACTGGGTCAGCTTCGAAGGGGCGCTGCAGGGCTATACGTTCACGGGCGCGGCATCCATGTCCGCGCTGCTGGGCAAGGGCGAGGACGCGCTCAAGTACCTCGGCGAACTGATGACCCGTTTCATCCAGGCCAACACCATGTACAAGGAGTCGGGCCCCGTCATCGAGACCCCACTTTCGGCGGCGCAGTCGCTGCACGACATGGTCTGCCAGTCGTGGGGCGAGGTCATCCGGGTCTTCCCGGCGCTGCCGGACGCGTGGCGGGAGCTGGTCGTTCATGACTTCCGTACACAGGGGGCGTTCCTGCTCAGTGCGGTACGGCAGGCGGGGAGGACCCGCTGGGTCCGGCTGACCAGCGAAGCGGGCGCGCCGTGCGCCGTACGCCACGGCATCGCGGGCCCGATCGAGGTCCGCGACGGGCGGGGCCGGCGGCTGCGGTGGGAGAATGCGGGCAACGGTGCGATCCGTATCCCGCTGAGGAAGGGCGAGTCGGCGCTGATCACGGCGCGTGGGGACCGCCCGGACCTGCGGATCCGTCCGGTGGCTCCGAACGCGCCGGCCCCGGCGTGGGGCCTCCCGGCCTGACCGGTCCAGCAGCGGTCCCGGACCGGCCCCGGACGGGTCCTGTGCCGGTCCTGTGCCGGTCCGAAGTCCTAGGACTCGCCCAGTTCCCGCGTCCGATGCGGGGGACGCGGTACGCGTGTGAGGCTGCATCCATGACCGAATTCAGCGACGCCGAGCGCGCGTACCTCAAGTCCCAGCGCCTGGGACGGCTGGCGACCGTCGACCCGAAGGGTCAGCCACAGGCGAACCCGGTCGGTTTCTTCCCGCAGGAGGACGGGACGATCCTGGTCGGCGGCTACGCCCTGGGCACGACGAAGAAGTGGCGCAATCTCCGGGAGAATCCGAAGGTGGCGCTGGTGGTCGACGACATCGTGAGCCTCCAGCCGTGGAAGGTGCGCGGGGTGGACATCAGAGGCGAGGCCGAACTGCTGACGGGCCCGCACGAGTTGGGCCCGCACTTCAGCGAGGAGCTGATCCGGATCCACCCGCGGAAGATCCACAGCTGGGGCCTGGAGTAGGGCCGGAACGGGCGGCGTCAGCGACCATCGGGCCCGGTGACCCACGAGGTCACCGGGCCGGTCCCACCTGCAATCAGCGCATCCGGCCACGCTTCGCCTGCATCGCCGCGCGACCCTCCGCGCCCTTCTGCTTCCAGTCGCGCAGGATGTCCGCCCGCAGCCGCGCGTCCGTCTTCGCGACGATGCGCTGGTTCTCCCGCAGCAGCTTGCGGTAGCTCTCCAGCCGCCGCTCCGGCAGCGAACCGTCGTCGATCGCGGCGAGCACCGCGCAGCCCGGCTCCGACTCGTGCGCGCAGTCGTGGAAACGGCACTCCTCCGCGAGCTCCTCGATCTCCGAGAAGACCTGACCCACGCCGGACTCCGCGTCCCAGAGCCCCACGCCGCGCAGCCCGGGCGTGTCGATCAGCACACCCCCGCCGGGCAGCGCGAGGAGGTTGCGGGTCGTGGTGGTGTGCCGGCCCTTGCCATCGACGTCACGGGTCGCCTGCACATCCATCACGTCCTCGCCGAGCAGCGCGTTCGCGAGCGTCGACTTGCCGGCGCCGGACGCGCCGAGCAGCACACTCGTCCCGCCGGAGAGGACGGCGGTGAGCACATCGACGCCCTCACCCGACGCCGAACTGACAGGCAGCACCTGCACTCCGGGCGCGGTCGTCTCCACGTCCTGGACGAGGTACGAAAGACCGGTCACATCGGGAACGAGGTCTGCCTTGGTGAGCACGACGAGCGGCTGCGCGCCGCTCTCCCACGCCAGCGCGAGGAACCGCTCGATCCGCCCGAGGTCCAGTTCGACAGCGAGCGAGACCGCGATGATCGCGTGGTCGACGTTGGCCGCGAGGATCTGCCCCTCGGAGCGGCTCGAGGAGGTGGAGCGTACAAAGGCGGTACGGCGCGGCAGATACGTCCGTACGAAGCGGGGGTCGCCGTCACGGTCGACGGCAGCCCAGTCACCGGTGCAGATGACCCGCAGTGGATCGTGCGGGGTGACGAACGCGGTGTCGGCGCGGACCAGTCCGTCGGTGGTGACGACATCGCACTGGCCGCGGTCCACCCGTACGACTCGGCCGGGCAGCAGACCTTGTTCGGTGTACGGGGCGAACTCGGCGTCCCATCCTTCGTCCCAGCCGTAGGACGACAGCGGGTGCGACGAAGACGAAGCGGACGCAGAAACAGATGAGAGAGACAAGGGGAACCCTTCGAAGGGCGGCCCCGGCAGCGCGCTCGGCGCGCGGAAGAAGTGTGAGTGTCAGCCGGAGACCACGGGGGTGGGAACGATGAACTCCTGAATGCGGGCAACGCCCGTCTCCGTGACAGTCATCAATGTCCTCACCTCCTGCTCCTCGACGCACCAACGCGGTTTCCCGGGCACAGCACACGGCCGCGCCCCTGAACGAGCAGAACCGTAGCCCCACCCCAGGGCACGGCGCCAGCGATTAAATGTCGGGCCTCGTCCGAGCCGAACCCCTCACCAGCCGCCGTGGGGACGGCTGAACCCGCTCGCATCCCCTCGTCCGCGTCCGGGTCGATCGGCAGGGCTCCGGCTCGGCACCGGGGATGTATGCGGGCTCTCGGGAATCCCTCTCGGGCCCGGATTCGTCCGCCCGCATCAGAAGTCTCCGTACACACTGATCACCCGAATGGCTGCCGCAGGCCTCAATGAAATAGCGGCATCTCTATCTGCTCGGCATACCTCACCCATTATCCTCGGGGATTGCAGCGCCGACGCATGCTCGACTAAAATTTAGAATTCAAGATCGTCGGTGGGTGGGTCCGATTGATTGCCGGCAGCGCCCGGCTCTCTCGAGCCCGAACCCAGTGGCTCGCGTCTCGGCGGAAGGCCCGCCCGGCTTACCGGAGCGGCTGCCCCATCGATGGAGGACGGCCATGGCAAAGATTCTTTCGGTGCTCTATCCCGATCCTGTGGGCGGCTACCCTCCCGCCTACGCCCGCGACGAGATTCCGGCCATCACCGGCTACCCGGGGGGACAGACCGCGCCGACCCCCGAATCCGTCGACTTCACCCCGGGCCAGCTGCTGGGAAGCGTCTCAGGAGAGCTCGGCCTGCGCCGGTTCCTGGAGGACCGGGGCCACACCTATGTCGTCACCAGCGACAAGGAGGGACCGGACTCCGTCCTGGACCGCGAGCTGCCCGACGCCGACGTCGTGATCTCGCAGCCCTTCTGGCCCGCCTATCTGACCCCCGAGCGGATCACCGGGGCTCCTCAGCTCAAGCTGGCGATCACGGCGGGGATCGGATCGGACCACGTCGACCTCCCGAGCGCCATCACCCACGGCCTGACCGTGGCCGAGGTGACCTACAGCAACAGCATCAGCGTGTCGGAGCACGCCGTCATGCAGATCCTCACGCTCGTGCACAACTACATGCCCGCCCACGACTGGGTGACCGCCAAGAAGGGCTGGAACATCGCCGACAGCGTCTCGCGCGCCTACGACCTGGAGGGCATGCACGTCGGCATCCTCGGCTCCGGCCGCATCGGCCAGGCCGTGCTGCGCCGCCTCAAGCCGTTCGACGTCTCTCTGCACTACTGCGATCCGCACCGGCTGCCTCCGGAGATCGAGGAGGAGCTGGGGGTGACCTATCACCCCGACGCCCGGTCTCTGGCCTCCTCGGTGGACGTGCTGTCGATCCACGCTCCCCTGCATCCACAGACGCAGAACCTCTTCGACGACGAACTCATCGGGGTCATGAAGCGTGGTTCGTACATCGTCAACACCGCTCGCGCGCTCATCGTGAACCGGGACGCCGTGGTGCGGGCCCTGAACAGCGGCCAACTGGCCGGATACGCCGGTGACGTCTGGTATCCCCAGCCGCCACCGTCCGACCACCCCTGGCGCACCATGCCGTACGAGGCGATGACACCCCATGTCTCCGGGTCGACCCTCTCCGCCCAGGCCCGCTATGCGGCCGGCGTCCGGGAGATCCTGGAGTCCTGGCTCGACGGACGCCCCATCCGCCCGGAGTACCTGATCGTCGACGGCGGTGGGCTGGCCGGGACGGGAGCGCGCTCCTACACCGTCGCCGGATAACGCATAACAGTCCGCGGAGAAATCCCTGGAAGATCCACCACGTGAGTGGGCAATGGCCCCGTTCAGTCATCGCCATGCCTGCTGTGAGCCGCCTCGATCAGAATTTGCTGAACGGGTGCGACCGAGAGCCTCAGTTTCCGCAATTGGATTGATTTTGCATTATGCAGAGGTACCCGCGCCGCGCGTAATCTCTCGCAAGAAAACCATTGCACGAACTGCACTCCACAGACCCGGAGCGGTGTCCGCTGCCGGGATGGCCACTAGCCGTGGCCCGGTGAGATCCCGGCACGATGCCGTCCCCGGCTCCTGCGGCGCGGCTACCCCGCTCGTGTCCCATCCCGACAAGAGGCGTCATCAGCTGGTGGGGCCGCTCCAGTAGGCGTCCTTCCGTCGCATCGCATAAAGACCGATGCCACGTTCTGGGGACTGTGCCCACGGTGCCGTCCGGAGGCCGGCTGTCCGCGCGGGCACGCTCACCGGCTCGCCCCCTGCATCGAGCGGCGACCCTCTCGACGTCGCGCTGGAGGCGGACGATGTCGAGATCCTTCGGACTGAGGACGTCCAGGTCGGCCGGTGGGGGCCGACCTGGACGTCATGATCAGACGAGGTCGAACCGGTCGAGGTTCATCACCTTGTCCCACGCCGCGACGAAGTCGTTCACGAACTTCTCCTTCGCGTCATCGCTCGCGTAGACCTCCGCGACCGCGCGCAGCTCGGAGTTCGAACCGAAGACGAGGTCGGCACGGCTACCGGTCCACTTGACCTCGCCCGTGGCGGCGTCGCGACCCTCGAACGTGTTCGCGTCCTCGGACGTCGCCTTCCACGTCGTGCCCAGGTCGAGCAGGTTGACGAAGAAGTCGTTGGTCAGAGACCCGGGGGTCGTGGTGAAGGCGCCGAGCGACGACTGCTGGTGGTTCGCGCCCAGGACGCGGAGGCCACCGACGAGGGCCGTCATCTCGGGGGCGCTCAGGGTCAGGAGGTTCGCCCGGTCGGTCAGCAGGTACTCGGCCGGCAGCCGGTTGCCCTTCCCGAGGTAGTTGCGGAACCCGTCGGCGGTCGGCTCGAGCGCGGCGAACGACTCCACGTCGGTCTGCTCCTGCGACGCGTCCACGCGGCCCGGTGTGAAGGGGACCTCGACATCGAAGCCGGCGTCCTTTGCGGCCTGCTCGACGGCGGCACCACCGGCGAGCACGATCAGGTCGGCGAGCGAGATCTGCTTGCCGCCGGTCCGGGCGGCGTTGAAGGCCTCCTGGATCCCACCCAGGGTGCGCAGCACCGTCGCCAGCTGGTCCGGGTCGTTGACCTCCCACCCGCTCTGCGGCTGGAGGCGGATGCGCGCACCGTTGGCGCCGCCGCGCTTGTCGCTGCCGCGGAAGGACGAGGCCGACGCCCACGCGGAGGACACGAGTTGGGACACCGACAGGCCCGAGGCGAGGATCTGGCCCTTGAGGGAGGCGATGTCCTCGGCGTCGATGAGCTCGTGCGTCACCGCGGGGAGGGGGTCCTGCCACAGCAGCGTCTCGGCCGGGACCTCAGGGCCGAGGTAGCGCACGATCGGGCCCATGTCGCGGTGGGTCAGCTTGAACCACGCGCGGGCGAAGGCGTCCGCGAACTCGGCGGGGTTCTCCAGGAAGCGCCGCGAGATCTGCTCGTAGGCCGGGTCGAACCGGAGCGAGAGGTCGGTCGTCAGCATCGTCGGGGCGTGGCTCTTCGACGGGTCGTGGGCGTCGGGCACGGTGCCCACCCCGGCGCCGTCCTGCGGCCTCCACTGGTGCGCCCCTGCGGGGCTCTTGTACAGCTCCCACTCGTTGCCGAACAGGATCTCGAAGAAGCTGTTGTCCCACGTGATCGGGGTGTTCGTCCAGATACCCTCAAGACCGCTGGTGATCGCGTCGCCACCCTTGCCGGTGCCGAACGAGTTCCTCCAGCCGAGGCCCTGCTCCTCGAGCGGGGCGGCCTCGGGGTCGAGGCCGACGCTCTCCGCCGGGCCCGCGCCGTGGGTCTTGCCGAAGGTGTGACCACCCGCGATCAGGGCGACCGTCTCCTCGTCGTTCATCGCCATCCTGCGGAACGTCTCACGGATGTCGCGGGCCGCGGCGAGCGGGTCCGGGTTGCCGTTCGGGCCCTCCGGGTTGACGTAGATGAGGCCCATCTGGACCGCGCCGAGGGGGTTCTCCAGCTCCCGGTCGCCGGTGTAGCGCTCGTCGTCGAGCCAGGTGGTCTCGGGACCCCAGTAGACGTCCTCGTCGGGCTCCCAGACGTCCGCACGACCGCCGCCGAAGCCGAAGGTCTCGAAGCCCATCGACTCCAGGGCGACATTGCCGGCGAGGATCATGAGGTCGGCCCACGAGAGGCTCTTGCCGTACTTCTTCTTGACCGGCCACAGCAGGCGGCGGGCCTTGTCGAGGTTCCCGTTGTCCGGCCAGCTGTTGAGGGGGGCGAAGCGCTGCTGACCGGCCCCGCCGCCGCCGCGGCCGTCGCTGATCCGGTAGGTACCCGCGCTGTGCCACGCCATCCGGATCATGAACGGGCCGTAGTGGCCGAAGTCGGCGGGCCACCAGTCCTGCGAGGTTGTCAGCACCTCCGCGATGTCCTGCTTCACGGCCGGGAGTTCGAGGGTCTTGAAGGCCTCGGCGTAGTCGAACTCCTCGCCGAGGGGGTTGGCCACGGCGGGGTTCTTGGCAAGGATCTTCAGGTTGAGCCGCTCCGGCCACCACTGGCGGTTTCCGCCGCCCTGAGTCGGGTGCGGGGCGCGCCCGTGCGCGACCGGGCAGCCACCTCCGCCCTCCGTCTTCGCGTCTGTGACGATCGCATCATGGTTCTCAGACATGGGAATCCTTCCGAACTGGGCGGATCATGGTGCTCAGGAACTGCGGGCGGTGGAACAGCCGGGGTGCAGACCCCAGTGGATGACCTCGGCCTCGTCGATCGAGAAGCCGTGGTCGTCGGATGCGGTCAGACAGTGGCCTCGCCGACCGCGCAGTCGACGTCAGCGACGACACGAGGCGTCCCTCGAACCGGGCCGGGCTGCCGTCCGGATCGATGCGGCGTACGAGTCCCGCCACGGTGAGCGCGTGGAGGGCCTCACACACGACTTGAAGGGAGATATGGCCCACGCGATCGCGCACCCCGGAGGCGATCGCCTCGACACCGAGGCGGTCACCGTCCCGGACGGTCTCGAGCAGCGCGACGCGGGCGGCCGTCACCCGCAGGCCGGCACCGCGCAGCTCCGCGGCGGTTGTCCCATCACGTCTCTGTCTCCTGTCTGTACTGGAGTCTTCCTGTCCCTTGGCTATCACCGGAACCGATCCTACAATGGACAGAGTCCAAGTCAAGAAGTGCGCCAAACCCCTATCCAATCGGAACCCGGATGTCCACCAGTAAACTCCGGGTATCCCACCGAACCTGAATAGGTGAACCGATATGAGCGACCTGCTGGAGCGACTGCGAGGGCGTGGCTGGCGGATGACCTCCCAGCGGCGTGTCGTTGCGGAGGTCCTCGACGGCGACCACGTGCATCTCACGGCCGACGAGGTGCACGCCCGCGCGGTACAGCGGCTGCCCGAGATCTCCCGGGCAACCGTCTACAACGCCCTGGGCGAGCTGGTCTCCCTCGGTGAGGTCATAGAGGTCTCCACCGACGGCCGCGCCAAGCGTTACGACCCCAACGCACACCACCCGCACCAGCACCTGGTGTGCTCCAACTGCGGCACCATCCGCGATGTCCACCCGACCGGCAATCCGCTGACCGACCTCCCGGCGGAGGAACGGTTCGGCTTCACGGTGTCCGAGGTCGAGGTCACCTACCGCGGACTGTGCCCCTCCTGCGCCTAGGCAACGATTGCCCTGTCGCTGGCGGAGTTGTCGCTGGTGGGCGAGTACCGCCGGGGCCATGGTGGGCTCTACGCTGCGGTGGCCCGCGGACGAGTCGATGTCGTCCGGCTGCGGCGGGCACCGGCCGAGGTGCCGCTGCCGCGGGCTGAGGACGGCCGGCTGGTCCTGGCCGTCGATGTCACCTACTGGCTCGGCCCGCTCCTGCTCCTCGACGCACCAACGCGGTTCCCCGGGCATGACACACGGCCGCGTCCGGGAAGGAACCCTGCCCCCGCGACGCGACGCCACCCATGTGCAGAGGGCCGGGCTCGGGACCGACACCAACTCCCGGATGTAAGTGGCCCGTTACCTTGCACAAGGCGCTCGAACGGCGCCCTGTTGAAGGGATTGAAAAATGGCAGACCTGTTTACCGTGAGGGTTACCGTCCGCGGTTACGAGATCGATGCGCAGGGGCACCTCAACGGCACGGTGTATCTGCAGCATGCGGAGCACGCGCGCTGGGAGTTGCTGCGGGCAGCCGGAATCGAGCAGAACGCGCTGCTGGCGAAGGGCGTCGGCCCGATCAATCTGGAGACCACGATCCGGTACCACCGCGAGGTGGTCGCGGGTGATGACGTCGACATAACCTGCGCGTTCATCTTCGGGGAGGGCAAGTCGTTCCAGGTGGAGCAGACGTTCCACCGTACGGACGACAACACTCTCGTGGCCGAGGTCGTCAGCGTCGGAGGTCTGCTCGACCTGAAGGCACGCAAGCTGGTCGCCGACCCGCACGAGCACTTCCGCGCCGTGGCCTCCGACCCTGGCGTGTTCGGCCTCTGACACGGTTCCACCGGGCCGCTGTCGCGGCCCGGTGGAGCTCCGGTGCGGGTGTCAGCCGCCGACCAGGCGCACGGTGCTCAGGATCTTCCGTACCGTCGCGTCCGGCACCTCACCCGCAACGCCCTTCGCGCCGAGGAAGGTCCAGGACACGAAGTCGCCCTTGGAGTCCTCGAAGGCGAACGTGGTGGCCTTGCCGTCGGTGTCGCACTTGCCCTTCTTGTCGACGCCGGTGGACACCGCCGTCGCCACGCTGCCCTTGATGCCGGACCTCGCGGTGTACGGCTCCACCGCACCGGTCTTGATCTTCTTCTTGTCCGGCTGGGTGTACGCGCCATAGAGCCACAGGGACACGCTGTTGCGGGCGGCCTCCTCGGTGGTCCTGGCCCCCTTCTCGCCTCTGGAGCCGGCAGTGCCGAGCGCCGTGTCCTCCGGGGTGCCGTTCTTGTCGTCGTCGGACTGGCACCACTTCTCCTTGAACATCGCCGGGGCCGAGAAGCCGATGAGTGGCTTGTCCTCCGGGTCGTTGTTGTCGGAGACGTAGCTGGACCAGCTCGGCGACTTGAGCCCCCATTCCGGGGGAACGTCGAAGGCGATGCCGCCCTTCGGGTTCACCACGACCTTCCAGCCGGGAATCACCGGTTTCGGGTCGGCGGCGTCACGCGCATCGTCGTCGCCCGAACCGGTCGGCTTGGACGCCGGGGACGACGCCGATCGGGTCGGCCCCGGATCCGCCGTGTCGTCCTTGTCGCCGCCCAGGACCAGATAGCCGGTGACACCGGCGGCGATGACGACGGCGGTGGCCGCGGCGACGGCGACGGCCGTCGTGCTGCGGCCGCCGCGCGGAGGCTCGGACGGCGTACCCGTCGCGTACGGATTCGGCTGCTGATGCTGCTGATACGGATTCACATACCCGTCCTGGGAGTGCTGCTCGCCCCCCGGCGGCTGTTGTCCTTGCCACATGAGAGGCCACCATAGAGGGGCCGTCGGGAGGGGCTGGGGCCGGGCCGCGCGACCACCGAAAAACACCCACTCGCGCACGGGATGTATCCATACGCTCACTCCATGTGGCGAGGGGGCATGATCGCCCATAACTTCGGCTCATGACGAAACGACAGTTCACGTGCCTCGCATGCACCGCGGTCATCATGGTCTCCGGACTGGGCGCAGCCGCTCCGTCCGCCGGCGCGGCCACCCACACGGTGCATCCGGGCGAATCGATCCAGAAAGCGGTGAACGCCGCCAGTCCGGGAGACACCATTGTCATCGCGGCCGGCACCTACCGCGAAAGCGTCCTTGTCACGAAGTCGAACCTGACCCTGAGCGGGATGGGCGAGGCGACCGTGATCAAGCCGCGGACGGCGACCACGCCGGCCGCGAACGTCTGTGCCCGGGCCGGCAACGGCATCTGCGTGACGGGTAAGGCGAAGAAGGACGTAGTAGGCGTCAGCATCCGCTCCCTGACCCTCTCGGGCTTCAAGAAGAGCGCCATCTGGGCCACCCGCACCGACCGGCTGACGGTCCAGCAGGTGACGGCCGAGAAGAACGGCACCTGGGGCATCGGTCAGGAGATGTCCACCCGGTCGGTGATCCGTAACAACACGGTCCGGGGCAGCGGAGACGCCGGCATCTTCATCGCCAACACGGTCGACCGGGAGGGCGGGGCGACCGACACCAAGAGGACGGTGATCGCGTACAACCGGCTGACGGGCAACCGGATCGGAGTCACGGTCAGGCGGGTCAGAAACCTCAGCGTCCGCGCCAACACCATGACCGGAAACTGCGCCGGCTTGTTCATCGTGGGCGACGAGTCGAAACCCACAGCCGGGGCGATGACCGTCCGCGAAAACTGGATCTACCAGAACAACAAGTTCTGCCCCGCCACCACCCGCCTCCCCGCCATCCAGGGATCCGGCATCGTCCTCACCGGCACCGAGTCCGCCGTCGTCCAATCAAACCTGATCATGGAAAATGTCGGCTCCTCGCCGCTCTCCGGCGGAGTCGTGCTGTTCCAGAGCTTCGTGGGCGCCGTCAACACCGGCAATGTCATCAAGGACAACTGGGTGCAGGGCAACAAGACGGCTGACCTGGCCAACCGGGGTGGCGGAACGCGCAACGAGTTCCTCAGCAATGAGTGCCTGGCTTCCGAACCCGCAGGGATGTGCTGAGTGTTCCCCCTCAGCAGGAGAATCGAGGCGGTATGACCACCGTAAGTCCCACCCCCGTCACCACCCCCGTCGTGTCCACCCCCCCGCCCGCCATGCGGCTGCGGGAGCTTGTCTTCGGGGCGGCGTGCGCCGCCGCCGTACGCGCGGCTGCCCGGCTGGGCGTGGCCGACGCGCTCGGCGAGTCGCCCGCCACCGCGGAGCAGCTCGCGACCGCGGTGGACTGCGAACCCAAGTCGCTGCGCCGGCTGCTGCGCACCCTGTCCTGCTACGGCATCTTCGTCGAGACCGAGGACGGGACGTTCGCCCACACGGACATGTCGCTGATGCTGCGCGAGGACGATCCCAACAGCCTGCGGTACATCGCCCTGTGGTGCACAGAGCCGTGGACCTGGGACGCCTGGCCCCGGCTCGACGAGGCGGTGCGTTCCGGCGGGAGCGTCTTCCACGAGCTGTACGGCAAGGGGTTCTTCGAGTACCTGCACCAGGACGCGCACGAGTCGGCCCAGGTGTTCAACCGGGCCATGACCACGTCCAGCAGGCAGTCGGCGCTGGAAGTCGCGGAGCTCCTCGACCTGACCGGTATCTCGGTGGTCGCGGACATCGGCGGCGGCCAGGGGCATGTGCTCGCGAGCCTGCTGGAGAAGCATCCGGCCGTCCGGGGCACGCTGCTCGATCTGCCCGACGTGGTCGCGAAGGCGGATCCCCGGCTGCGCGAAGGGGGTTCGCTCGCGGATCGGGTCCGTATCGTCCCCGGGGACTGCCGCCAGGACATCCCGGTCGAGGCCGATCTCTACATCATCAAGAACATCCTGGAGTGGGACGACGAGAGCACCCGCAGAACTCTGGGGAACATCGTCGCGGCGGCGCGGCCGGGGGCCCGGGTCGTGGTCATCGAGAACCTCGTGGACGACACTCCCTCGATGAAGTTCACCACGGCCATGGATCTGCTTCTGCTGCTCAACGTCGGCGGCGCGAAGCACACCAAGCAGAGCCTGGTGGAAAGAGTGACGAAGGCGGGTCTGCTCATCGGCGAGATCCGCCCGGTCAACCCGTACCTCGACGCGTTCGAATGCACCGTCCCCGGGTGACCGTGGTCGCTCTCCGCACCTCAACACGCGCAACAACGCCCCGAGTCCGGCTTCCCAGCCCGGACCCGGGGCGATCGCATGTCCTCATGTGGTTCCGTCGCGCTCCCACCGATAGAACTGGTGGGCCATCGCGTCCTTCGGGGTCCGCCAGGTCTCCGGGTTGTACGGACTGACGAAGGCCGTGAGCCGGTCGCTGATGTCCCGGAAGGCCGGATGTTCCGTCACCTTCGCGATCTCGGGGCCGGGCGGCTTCTCGGACTCGATCAGGTGCATATACACATCGCCGAACTGGAACAGGCTGCGGCGGGTGACGCCGACGAGGTGCGGAAGTTCGCCGGCGTCGGAGGCCGCGAACAGCTTGGCGATGTCCGGGGCCGATTCCGGCGCCATACGGGCGACGATCAGAGCTTGGTGCATCGGGAGGCTCCCTTTCCTTGCCCGGGCTCAGTTGGGGGTGACGGCGGCGGTACGGCTGTCGCGGTCGCGCTGCTCGATCTTGTCCCGGATGAGTTCCATCTGGACCCGGGAGTTGCGGTTGATGTTGTCGGTCATCCAGGCGTCGTCGACCGGGGCTTCCGGCTTCATCGCGAAGTCCTGGGTCCAGTGCATCCGGGTGCCGCCGGGGACCTCCGTGTACTCCCACCGGATGTCCATGCGCTCGAAGGGGCCGGTCTCGACGCGGCGGGCCCGTACCTTCCGGCCCTTGCGGTCGATCGTCCGTTCCGAGACCCAGCTCCAGATCTTGCCGTTCTCGTCGGGGTGCAT
Organism: Streptomyces sp. NPDC048479; assembly: GCF_040651435.1. Classification (NCBI taxonomy): domain Bacteria; kingdom Bacillati; phylum Actinomycetota; class Actinomycetes; order Kitasatosporales; family Streptomycetaceae; genus Streptomyces; species Streptomyces sp. NPDC048479. The sequence continues at coordinate 477,077 of NZ_JBEZKA010000002.1, forward strand.
GGTCAGCCGGAAGGTCGTCGTATCGCCCTCCCGGGACAGGACCTCGACCGACGCGTACTCGCTGAACAGCTGAGGCCAGTTCTCGAGGTCGTTGGTCATGTCCCAGACGAGGTCCAGGGGGGCGGCGACGGTGATTTCGTTCTCGGTGTGTCCGGGCACGTCAGGCTCCAGTCATGAGGCTGTTGTTGACGAGTTCGAGGAACTCCTGCGGGGTCTTGCACCGGTCCGCGTCGGCGGGCAGGGGACGGCCGTGCCGGTTCTCCAGCTCGCCGACGATGCCGAGCAGGCCCAGCGAGTCGAGGCCGAACTCGTCGAAGCGGGTGTTGGGCCGGTTTGCCAGGTCCAAGGGGTCGACGGTGACGCCGGCGCCCTTCTTCATCAGTGCGGCCAGTTCTTGGATGGTCAGAGCGGACATGAGTGCTCTCCTTCTCATGAGGGGGTTTCGGTGGCGTGCCGCAGCACCAGTGCCGCGTTCGAGCCCATGAGCCCGCGGCTCAGCACCAGCGCAGTCCGCAGCTGAGCGGTTCGCGCCCGGCCGGTCACGACGTCGAGGTCGTGGCACACGTCGAAGACATTGGGAGTGGGTGGTACGAGGTCGCGCTCCATGGCCAGCACGGCGGCGGCCGCGTCGAGCACGGGTCCGCCGCAGTAGGCCCGGCCGATACCGGTCTTGGGCGCCGTCACCGGTACCTTGCAGCCGTGTGCGCCCAGCGCGTCGGCGATCGCCATCGCCTCGGCGCGGTCGGCCTCCGGTACGCCGAGCGCGTCCGCGAAGACCACGTCGATCTCCTCCGGCGCGCACTCGGCTTCCCTCAGAGCGCCACGGATCGCCTGGGCCAGTCCCTCCCGGGACTCCTCCCACCGCGACGGTCCGGTGAAGGTCGCGGCGTGCCCGGCCACCCGGGCGCGGACCCGGGCCCCTCGGCGGCGGGCCGCCGTCTCCTCCTCGACCACGAGCATCGCGCCGCCTTCGGCAGGGACGAAGCCGCAGGCGTCGGCGGTGAACGGCCGGTAGGCGCGGTCCGGTTCCTCGCCGGTGCTGAGATCCTCGTACCCCAGCTGGCAGACGACCGAGTAGGGCGCCAGCGGGGCTTCCGCGGCACCGACCACGACCGCGTCGGTGCCGCGGCGGATGGCACCGGCGGCATGCGCGAGCGCGTCGAGCCCGCCCGCCTCGTCGCTGGCCACGACACCGCACGGCCCCTTGAAGCCGCCGCGGATGGATATCTGGCCGGTGCTCGCGGCGTAGAACCAGGCGATGGATTGGTACGGGCCGACGAAGCGGGAGCCCTGTCCCCACAGCCGCTGCAGTTCGCGCTGTCCGAACTCGCCACCACCGGAGCCCGCCGCGGTCACCACACCCACGGCGAAGGGCGAACCCTCGTAGTCGCCGCGGCCGAGCCGGGCGTCGTCCATGGCGAGATCGGCCGCTGCCATCGCGAAGTGCGTGAACCGGTCCGTCTGGACGAGAAAGCGCTCCTCTATCAGCGCAGTCGCGTCGAAGTCGCGCACTTCGCCCGCGACGCGGAGCGGAAGATGCTCGCAGCCTTCGCGGGTGACGCGGTCGAGGACGCTGACGCCCTCGTGGGTCGACTTCCAGAAGGCCTCGGTGTTGGCCCCGTTGGGGGCTATGACACCGATGCCGGTGACGACCGTGTGCCGATCCTGCCGGGAGCTCATAGGGTCCTCCCACTTGGTCTGGTCATGACGACCGCCGACTGGAAACCGCCGAATCCGCTGCCCACCGAGAGCACGCTGTGCAGCTTCCGTGAGCGGGCGGTGCGCGGCACATAGTCGAGGTCGCACTCGGGGTCGGGGGTCTCGTAGTTCGCCGTCGGCGGCACCACCTGGTGGGCCATGGCCAGCACGCAGGCCACGAGTTCGATAGCGCCGATGGCGCCCAGCGAGTGGCCCACCATGGATTTGATGGAGCTCATGGGCGTCTTGAAGGCGTGGGCGCCCAGTGAGCGTTTCACCGCGGCCGTCTCGTGCCGGTCGTTCTGTTTGGTGCCGGAGCCGTGTGCGTTGACGTAGTCGATCTGTGAGGGGTCGATACGGGCGTGGTCGAGGGCGGTGTTGATCGCCCGGGCCATCTCCAGTCCCTCGGGGGTGAGCCCGGTCATGTGGTAGGCGTTGCCGAAGGTGGCGTAACCCCCTATCTCGCAGTACACGGTCGCGCCGCGGGCGCGAGCGTGCTCCAGGTCCTCCAGGATGAGGACGGCGCCGCCCTCGCCCATGACGAACCCGTCCCGGTTGGCGTCGAACGGCCGGGAGGCGTGGGCCGGGTCGTCGTTGTTCGGCGAGGTGGCCTTGATCGCGTCGAAGCACGCCACGGTGATGGGTGAGATGGGCGAGTCCGACGCGCCCGCTATGCAGACGTCGAGCCGGCCCTCCTCAATGGCGTGGAAGGCGTAGCCGATCGCGTCGAGTCCCGAGGTGCAGCCCGTCGAGACGGTCTGCACCGGGCCGTGGGCGCCGACCTGCTCGGCCACTGCGGAAGCGAGTGAGCTGGGCGAGAACGCGCGCTGCAGATGAGGTCCGGCCGGGTGGTGGTCCACGTCCCAGTACGTGCCGCTCTCACTGACGGCGACGTAGTCGTGCTCGAGACGTGTGGTGCCGCCGACCGCGGTGCCCAATGACACCCCGATGCGCCAGGGATCCTCCTTCTCGGGGTCGAGACCGGCGTCACGTACCGCCTCCCGGGCGGCCACCAGCGCGAACTGGATGTACCGGTCCGAGCGCGCCACCTGGTTCTCGTCGAGACCGTGCGCCGCCGGATCGAAGTCGACCTCGGCGGCGATACGGGAGCGGAAACCCTCCGGGTTGAAGAGGGTGATGCCCCGCGTCGCCGTACGGCCGTTGGCGAGCAGGTCCCAGAACGCCGTGGCGCCGACTCCGCCGGGGGCGACGATACCGACCCCGGTGACCGCCACCCGCCGGTTCACGACACCGCCCCAGTCCGTTCCGGCGGCAGGCCCTGCTCGGTGTTCTCGGTGTCGACGTGCCCGAGCTCCGGGCGCGGGGCCAGCGGACCGAGGTGGAACACCATGCGGGCCTCCACGTTTCCGACGTTGCGGAACCGGTGGCGCATATTCAGCGGGATCATGAGGCCCTGATCGGGCCGCATCGCATGCGTCTCTCCGTCCAGGTCCACCTCGAGGAGCCCGCTGACGACGTAGACGAACTCCTCGGAGTACGGGTGATAGTGCTCCCCGATACGCTCACCGGGCTGCACGATGGCCAGCCCCATGAAGCCAGTGGTGGCACCCACCGCGGTCGGGGTGAGCATGGCGCGCAGGTCGCCTCCGCGCCTGCGGTTGGGCTGGGTCTCGCTGAGGTCCACGATGCGTGGGCGGTGCGTGGTCATGACTGCTTCCTCCAGGTGCGTTGCCCCCGACGGCCTTGGCCGCGTGGCTGGATGGGCCGGACAATCGGGTTCAGGATTCCGACGAGGCGCAGCGGTCCGTGATCAGGCGCATGTCGGAGGTGGCGAGGAAGCGTGAGAACTCCTCGTCGGTCGTCGGCACGCCGTCCTTTCCGGTGGCGAGCAGACGGGTGAGCGTGGCTGCCTTCCTGGCACCGCTGATGCCGAGCGCCAGTTCCGGCCGCGCTTTGAGCGGGCCGCTCATATCGATGAGCCGGACCACGATGTCGTCACGCTGGAAGATGGTGCAGCTCGCGATGGGGGTCGTGGGGTCGTTGGCCGCCGTCTCGGCCTGCTTGGCGAGCAGCCGGGCCAGGGCCATCCCGCAGCCCTCCTTGGCCTGGTAGAGCAGCGCGTGCCGGTGTACGTCGGTGGGCGGGGGCCCCTCGGCCGCCACATGGTGGACCGCCGGGAGCGCCGCCCGGGTGAAGAACATCCGGGCGGAGTCCTGATCGTTCAGGTCCCGGTCCTGCTCCAGATACGGGTTGATGGCCTCCTCCACCTTCCTGACCTCCGGCTGGCGGGCCACGTAGCGCAGTGCCGCAAGCAGGTCCCCCTGCACCTCGATGGCCCGGACGACGCGGTTGCCGTGCATGAAGAGCGAGGTACGGCGCAACCGGGTGTGCTCGTCGACCTGGGCCGCCGGGGAGGTGTAACCGGCGAGGATCTTCGCGACCTCCTTCTCGCTGCCCGGCTTGACCGTGAAGGTGAGCGCGTGACGGACCACGCCGTCCCCGAGCCTGGGCGCGGCCTGGAGCCCTCGCTTGAGCTGGTCGGGTGAACCGGCGGCGATCCCCTCGGTCTCCCGCAGAACGCTGAACCGCAGCGACCGCGTGTCGCGCACGCAGCTGTGCAGCGGCTGGACCGTCTCGACGTGCTCCTCGCTGTTCACCCAGGCCAGGAAGGGCGGTGCGCTCTCCCATTCGCTGGTGATGAGCCACTGCGACGGGTTCTCGATCGACTGGCAGAGCTGGTCGCTGATGTGACCGGGGATCGACGCCACCTGGTTGCGCAGATGCTCGTACGCCTCCAGGAACTGGTTCTGGGCACCGTCATGAAGATCCAATAGCAGGACGACCCGAAGCCTGGAGCCGTCGAAGGCGGACTGCGATGTCCGTTCCGACAGGGTTGTCATCTTTCACTCTCCTTTGCGACAGCGTGGCCGCCACTTCGCGTGGACCTCGTCCGTCGTCAGTGGAATCCGCCGGGTCAATCGCCCTGCGGATACGGACGGTCCGCCTCCCATGTGTTGGGGGGCGCTCCCGCAACCGATCGTGGTCCGGTACCACGAGTGGCGCGAGAGCTGAGAACCATGCGGGTGAATGCGGGAGCAATCGGCTCCCGTAGAGGGCATGAAAGTTCCATCCCCCTAGGGCGGCAGGAGCTGGAGCAACTCATGGCATTGGAAGAGAACATCGACCACCGCGTGCCGGTCCTGATCGTGGGCGGGTCCTTGGTGGGCCTGTCCACCTCGCTGTTCCTGGGCCGCCTCGGCATCAGTCACCTGCTGATCGAGAAGCACTCAGGCACCTCGAAGCACCCGCGTGGACGCGGGAACAATGTTCGTACGATGGAGCTGTTCCGCGGCGCCGAGGCAGAGCCGGAGATCCGGCAGGCCGCATCGGTCCTCGCGGAGAACCACGGCATCCTGCAAGCGGGATCGCTGACCGGCGACGACCAGGAGTGGCTGTTCAAGGAGATCGACCCCGGTGGTGCGCTCGCGCGCTTCAGCCCGAGCTCGTGGTGTCTGTGCAGTCAGAACGACCTCGAACCCGTGCTGCTGTCCTGTGCTCGGAGGGGGGGCGGCGACCTGCGGTTCTCCACCGAACTGATGACCTTCGAGCAGGACGCGACGGGCGTGAGCGCGGTCATGAAGGACCGGGAGACCGGCAAGCACACCAAGGTGCGCGCGGACTATCTCGTCGCGGCCGACGGGCCGCGGAGCCCTATCCGGGAGCAGCTCCGCATCGGCCAGACGGGCCACGGCGACCTGTTCCACAACGTGAGTATCACCTTCCGTTCGCGGCGGCTCGCGGAGGCGCTGGGCGACCGGCGCTTCATCTGCTGCTACCTCACCAACCCCGAGGCGGACGGCGCTCTGCTGCCGGTGGACAACAAGGAGCAGTGGGTGTTCCACGCGCCGTGGCACCCGGAGCAGGGCGAGACGCTCGCGGACTTCACCGACGAGCGGTGCATCGAGCACATCCGCCGGGCAACGGACGTGTCAGGCATGGATGTTGAGATCACCGGCATGGCGCCGTGGCACGCCGCGGAACGGGTCGCCGAGCGGTACTCCTCGGGCCGGGTCTTCCTCGCCGGGGACTCGGCGCACGAGATGTCCCCGACCGGAGCCTTCGGCTCCAACACCGGAATCCAGGACGCGCACAACCTCGCCTGGAAGCTCGCGGCGGTACTGGAGGGCGCGGCGGGGCCGGAACTGCTCTCGACGTACGAGTCCGAGCGGCTGCCGGTGGCGCGCGCGACGAGCGAGCGCGCGTCGGCCCGCTCCGCCGAACACAGCCACCCGGGGTACGCGCCCGTCGGCACCCCGGGCGGCGGGCGGCAGGGCGGGATCCTCAATGTGGCCATGGGCTACGGCTACCCCCGCGGCGCCGTCCTGGGTGTGGACCCCGAACAGCCCGTGGTGCCCGAGCGAATGCAGCTGACGGGCGAACCCGGCACCAGGTCCCCCCATATGTGGGTCGTCAGATCGGGTGAGCGGATGTCCACGCTGGACCTCTACGAGCGGGCGTTCGTGCTGCTCAGCTCGGAGGGCACGGCGTGGCGTGCGGCGGCCCGGAAGGTCGCCGAGCCGCTGTCCGTGCGGCTTGACGCGTACGCGATCGGTGCGGGACCGGACGCCGACCTGACGCCCGGGAACGGGGCCGACTGGGCCGAGACGCACGGCACGACGGCGGAGGGCGCGCTGATCGTACGCCCGGACGGCTTCGTCGCCTGGCGGTCGGCGGGCGCGGTGGCTGATCCGGAGGCCACCGTCCGCGAGGTCATGACGAAGTTGCTGTACCGCGACTGACCGTACCGCCGAAAGCCGCACTGGCCAGAGCAGACCTCGGCCCGCATCCGACAGCACCAGCACCGCCCCCGACAGCGGGTGCGGGCGGGTGAGGCCGGTGCGGGCCGAGGTGATGTACGGATCCCGCAGGCACGCTCCCCGGCCTGCCCCCGACGCCTGGCGCCGCCCCCGCCCCGACCGACCTGTACCAGCCATGATCCACCTGGTCCAGAACCCGGCCCCGAGCCGCTGATTACGGCAAGTGCGTCGCGTGCGCGCCGCCTGCGATCTACGGTATGCGGATCGCCCAGCGTATGCCGGAGGTGTACAAATAGCACATGGCCGGACGCTACGGCCGCCCGCGCTCGGTTCTGAAGATGCGAACTGTCGCAGGTCAGGTCTTTCTCCTGCAGGTGGCGATCGTGGTGTTGCTCGTCGCCGCCGCCATGGCGGCGCTCGTGCTGCAGTCCCGGTCCGACAGTGAACGTGAGGCCCGCAATCGGTCCGTCGCCGTGGCCCAGACCTTCGCGCATTCACCCGGCATCGTGGCAGCCCTGTCCAGTCCCCACCCCACCGCGATACTGCAGCCCCTGGCCGAGCGGGCACGCAAACGGTCCGACGTCGACTTCATCGTCGTACTGAGCACCGACGGAATCCGCTACACGCACCCACTTCCCGACCGGATCGGAAAGAAATTCGTCGGCAACCTCCAGCCTGCGCTGCACGGCGGCATCGTCACCGAGAAGATCGTCGGAACCATCGGGCCTCTGGTGCAGGCCGTGGTACCCGTCACCGACACCCATGGCAAGATCGTCGGCCTGGTTTCGGCCGGGATCACGATCGCGCATGTCAGCGGTGTCGTCCAGAATCAGTTCCCTCTCCTGTTCGGCGCCGCCGCCGCGCTACTCCTCGTGACCGCGGGTGGAACGGCGCTGGTCAGCAGACGGCTGCGGCGCCAGACCCACGGTCTGGGCCCTGCCGAGATGACCCGGATGTACGAGCACCACGACGCGGTTCTGCATGCCGTACGGGAGGGTGTGCTGATCGTCGGCGGCGACGGACGGCTGCTCCTCGCCAACGACGAGGCGCGCCGGCTGCTCGGGCTCCCCGCGGACGTGGAAGGGGCCCCGGTCACCGAGCTGGGGCTGGATCCGCTCACCGCCCGGCTGCTGGTCTCGGGCAGGATCGCCAACGACGAGGTGTATCTGGTCGGAGAGCGGCTGCTCGCCGTCAACCAGCGCTCGACGGACCAGGCCGGCGGGCCGCCCGGCAGCGTGGCGACGCTGCGCGACACCACCGAACTGCGGGCGCTCTCCGGCAGGGCCGATGTGGCGCGGGGGCGCCTGAAGCTCCTGTACGACGCCGGTACGGAGATCGGCACCACGCTCGACGTGGTGCGGACGTGCGAGGAACTGGCGGAGTTCGCCGCGGCCCGCTTCGCCGACTTCGCCACCGTCGATGTGGTGGAGGACGTACTGCGTGGCGAGGAGCCGACAGGAGCCGGCCCGCAGATGCGTCGTACGGCTTTCAAGGGCCTCCGGGACGACACGGCGCTCTACCCGCTCGGCCAGCTGATCCGCTTCGTACCGTCCACCCGGCTGGGTACCGGCATCGGGGCGGGAGAGGCTGTCCTGGAGGCGGATCTGGCGGCCTTCGGCGGCTGGCAGGAACAGGATCCGGAACGAGCCCGCAAGCTTGTCGCCGACTACGGAATCCACTCGATGATCGCGGTTCCGCTCCGCGCCCGCGGCGTCATTCTGGGCGTGGCGATGTTCTGGCGCTCGGAGAAGCCCGAGGCGTTCGAGGACGAGGATCTGTCGCTCGCCGAGGAGCTGGTCGCCCGCGCCGCGGTGAGCATCGACAATGCCCGGCGCTACTCGCGCGAGCACACCATGGCGGTGGCCCTGCAGCGCAGCCTGCTGCCACGCGGCCTGCCGGAGCAGAACGCCATCGACGCCGCCTATCGGTACCGGCCCGCACAGGCCGGGCTCGGCGGACTCGGCGGAGTCGGCGGCGACTGGTTCGACATCATCCCGCTGCCCGGCGCCCGGGTGGCGCTCGTGGTGGGCGACGTCGTAGGTCATGGCCTGCATGCCGCGGCCACCATGGGCCGGCTGCGGACGGCGGTCCACAACTTCTCCGCCCTGGACCTGCCGCCCGACGAGCTTCTGTGGCACATCGACGAGCTGGTCGCCCGTATCGACCAGGACGAGGCCGTCGACGGCTCCGAGGCGCGAGTCACCGGAGCCACCTGCCTGTACGCGATCTACGACCCGGTCTCCGGCCACTGCACCATGGCACGGGCCGGCCACCTCCAGCCCTTGCTCCTGCGGCCGGACGGCAGCGCGGAGTTCGCCGACGTACCGGGCGGCCCGCCGCTCGGGCTCGGCGGTCTGCCCTTCGAGACCCTGGAAATCCGGCTGCCCGAAGGCAGCGGACTGGTGCTGTACACGGACGGGCTCGTCGAGGACCGGCGCCGGGACATCGACGACGGCCTGGCCCTGCTCCGCCGTACGCTCGCCGACCACGCGGCCCGGACACCGGAGGAAACCTGCGAGGCGGCACTGCAGGCGCTGCTGCCCGAGAGCCCGAGCGACGACGTGGCACTGCTCGTCGGCCGTACGCGCGTGCTGGACTCCGGGAGAGTGGCGGACTGGGAGGTTTCGCCCGAGCCCGCAGAGGTGTCACGCGTACGAGCGGCTGTGGCCGACAAGCTGGCGGAGTGGGGCCTGGCGGAGGAGGCGTTCACCACCGAGCTGATCCTGAGCGAGCTGGTCACCAATGCCATTCGGTACGCCTCCGGCCCGATCCGCGTACGGCTGATCCGCGACCGCAGCCTGATCTGCGAGGTCTCCGACCACAGCAACACCTCGCCGCACCTGAAGCAGGCGGCGATCACGGACGAGGGAGGCCGGGGGCTGTTCCTCGTCGCCCAGTTCGCGGAGCGCTGGGGCACGCGGTACACCGCCGACGGCAAGGTCATCTGGACGGAACAGCCGCTGCAGACCGACGGGTTGCCGGACCCCACAGGCGGACGGTGACCGGTCGGTGCGTCAGCTGTTGCGGGAACGCCCGGGGACGCCCGGGCCGGGGTGCGGCAACCTGCCGCCCCCCGGCCTCCGGCTCAGGCTGATCCGGCGCCCGGACGGCGCTTGAACCACCACAGGCCGACGCCCGCGGCGATCACCACCACGACGGCGGCGACCGCGACGACAACCCCGCTGCCTCCGCCGTCGTCCTTCTTCTTCGCCGCTGGCTGCTGCTGCTGCTGTGAGAGCAACGGCGCGGGCGAGGCCTTACTCGGCTCCGTGCTGGGAGTGGGACTCGAGCCGGCATTGATCGGTGTCGAGCCCGGCGCGGCCGGCTTCAGGTTGAGCACCGGCGCCGGATTCTCCGGCTCCTGGGCGCCCTTGGGCACCTCGATCCAGCGGTCGATCTTTCCGTCGCCGTACGACTCCACGGTCTTGAACACCAGGGACTTCACGTCCGGCAGTTGCGTCACCGTGATGCTGTGGACCACGTCCGTGCCGGTGGCCAGCGCCTTGCCGCCGATGGTGTAGCCGCCTTCGCCCGGCGTGAGCTTCCAGCCGTCGGGCGCCTTCTTCAGCTTCACCGCATCCGGCGCGATGCCCTCGGGCAGGACGATCTGCAGTTTGGCGATGCCCGCAGTGTCCGACTCCGCCTCGGACGTGAACGTCAGCGTCACGTCCTTCGCCAGGGCCCGGTCGTCGGAGGCGGTCACTTCGACGTGAGCGGCGGCCGGACCGGCCACGGCGAGCACTGTGCCGACGGCCAGGGTGGCGACAAGCAACGACCGCCGGACGGCGGACGGCATGGGAAAGGTACTCATGGTGTGGATCTTCTCCTCGAAACTCGAAGGCAGCGCAGCCCTCGACAGGGCGAGAGGCCCGCTGGTCGGTCATGGACGGGACGGTGACGGTCCATGACCGGGAGGCCCCCGGCGTACCACGATGTGCGCGAGGACGACGCACGCCGGCTCTCCTGGGAGCAGCCGCGATCCGGCGACGGCTGGAGCGGCGTCCGGGCAGCGGAACACGTACACACCCCACCGGCCGAGCAGGCGCGCCACGGTGTCGCGGACCGTGCCGGCGAGAAGGCCCACGAGCCGTGGGAGCGCCGCCAGTTGGTCGTCCGTCTGGTGCAGCAGCACCGCCACGGCCACGGCGGCCAGCGTGTGCGCCAGGAGCATCACGGCCGTGCCCGGATGCAGGCCGTGATCACCGGCCATCGGGTGGGCGGCTGCGTGCGGTGCGCCGTGCCGGCCGGGCCCGGCCGTCGCCAGCACCTGGTGGAGGACGAGCTGCGCGGCGCAGGTCGCGGTCACCACCACCGCGAGCGAACGCCGCCGCCCCGCCCAGGGCAGCACCCCGAGGAAGGCGGCGCCGGCCGCGGCCGACAGCAGCAGCCAAGCGACCGGTTTTCCGGACGCCACATGGTGTCCGACGCCGGCCAGGCCCACGCTCGCCAGTGCGAACACACCCGCCCGAGCGCCCCGCACACTCCACCGAGCGCGCGGCGCGCTGCGAGACGGAGGACGGAGGGTCTGCGGCATGCCGGGCCCATCATTCACGACCGGGAGGCCCGCGGGTGCCCCAACCTGCGGATCTCTCCGTACTGACCGCCGAAGGTCAGTCCGCGTCCGCCGCCAACGGCCGTCCGCAGCACAGATTCCAGCGCCCGGCCCGTCCGCTGAGCTCGGTCAGGGTCAGCGGCGCGATGTCCAGCCGCCAGAACGCCTCCGCCGGCAGCGCCAGCGCATGCACGATCGCCGCACGCGCCACCGCGGGCTCGGTGACCGCCAGCACACGCCCGTCGGCCGACAGCGACTCGAGCCAGCCGCCGACCCGGGCACACAGAGCCAGCAGCGACTCACCACCGTGCGGAGCGGCCGAGGGATCGGTCAGCCACGCCGACACCGCCTCCGGCTCGCTCACGCTCACCTCTTCCAGTGTGCGCCCGTGCCAGCGGCCCATGTCCCAGCCCCCGAGCCGCAGTTCGGGCTCGGCCCGCAGACCCAGCACCTCGGCCGTCTCACGGCAGCGCGCGGACGGGCCGCTCACCCACCGGCCGGCGCGCGGCAGCGCACCGGCGGCGGCGCGGGCGCTGCACACTCCCGCCTCGTCCAGGGGTACGTCCCCGTCGAAGCGCGCCTCGCGCAGCGCGGCACTCATCGCCGGTGAGATCAACATCACCCGTACCGTCATCCCGCACATTCCTCTCCACCAGACGGCCCATGGTGCAAGCACATCACGGGCGTTGAGGCGCCCCGGCATGCGCCCCTGCGCCGTAGCGGTGCAGGCCGCCAAGCGGTACGGTCTCGTGGACATGACGACGGTGTGACGGAAGTCCGGTGAGAATCCGGCACGGTCGCGCCACTGTGAACCCGTACCTCTGCGGGAAGTCAGACCCAGCACCTTCGTCTCAGGCACCACGATCGGGACGCGTGTTCCCCCAGGAGGTTCTGTCATGGCACAGACTGCTGCACCCGCCGCCGCACCGGCCATCACCCCCATCTCGCTGAAGGCAATCGCCCCGTGGGCGCTCTTCTTCGGCGTGCTGATGCTCGTCCTGCTCTACTTCGTCGGCGCCGAGCAGGGCGCCACCGCGCTCATCTCCGGCGAGAACGTGCACGAGTGGGTCCACGACGGACGCCACCTGCTCGGCTTCCCCTGCCACTGAGAACACTGAGAACCAGGGGAACACTCACTCATGAACTCCATCTCTGTCAGAGCTCTGCTCGTCCGCGGCATGCTCGCCGGCCTGATCGCAGGCTTCTTCGCCCTGGTCGTGGCCTACCTGCTCGGCGAGTCCCCCGTGGACTCCGCCATTGCGTTCGAGGAAGCGCACAGCCATGAGCACGGCGGCGAGGAACTCGTCAGCCGTGCCATGCAGTCGACGGCCGGCCTCGCCACTGGTGTGCTGGTCTTCGGCGTCGCGATCGGCGGCATCGCCGCCCTCGCCTTCTGTGTCGCGCTCGGCCGCATCGGCCGGTTCGGCCCGCGCGCCACGGCCGCCCTGGTCTCCCTGGGCGCGCTGTTGGCCGTGTACGTCGTGCCGTATCTCAAGTACCCGCCGAACCCGCCGGCCGTCGGTGACCCCGAAACGATCGGCAAGCGCACCACCGTGTACTTCCTGATGATCGTGCTCAGCGTGCTGCTCGCTGTCGCAGCGGTGATCCTCGGGAAGCGGCTGGCTCCCCGGCTGGGCAACTGGAACGCGACCGTCGCCGCCGCGGCCGCATTCATCGCGGCGGCCGGGCTCGCCTTCGCCTTCCTGCCCTCGTTCAACGAGGTGCCCAAGGACTTCCCGGCCACGGTGGTGTGGGACTTCCGACTGGCCACGCTCGCCATCCAGGTCACCCTCTGGACGTTCTTCGCGCTGGTCTTCGGTCACCTCGCGGAGCGCCTCCTGGTGCCGAGCGCCGAGCGGACAGCGGCCGCGGGAAGCAGCACGCCCTCGCGGACAGCGTCTGCCGCGGGCTGACGCGACATATCAGCGCCATCAGAACCCGCCGGGGATTCCCCGGCGGGTTCTGGCGTTGCCGCGGGTTCTGGCGTTGCCGCGGCGGCCGGACGAGGCGGACGTTCAGCTGCCGGACGAGGCGGACGCCTGTACCGCGTCCGCCACGGCGTCGAAGAAGCGCGCGTGCGCCAGATGGCTGCAGGGAACCTCAGGGTTCCACGGCACGATCCGGGCCCTGCCCGCGCCTGACTGCCACTCCTCGACTCCCTCGAGTGCACCGACCGGCAGGGCATTGGCCCGTACGTCCGTCAGCACAATGTCCGGCTCCAGTGAGGCGGCCACCGTCCAGTCGACGGTGGACCAGTTGGCCCCTGGACCCCGCTCGGGCTCCACCAGGCCGATGCCGCACTCGGCCAGCGCCCTGAGGTCCGGCCACGCCCGTGGCCTGGCGAGATGGACGCTCTCCGGCGTGCCGGGCGACAGGGCCAGGATCCGTAAGTGAGCGGCGTCGGCCGCGAGCGTGCGCAGCCGGTCTTCCGCGCGGTCGAGTTCCGCCGCCCCCGACAGGTTCTGCTCGGCTCCGAGCGACCGGGCGAGCGCTGTGAACCGGTCCCGTACATCGGCGAGCGAACGCCCTTGGCCCACGTCGCACACCACCACGGGCACATGTTCCTCGATGTGCTTCGCCGTGTCCGGATCCAGGCCGTAGACCTGGTCGGAGCCGTAGCCGACGCCGACCACCAGGTCGGGTTCCGCGTCGAGGATCGCGTCCACCCCGACGCGGGTGCCCGATCCGAGGTACGCGATGTCCTCGAGCGGCAGCGTGCCGGCCTTCGCCGGGTCGGCGGTTTCGCCGTCGTGGTGGGATCCGAAGAGACCCACCGGCCGAATGCCATGGTCGAACAGTGTCGCTCCGGCCTGGATGTACGCGACCAGCCTCGACGGCCTATGCGCCGCCGTCGCCGACCGCCCGCGATCGTCCAGGAACTCCCAATCCAGCTGTCGCGCCATCTGTCCCACCCCTGACTTCTGCGGCTACGGATCGCGATGCCTCTCCCCGAGGCCATCGACGTTTGACTGCCCGTCAGTCTCCGCGGTCACGCATACAGACGCTCGCTGTTTCAACCAAGTGGGACCGCCGCGGCGGGCAGCGTCACCTCGAAGCGGCAGCCGCCCGTCACATTGCGTACGTCGGCGTGGCCGGCGTGCGCCTCGACGATGCCGCGGACGATCGCGAGGCCGAGACCGGCGCCGGCCGGGGGCGTACGGGCCTGAGTGCCGCGCCAGCCGGTGTCGAAGACGCGTGGGAGGTCCTCCTCGGGAATGCCGCCGCAGCCGTCGGTGACGGAGAGAACCACCCACTCCTCGCGGCGTTCGGCAGCGACGGCGACCGTGCCGTCGGCGGGGGTCCGGCGGATCGCGTTGACCAGGAGGTTCGCCAGTACGCGGGTCATCTCCTTGCCGTCCACCTCGACCGGGACGGACTCGACGCTGTCGCCGACGAGGCGTACGCCGTGCTCGCGCGCCAGCGGGTCCGCGCCGGCGATCGCCTCGCCGATCAAGTCGTACACCGACATCCTGGTGGGGGTGAGAGCCAGCGTGCCCGCGTGGATGCGGGAGAGCTCGAAGAGATCACCCACCATGGAGTTGAGCCGGTCGACCTCGGTACGGATCTGGCGGAAGTAGCGCTCCGGGTCCTGTACGACACCGTCCTCCAGCGCTTCGGACATGGCGCGCAGCCCGGCCAGGGGGGTGCGCAGGTCGTGGGAGATCCAGGCGACGAGCTCGCGGCGGGAGGTCTCCAGGGCGCGTTCACGCTCGCGGGAGGCGGCGAGCCGGTCGCTGGTGGCGGCGAGCTCCCGGCTCAGTGCGGCCAGTTCCGCGGTGGAGGCGCCGTCGGGTGCGGCGAAGGAGCCACCGTCGCCGAACGACCGTGCCGCCAGGGCCAGTTCGCGGCTGCGGGCGACGACCCAGCGGCCGAGCAGCAGGGCGGTGGCGAGTGAGACGACCGCCGCCATCGCGACGACCGTGGTGACGACGGTGAGGTCGTGCGCGGACAGGAACATCGCCTGGGCGACGGCGAGCGTCCCGGCGAGCATCGCGGTGACGGCGACGGCGGCGACGATCGTGAGGGAGACGGCGACGGACCGGTGGCGCAGCGCCCGCAGGGCCACGGCCCCGAGCAGGCCGACGGCCGCGGCCCCGAGAAAGGCGAAGAGGGCGATGAGGAGCATGTCCCACACGACGATCAGGCCTCTTCCCGCGGCAGCTGCGAGGGCGATGGATCCCTCGGCTCGTCCCGCGCTACGTCTCGCGGTACGTCCCCGTCACCCGGCACATCGAAGCGGTAGCCCACGCCCCACACAGTCTGGATCAGTCGCGGCCTGGCGGGATCGTCCTCGATCTTGCCGCGCAGCCTGCGTACATGGACCGTGACGGTGGACAGATCGCCGAACTCCCAGCCCCACACGTCGTGCATCAGCCGCTCCCGGCCGATCGCCTCGCCCGGGTGCCGCATCAGATGCGCGAGCAGGTCGAACTCCCTCAGGGTCAGAGCCAGTTCATGGCCGTCCTTGGTGGCCCTGCGGGCGGCCGGGTCGAGGACGATGCCCGCGGCCGCCGGCCCCGGCCCGGCCCGCCGCTCCCCCGCCGTGGCCCCTCTGCGGAGTACGGACTCGACTCGCAGCACCAGCTCGCGCGGGCTGAACGGCTTGGTCACATAGTCGTCCGCCCCTATCTCGAGCCCCAGGATCCGGTCGTCCTCGTCGCCGCGCGCCGTCAGCATGATCACGGGCACGGCGGCGAGCGCACCGGCCCGTAGCCTGCGGCACACCTCCAGCCCGTCCATACCCGGCAGCATCAGATCGAGGACTACCAGGTCCGGCCGCCGCCCGGCGGCAAGCCGCAGCGCCTGCGGCCCGTCGGCGGCCCGGTCCACGGTGAAACCCGCGCGCTCCAGATAGCCGGTGACGACCTCGGCGACGGTCGGATCGTCGTCGACGACCAGAATGTTGTGCATACGGTCAGTGTCCTCCGAGGAAGTGCGGTCGATCACACGGGGCGCCTTACGGATCTATGACGTCCCGCGCCGATGACGTCCCGCGACGGAGGGACGTCCGATTCGTTCAAGACTCCCGGTCCCGGCCTGCCTACGTTGAGGTCATGACTCCACGACTCGACGCGATCGGCCTCGTCGCCTCCGACATGGCCGCCTCTCTCGCCTTCTACCGCCGGCTCGGCCTGGACATCCCCGCCGACGCCGACACCGCGCCCCACGCCGAGGCGACGCTGCCCAGCGGGCTGCGCGTGCTGTGGGACACCGAGGAGACCATCCGTTCCTTCGACCCCGAGTGGACCCGGCCGCCGGGCGGCGGCGAACGGCTCGGGCTCGCCTTCGCCTGCGACAGCCCCGCCGAGGTGGACTCCGTCTACGCCGAGCTGACCGAGGCGGGATACCGGGGGCACCTCAAGCCCTGGAACGCCTTCTGGGGGCAGCGTTACGCGGTGGTCCTCGACCCCGACGGCTGCGGTGTCTCGCTGTTCGCCAGCGCCGAGTAGGCGCCGAGGGTGATTCCGGCCAGGTCGCGCATCTCGCGTGCGAGGTGCGCCTGGTCGGCGCAGCCCGCGCCGAGTGCCGCCTCGGCGTACGGCACACCCTCCCGTACGAACGTCAGCGCCCGTTGCAGCCGGAGCACCCGGGCCAGCGTCTTGGGCCCGTATCCGAAGGCGTCCAGCGAACGCCGGTGCAGCTGCCGGGCGCCCAGGCCCACCGCGTACGCCGCCCCGGCCACCGTGCCGCCCGCCTCCAGCCGGCGCACCACCTCGCCCAGCAGCGGGTCCGGCGGCAGGGCCGCGTCCGCCCGCCGCAGCGCCACGGCCTCCAGCTCGGCCACCGGGTCCGGGGCCGCGTCGATCCGCGCGGTGAGCCGGCGCGCCTCGGCCCCGCCCCACACATCGGCGAGCTCGACCCGCCGGTCGCGCAGCTCGTACGCCGGTACGCCGAGAATCGCGGGCGCGGTCCCGGGCGCGAAGCGCACCCCCGCCCACCGGGTGCCGGGGCCGCTCCCGGGGGTGTGGGCGCGGGTGTCGGGTCCTGCCACGAGGAGCCGGCCCTCGAACCAGAGCAGGTCCATGCAGCCGTCGGGCAGCACGGGGTGGACCGCACCGGCGTGCCGGTCCATGGTCCGCGTCCAGACGACGGCTCCTTCGAGCCGCGACGCCCATTCCTCGTACACCCTTACAAGGCTATCCCGCAGCTGCCCGCGCGTGCCCGCACGGCGAGAACGGCCCCTCGGTCCAACGCCGCTGATGCCGGGGGCCGTTATGAGCGCGCTCATGGAATGCACCCGCACGGACAGCGGTGGCCCGGCTCAGGGTTTCCGCTGCTCCCCGGTCTCCTTGTCACGGCTGCTCTCACGGCTCTCACGGCCATTGTCCCGACCCGCGTGCAGCCGCGACTTCACATCGTCCGGCGGCAGGAACCGCGACCACCGCTCCGGGTATTCCGATGGCATGGCCCCGTCGTCCTCGTCCTCGCTCTCGCCCTCCCCGTAGACCTGGGCGGCCTCCGCCCGGGCGAGGAGCTCTGCGGCGTTGAGCGTGCGCATGCGTTCGTTGGCCGCGCGGGCCGCGGCCGTGGCGACCGACGGCCAGACGCGGTCGATCGCGGCATTGACCGCCGCGCCCACCAGGACCGCGAATGCGGTCAGGCCGATCCACAGCAGGACGGCGATGGGCGCGGCGAGTGAGCCGTAGATCGTCGGGCCCTCGACCGTGCTGGTGAGGTAGATACGCAGCAGGAAGGAGCCCAGCACCCCCATCCCGAGCGCCACCAGCGCACCCGGGACGTCCTCGATCCACGGCGAGCGCACCGGGACGGACACGTGGTAGAGCGTGGTGAGGAAGGCGATCGAGAGCAGACTGACCACCGGCCAGTACAGGACGCTGACGACTTCCGTGCCCCACGGAATGAACTCCACCACCCGGTCGGGGCCGACCACCGCCAGCGGCAGTACCACCGCGCCGATCAGCAGCGCCACGATGTAGAGCAGGAAGGCCAGCAGCCGGGTGGCGACGATGCCGCGCTGACCGTCGAGGCCGTACATCACGGTGATCGTGTCGATGAAGACATTGACCGCCCGCGAACCCGACCAGAGCGCGATGGCGAAGCCGATGGAGATGACGTCCGGCCGCCCGCCGTGGGTGACGTCCTCCAGCAGGGGCTTGGCGATCTGGTTGACACCCCGGTCGGACAGCACCGTGCCGGCCGCTCTCAGGATGTTTTCCTCGATCGAGGCGACGGTGGTGGTGTTGGTCCACACGTCCACATAGCCGAGGAGGCCGATCAGACCGAGCAGCAGCGGCGGCAGGGACAGCAGCGTGAAGAACGCCGCCTCGGCCGCGAGGCCCAGGATGCGGTACTCGATGCACGAGTTGACCGTGTCCTTCAGCAGCACCCACGCCATCTTCCGCTTGGAGACGTTGCGGTAGAGGACTCGGGCCCGGTGGAGTCGGCCCGATGGCCGCTCGGGTGTTTCATTTGCTGCCTGCACCTCCTTACCGTATCGGCATGGCAGCTACCACCCACACAGTGACCAACCAGGCTCCGCCCCTGGTCGGGTACGACGTCTTCAGCGCCGACCAGGCCCTCACGGAGGGCGTGGAACGGCATGTCGCGCCCGAATTCCTCGACGAGGCCCGGGAGGAGCTCGAGACGCTCGGCAGCACCGCAGGCTCCGCACAGGCCCAGGAGTGGGGTGTGCAGGCCAATGAGAATCCACCGAAACTGCGCACCCACGACCGGTACGGGAACCGGATCGACGAGGTCGACTTCCATCCCGCCTGGCACCGGCTCCTCGGCAAGGCCGTGTCGGCCGGGCTGACCAACGCCTGGGGCAGGCCGGCCGGGCATGTACGGCGTGCGGCCGGGTTCCTGGTGTGGACGCAGGCGGAGGCCGGGCACGGCTGTCCGGTGTCGATGACGCATGCGACGGTGCCCGCGCTGCGTACGGACCCGGCGCTGGCCGCGGAGTGGGAGCCGCGGCTGACCTCGCAGGTGTACGAGGAGGGGCTGCGGCCCGCCTCACTGAAGGCCGGGGCCCTGTTCGGCATGGGAATGACCGAGAAGCAGGGTGGCAGCGACGTCAGGGCGAACACGACGAGGGCCGAGCCGCTGGCCGGTGACGGGGAGTATCTGCTCACCGGTCACAAGTGGTTCTGTTCCGCTCCTATGTGTGACGGTTTTCTGGTACTCGCCCAGGCGGCAGGGGGTTTGACCTGCTTCCTGGTGCCCCGGGTGCTGGACGACGGGACCCGCAATGTGTTCCGGATCCAGCGTCTCAAGGACAAGCTGGGCAATAAGTCCAATGCGTCGAGCGAGGTCGAGTTCGACGGGACATGGGCGCGCCGGGTCGGCGACGAGGGACGCGGGGTGCGCACCATCATCGAGATGGTGGCGGCCACCCGGCTCGACTGTGTCATCGGGTCGGCCGCGCTGATGCGGCAGTCGGTGGCACAGGCGATCCACCACTCCGCGTACCGCAGCGCGTTCGGCGGGCTGCTCATCGACAAGCCGCTGATGCGCAACGTACTGGCGGATCTGGCGCTGGAGTCGGAGGCCGCGACGACACTGGCGCTGCGGCTCGCCGCCGCGTACGACGCCGATACGGACGAGGAGCGGGCCTTCCTGCGGCTCGCGGTGCCCGCCGCCAAGTACTGGGTGACCAAGCGCTGTACGCCGACCGTGGCCGAGGCGCTCGAGTGTCTCGGCGGCAACGGCTACGTAGAGGAGTCGGGACTGCCGCGGCTGCTGCGCGAGTCGCCGCTCAACTCGATCTGGGAGGGCTCGGGCAACGTGCAGGCGCTCGATGCCCTGCGGGCGCTGCAGCGTGAGCCGCAGTCGCTGAACGCCTTCCTGCAGGAGGTCGGCAAGGCGCGCGGCGCCGATCACCGGCTGGACGGGGCGATCAAGGACCTGCTGACCGAACTGGCCGATCTGAACGGGATCGAGGCGCGGGCGCGTCGGCTGGTGGAGCGGATGGCGCTGGTGCTGCAGGGATCGCTGCTGGTGCGGTGGGCACCGCCGGAGGTGGCGGACGCGTTCTGCGCTTCACGGCTCGGCGGGGACTGGGGCACGGCCTTCGGCACGCTGCCGCACACGCTCGATCTGGCGTCGGTCGTCGAGCGGGCGCGAGCCGTGGTCTGAGGCCCGCGCCGCCGACGGCTGTCGGGGTGGTGCTGCGCCGACACGGCACCACCCCGCCCGCTGTCATGCGCCCTGCAGTGCAGGGCAGTGCGGTGCATGACGACCGGCGAACCGGTGTTCCACCACCCTGATATATGTGCACGCCTGTACGCGAGAGTTGCAAGGGGTTGCAGTCTTGTGGCCCAAATCGCCACGCATTGCCACGGGAAGGGGCACGATTGAGCCAGCCCCCCGCATCCGAACGCCGGCGCCGCCCAGGAGGACCCCGGTGCAGAGCACATCACTCGACCTGGCCAGGCTCGCCGCCATGGACACCGCGGAGGCCGCCAGGTTACTGAAGGGCGTGCGGGACGCCACGCTCAACGGCCGGCGCTCGCAGGTCGGCCCACGGGCGGACATCAACGAGTCGTGGCAGCGGATGCTGCGCGGCGGTATGGATCCCGACCGGGACCACAGGGCCGGGCTGCTGCCGCCGGAGGAGATAGAACGCCGTCGGCTCGCCTCGCCGCTTCGCGAGGTGCTGCCGGTGCTGCGGGACAGCCTGGTGTCGATCGCCGAGGCGGCCCAGCACATCATGGTCGTCGCGGACACCGAGGGACGGATGCTCTGGCGCGAGGGCAAGGCGACCGTGCTGCGCAAGGGCGACTCGCACGGCTTCGTTCTGGGCGCCGACTGGAGCGAGGGGCTCGTCGGTACGAACGGTATCGGCACTCCGCTGATCTCCCGGCGGCCGGTCCAGGTGCACTCCGCCGAGCACTTCGTCTCCACCCACCACACCTGGACCTGCGCGGGCGCACCGGTCACCGATCCGCGCGACGGCAAGCTGATCGGCGTCGTCGACATCAGCGGACCCCTGTCCACCATGCATCCGGCGACGCTCTCCCTGGTCACCTCGGTCGCCCGGCTCGCCGAGGCCGAACTGCGCAACCGGCACTTCGCGGCGCTGGACCGGCTGCGCAGCGTGGCGTCGCCGCTGCTGGCCCGGCTGACCGGCCGGGCGCTGGCCGTGGACGTCAACGGCTGGCCGGCCGCGGTCACCGGCATGCCGCCCACCGGTCGGCTTTCGCTGCCGAAGTCCGTCGGCGGCGGTCGGCTCTGGCTGCCCTCGCTCGGCATGTGCACGGTCGAGCCGCTGCCCGGCGGCTGGCTGATACGGGTCGACGAGAGGAGCTCCGCGGCGCCGCCGGGCCGGGTGGTGCTGGATCTGAGCAGGCCACGGCAGCCTTCGGTCACCGTCGCGGGGGCCGTCGGCAGCTGGGCGCAGGAGCTCAGCCCACGCCATGCCGAGCTGCTGTACATGCTGGCGCTGCACCGGGACGGGCGGACCGCGGCGCAGTTGGCGCAGGCGCTCTTCGAGGACCCGACGCGCACGGTGACGGTGCGGGCCGAGATGTCGCGGCTGCGGCGGCATCTGGCGCAGGTGCTGGCGCACCGCCCGTACCGCTTCGTCGACGAGGTCGAGGTGGAGCTGGTCCAGCCGGACGATCCGGCCGATCTGCTGCCGCAGTCGACGGCCCCGGCGGTGGTGAGCGCGCGCCGACCGCCGGACTGACCAAGCGGCTGTGAGCGGAAGGCGGACAGCTCGGCGCGGCTGCGGGCGGCTCCGGGTCGCTCGGCGAGGCTGCGGGCGGCTCCGGGTCGCTCGGCGAGGCTGCGGGCGACTCAGAGAGGACTCGGCTTTGGCCGGATCAGGACATCGTGGTTCCCTGGCGCTCATGAGCATCACTGTGACCACCTGGTCCCTGGAGCAGACCTCGCCGGCAGATCTGCGGCCGGCCGCCGCGCCCGAAGGGGATCTGCGGATCGTACGGGCCGAGGTGCCTTCGCCCGAGTTCAGCCGCTTTCTGTATACGGCCGTCGGCGGTGACATCCGCTGGACGGACCGGCTGGGCATGACGTACGCGCAGTGGGAGGAGATGCTCGCCAGGCCGGGCACCGAGACCTGGGTGGCGTACGAGAAGGGGACGCCGGCCGGCTATGTGGAGCTGGAGGCGCAGGGCGAGGGCTCGGTCGAGCTCGTCTACTTCGGGCTGATCCCGGCGTTCCGGGGCCGGCGGATCGGCGGCCATCTCCTCTCCTACGGTGTCGCGAGGGCCTGGGACCTGGCGGAGCGGTGGCCAGGGCTGACGCCGACAAAGCGGGTCTGGCTGCACACCTGCTCCAAGGACGGCCCGCATGCCATGGACAACTATCTGCGGCGCGGCTTCACTCTCTTCGACACCAGGACGGAGGAAGAGCCCGAGGTGACCGCGCCCGGCCCCTGGCCAGGTGCCCACGCTTGAGTGACCGGCAACACACTGTCTCGCGATGCGGGACAGTGTTGTCCACATTTTGGACGACGGTGGACTGCCGTCGGATCGCCGTGACACGCTTCCGTCATGTCTCGAGCTGGAATTGCCTTGGTGAGTCGGCGGCACGTCGACCTCGGCCGCATGTCCAGCGCCATCTGTCCGGTCTGCTGAAAGACCAGCACAGCCGAGCATTCCCCACTCTCTGTTCCCCTCCTGCGCATTGTCGCGCCCTCGCGCGAGTGTGCAGCTCAGAGCCGCCCTCCTGCAGTCTCGAAGGACGTATTCGCCATGGCCGCCTCCCCTGAAAAGCCCGCCCCCGCCGCGCCCCGCCGCAAGGCCGGACGTCACCGCGGCGAGGGTCAGTGGGCTGTTGGCCATATGACGCCGCTCAACGCCAATGAGCAGACGAAGAAGGACGACGACGGTCTCAATGTGCGGACACGCATTGAGACGATCTATGCCCACCGCGGCTTCGACTCGATCGACGGGGCCGACCTCCGTGGGCGTATGCGCTGGTGGGGGCTGTACACCCAGCGCAAGCCCGGCATCGACGGCGGCAAGACCGCGATCCTCGAGCCGGAGGAGCTGGACGACAAGTACTTCATGCTGCGCGTCCGTATCGACGGCGGCCGGCTGACCACCGAGCAGTTGCGGGTCATCGGCGAGATCTCGCAGGAGTTCGCGCGCGGCACCGCCGACATCACCGACCGGCAGAACGTGCAGTACCACTGGATCCGGATCGAGGACGTCCCGGAGATCTGGAATCGGCTGGAGGCCGTGGGACTGTCCACGACCGAGGCCTGCGGTGACACGCCCCGCACGATCCTCGGCTCGCCCGTGGCGGGCGTCGCCGAGAACGAGATCATCGACGGCTCCTCCGCCATCGACGAGATCCACCGCCGCTTCATCGGCAACCCCGCCTACTCGAACCTGCCGCGCAAGTTCAAGACGGCCATCTCCGGATCCCCGCAGCTCGATGTCGCGCACGAGATCAACGACATCGCCTTCGTGGGCGTCAACCACCCCGAGCACGGTCCCGGTTTCGACCTCTGGGTCGGCGGCGGGCTCTCCACCAACCCCAAGCTCGGAGTCCGCCTCGGCGCCTGGGTCCCGCTGGACGAGGTGCCGGACGTGTACGGCGGCGTCATCAGCATCTTCCGTGACTACGGCTACCGCCGGCTGCGCACTCGCGCCCGTCTGAAGTTCCTGGTCGCCGACTGGGGCCCGGAGAAATTCCGCCAGGTCCTGGAGGACGAGTACCTCAAGTACCAGCTTGTCGACGGTCCCGCGCCCGAGGAGCCGGCCGAGACGTGGCGTGACCACCTCGGCGTGTACCGGCAGAAGGACGGCCGCTTCTACGTCGGCTTCGCTCCGCGCGTGGGACGTGTCGACGGAGCGACCCTGACGAAGATCGCCGAGCTTGCCGAAGCGCACGGCTCGGGACGGCTGCGTACCACCACCGAGCAGAAGATGATCGTGCTCGATGTGGCCGAGGACCAGGTCGAGTCGCTCGTCTCCGGTCTCGAGGCGCTGGACCTGCGGGTCAACGCCTCCCCGTTCCGCCGGGGCACGATGGCCTGCACCGGTATCGAGTTCTGCAAGCTGGCGATCGTCGAGACCAAGGCGCGCGGCGCCTCGCTGATCGACGAACTCGAGCGCCGCATCCCCGAGTTCGACCACCCGATCACCATCAACCTCAACGGCTGCCCCAACGCCTGCGCCCGTATCCAGGTCGCCGACATCGGTCTCAAGGGCCAGCTGATGCTGGACAAGGACGGCAACCAGGTCGAGGGCTTCCAGGTGCACCTGGGCGGCGCGCTGGGCCTCGAGGCGGGCTTCGGCCGCAAGGTCCGCGGTCTGAAGGTCACGTCGGCCGAGCTGCCGGACTACGTCGAACGCGTCCTCAAGCGCTTCCAGGCGGAGCGCGAGGACGGCGAGCGCTTCGCGACCTGGGCCGCGCGTGCGTCCGAGGAGGCCCTGTCATGAGTGAGCGTGCCGCGCCCTTCTACTGCCCGTACTGCGGTGACGAGGACCTGCGTCCGAACGAGCAGGGCCACGGCGCCTGGGAATGCGCAGCCTGCAATCGAGCCTTCCAGTTGAAGTTCCTCGGGCTGCTGTCCCGTGGACTTCAGCGCAACGACGGTGGAGGGAACGAGATATGACGGTGATTCAGACCAAGGACGAGCTCAAGTCGCTCGCCGAGCAGGCCGGGCGGGACCTGGAAGAGGCCTCGCCCCTGGACATCCTGAAGTGGGCGGCCGACACCTTCGGGCCGCGCTTCTGCGTCACCTCCTCGATGGAGGACGCGGTGGTGGCCCATCTCGCCTCCCGTGCCTTTCCGGGCGTCGACGTCGTCTTCCTCGACACCGGCTACCACTTCCCCGAGACCATCGGCACGCGTGACGCGGTCGAGGCCGTGATGGACGTCAACGTCATCACGCTCACGCCGCGTCAGTCGGTCGCCGAGCAGGACGCGGAGTACGGCCCGAAGCTGCACGACCGCGACCCCGACCTGTGCTGCGCGCTGCGCAAGGTCAAGCCCCTCGAAGAGGGACTGACCGCGTACGACGCCTGGGCGACGGGTCTGCGCCGCGACGAGTCCCCGACCCGGGCGAACACCCCGGTCGTCGGCTGGGACGAGAAGCGGCAGAAGGTCAAGATCTCGCCGATCGCCCGCTGGACGCAGGACGACGTGGACACGTACGTCGCCGAGCACGGTGTCCTCACCAACCCGCTGCTGATGGACGGTTACGCCTCCGTGGGCTGCGCGCCCTGCACCCGCCGGGTGCTGGAGGGCGAGGACGCGAGGGCCGGGCGCTGGGCCGGGCGTGGCAAGACCGAATGCGGGCTGCACGGATGACGATTCTGGGAGACAAGAACGTGACTGGGGCCACCATCTGGCTCACCGGGCTGCCGAGCGCCGGCAAAACCACCATCGCCTACGAGCTGGCCGGGCGGCTGCGCGCCGAGGGCCACCGGACCGAGGTGCTCGACGGCGACGAGATCCGGGAGTTCCTCTCCGCCGGCCTCGGCTTCAGCCGCGAGGACCGCCACACCAACGTCCAGCGGATCGGCTTCGTCGCCGAACTGCTCGCGTCCAACGGCATCAAGGCGCTCGTGCCGGTGATCGCCCCGTACGAGGACAGCCGCGAGGCCGTCCGCAAGCGCCACTCCACCGAGGGCACGCCGTACGTCGAGGTGCATGTCGCCACTCCCGTGGAGGTCTGCTCCGTACGCGATGTGAAGGGTCTCTACGCCAAGCAGGCCGCCGGTGAGATCAGCGGCCTGACCGGTGTCGACGACCCGTACGAGGAGCCGCAGAACCCGGATCTGCGGATCGAGTCGCACCAGCAGACCGTGCAGGAGTCCGCAGCGGCGCTTCACGCGCTGCTCACCGAGAGGGGTCTGGCATGACGACGGCCGCCACTGTTCACGAAGGCACCGACAGCCCGTACGCCCTGTCGCATCTGGACGCCCTGGAGTCCGAGGCGGTGCACATCTTCCGCGAGGTGGCGGGCGAGTTCGAGCGACCGGTGATCCTCTTCTCCGGCGGCAAGGACTCGATCGTCATGCTGCATCTGGCGCTCAAGGCGTTCGCGCCGGCGCCGGTGCCGTTCACCCTGCTGCACGTGGACACCGGGCACAACTTCCCCGAGGTTCTCGAGTACCGCGACCGCACTGTCGCCCAGCACGGGCTGCGGCTGCATGTCGCCTCCGTACAGGAGTACATCGACGCCGGGAAGCTGCGCGAGCGCCCCGACGGCACCCGTAACCCGCTGCAGACCGTCCCGCTGACCGAGGCCATCCAGCATCACCGCTTCGACGCGGTGTTCGGCGGCGGCCGCCGGGACGAGGAGAAGGCGCGCGCGAAGGAGCGGGTGTTCTCGCTGCGCGACGAGTTCTCGCAGTGGGACCCGCGCCGGCAGCGGCCCGAGCTGTGGCAGCTCTACAACGGCCGCCACGCGCCGGGCGAGCATGTCCGGGTGTTCCCGCTCTCCAACTGGACCGAGCTGGACGTCTGGCAGTACATCGAGCGCGAGAAGATCGAGCTGCCCGAGATCTACTTCGCGCACGAGCGCGAGGTCTTCAAGCGCTCCGGCATGTGGCTGACCGCCGGTGAGTGGGGCGGCCCCAAGGAGAGCGAGAGCGTCGAGACGCGTCTCGTCCGCTACCGAACCGTCGGCGACATGTCCTGCACCGGTGCCGTCGACTCCGAGGCCACCACGCTGGACGCCGTGATCACCGAGATCGCCGCATCCCGGCTGACCGAGCGGGGCGCGACCCGCGCCGACGACAAGATGTCCGAGGCCGCGATGGAAGACCGCAAGCGCGAGGGGTACTTCTAACCATGACCACCACGACCGGGCAACTCTCCGGGATCTCAGCCACCACCCTGCTGCGCTTCGCCACCGCCGGGTCCGTCGACGACGGCAAGTCGACCCTGGTGGGGCGGCTGCTGCACGACTCCAAGTCGGTTCTCACCGACCAGCTGGAGGCCGTCGAACACGCCTCGCGCTCGCGCGGTCAGGAGACGCCCGACCTGGCGCTGCTCACCGACGGTCTGCGGGCCGAGCGGGAGCAGGGCATCACCATCGATGTCGCGTACCGCTACTTCGCCACCCCGCGCAGGCGGTTCATCCTCGCCGACACCCCCGGGCATGTGCAGTACACCCGGAACATGGTCACCGGCGCGTCCACCGCCGAGCTCGCGGTCGTGCTGGTCGACGCGCGCAACGGCGTCGTCGAGCAGACCCGCCGCCATGCCGCGGTCGCAGCCCTGCTGCGCGTCCCGCATGTCGTCCTTGCCGTGAACAAGATGGATCTCGTCGACTACGCCGAGCCCGTCTTCGCTGCGATCGCCGAGGAGTTCACCTCCTACGCGGCGTCGCTCGGCGTTCCGGAGATCACCGCGATCCCGATCTCCGCGCTCGCCGGCGACAATGTGGTGGAGCCCAGCGCCAACATGGACTGGTACGGCGGTCCGACCGTCCTGGAGCACCTGGAGACGGTCCCGGTCAGCCACGATCTGACCGGCTGCCACGCGCGGCTGCCGGTGCAGTACGTGATCCGTCCGCAGACCGCCGAACACCCCGACTACCGGGGCTACGCGGGCCAGATCGCCGCCGGCACCTTCCGGGTCGGCGAGCAGGTGACCGTTCTGCCGGCGGGCCGCACCTCGAAGATCGCCGGGATCGATCTGCTCGGCGAATCGGTGGACATCGCCTGGACCCCGCAGTCCATCACGCTTCTCCTCGAGGACGACATCGACATCTCGCGCGGCGATCTGATCGTGCCGAGCGGCGACGCGCCCGCGACCACGCAGGACATCGAGGCGACGGTCTGCCATGTCGCGGACCAGCCGCTCACCGTCGGCCAGCGGGTGCTGCTCAAGCACACCACCCGCACGGTCAAGGCGATCGTCAAGGAGATCCCCTCGCGGCTGACCCTCGACGACCTCTCGCAGCACCCGAACCCCGGTCAGCTGGTCGCCAATGACATCGGCCAGGTCAAGGTCCGTACCGCCGAGCCGCTCGCGCTCGACTCGTACGCGGACTCCCGCCGCACCGGGTCGTTCCTGCTGATCGACCCCGCGGACGGCACCACGCTGGCGGCCGGCATGGCGGGCGACTCCTTCGCCACCAGCGCCGAGGTCGTGCACGAGGCCGACGACGAGGGGTGGGACTTCTGATGACCACCGACTTCTACGCGACGTTCGCGAAGGAGGGCGGCCGCGTCGGCAGCGGCAACCTCGGCGCGGGAACGGGCGGGGTGGCGCGATGTGCGCGATGACGTACGCGCACTGCCTGCGCGCCCGCACCCCCCGCACCCTGCAGCGACGAAGACCGCCGACACCCCGGCCACGTCCGACGTGACGTAAGAACCGGGCCTCCGAGAGGAAACCCTCCCGTGCCTGCCACCCGTATCACCCTGCGCCGCAGCCTCGCCGCTGCCGCCGCACTTCCGCTGCTCGCCGTGGCGCTCACCGCCTGCGGCTACGGCTCGGACGCCAAGAAGGACGACAAGGTCGCTCCCGCCGCCAAGGGCGAGAAAGTCGGCGGCCTGGACACCGTGAAGGTCGGATACTTCCCGAACCTCACGCACGCCACCGCCCTGGTCGGCGACCAGGAAGGCATCATCCAGAAGGAGCTGGGCGGCACCAAGCTGTCCGCCTCGACCTTCAACGCCGGCCCCTCCGAGATCGAGGCGCTGAACGCGGGCTCCATCGACATCGGCTTCATCGGCCCCTCGCCGTCCATCAACGGCTATGTCAAGTCGAAGGGCCAGAGCCTGCGGATCGTCGGCGGTGCCGCGTCCGGCGGTGTGAAGCTCGTCGTCAACCCCAAGAAGATCAAGTCCCTGGACGACATCAAGGGCAAGAAGATCGCCACGCCGCAGCTCGGCAACACCCAGGACGTGGCGTTCCTCAACTGGATCTCCGAGAAGGGCTGGAAGGTCGACGCCCAGAGCGGCAAGGGCGACGTCTCCGTCGTCCGTACGGAGAACAAGGTCACCCCGGACGCCTACAAGTCCGGTGCCATCGACGGCGCGTGGGTGCCGGAGCCGACCGCGTCCAAGCTGGTCAGCGAGGGCGGGAAGGTGCTGCTCGACGAGTCGACGCTGTGGCCCGACAAGAAGTTCGTGATCACGAACATCATCGTGTCGCAGAAGTTCCTCAAGGAGCACCCGGACGTCGTCGAGGCGGTGCTGCGCGGCTCGGTGAAGACCAACGCGTGGATCAACGCCAACCCGGACAAGGCGAAGGCGTCCGCGAACGCCAAGCTCAAGGAGCTCAGCGGCAAGGCTCTGCCGCCCGAGGTCATCGACCCGGCGTGGAAGTCCATCCAGTTCACGGACGATCCGCTGGCCGCGACGCTGCAGACGGAGGCCGAGCACGCGGTCAAGGCCGGTCTGCTGAAGCAGCCCGACCTCGCCGGGATCTACGACCTGAAGCCGCTGAACAAGGTCCTCAAGGCCGCGGGCAAGCCCGAGGTCGCCGACGCCTCGCTCGGCGTCAAGTAACCCTCGCTCCCCGTTCACTCCCAGGAGGTGACGACCATGGCCCAGACCCTCACCAAGGACAAGGCCCAGGCCGAGGACCGTGCGACGGGCCTGCCCGCCGCCCGTCTCGAGCATGTCTCGAAGTCCTTCGCCGGACCTTCCGGGCAGCAGCTCGTGCTGGACGACATCAGTCTCGATGTCGCTCCAGGTGAGTTCGTCACCCTCCTGGGAGCCTCCGGGTGCGGAAAGTCGACGCTGCTCAATCTGGTGGCGGGGCTCGACCGTCCGACCGCGGGGTCCATCGAGACCCCCGGCGGGCGGCCCGCCCTGATGTTCCAGGAGCATGCGCTGTTCCCGTGGCTGACCGCGGGCAAGAACATCGAACTGGCGCTGCGGCTGCGCGGCGTGCCCAAGGGTGAGCGGCGCATCGAGGCGGAGCGGCTGCTTGAGCTCGTACGCCTCCAGGGTTCGTACGACAAGCGGGTGCACGAGCTGTCGGGTGGTATGCGGCAGCGCGTCGCGATGGCGCGGGCGCTGGCGCAGGACAGCCAGCTGCTGCTGATGGACGAGCCGTTCGCGGCGCTGGATGCCATCACACGGGACGTGCTGCACAACGAGCTGACCCGGATCTGGCGCGAGACGAACGTCTCGGTTCTCTTTGTCACGCACAACGTCCGTGAGGCGGTGCGGCTGGCGGAGCGGGTGGTGCTGCTGTCATCGCGTCCGGGCCGGATCGCCCGGGAGTGGACGGTCGACATCGAGCAGCCGCGCCGTATCGAGGATGCCGCCGTGGCGGAGCTGTCCGTCGAGATCACCGAAGAACTGCGTGGGGAGATCCGCCGACATGGCCAGCACTGACACCACCCCGAAGGTGGCGAAGGCCGACGATCTCGCCGGTCTGGAAGCCGGCCTCGACGCACTCGACGCGGTGCAGGTCAACCGCACGCCCGTACGCGAGGTGCTGCTGAAGAAGGTCCTGCCGCCGCTGATCGCCGTCGCGCTGGTGATCGTGGTGTGGCAGGTGCTGGTCTGGGCGAAGGTCACCGAGGAGTACAAGCTGCCGGCGCCGTCCGCGGTGTGGGACAGCGTGTCCCAGATGTGGCTGGAGGGCACACTGCTCGAGGTCGTGTGGACCAGCGTCTCGCGCGGTCTGCTGGGCTTCCTGATGGCACTCGCCATCGGTACGCCGCTGGGGCTGCTGGTCGCCCGGGTGAAGTTCGTACGGGCGGCGATCGGTCCGATCCTGTCCGGGCTGCAGTCGCTCCCGTCGGTCGCCTGGGTGCCGCCGGCCGTCATCTGGCTCGGCCTCGAACCGTCGATGATGTACGCGGTGATCCTGCTGGGCGCCGTGCCGTCCATCGCCAACGGACTGGTGTCCGGTGTCGACCAGGTGCCGCCGCTGTTCCTGCGGGCCGGGCGCACGCTCGGCGCGACCGGGCTGCGCGGAACGTGGCACATAGTGCTGCCGGCCGCGCTGCCCGGCTATGTGGCGGGGCTCAAGCAGGGCTGGGCGTTCTCCTGGCGTTCGCTGATGGCCGCGGAGATCATCGCCTCCTCACCCGAACTGGGCCTGGGTCTGGGTCAGTTGCTCGAGAACGGCCGCAACAACGCCGACATGCCCGGAGTCTTCCTCGCCATCATTCTGATCCTGATCGTCGGTATCGCGATCGACCTGCTGATCTTCAGTCCGCTGGAGCGGTGGGTGCTGCGCAGCCGCGGTCTCCTTGTGAAGAACTGAGCTCCGTCATGCACCGTCCTGTCCTCCTCGTCATCGCCCACGGCAGCCGCGACCCGCGGCACGCGGCGACCGTGCACGCCCTGGTGGAGCGTGCCCGTTCGCTGCGGCCGGGGCTGCGCGTGGAGACGGGCTTCCTCGACTTCAACGCCCCAACCGTCCCCAGGGTGCTGGAGCGGCTGGCGGCCGAGGGCGTCGAGGATGTGGTCGCGCTCCCGCTGCTGCTGACGCGCGCCTTCCACGCGAAGGCCGACATCCCCGCCGTACTGCACCAGGCTTCGGCGCGGCTGCCGCGCCTGCGGATCCGTCAGGCCGACGTCCTCGGCCCGTCCCCGCTGCTCCTCTGCGCCCTGGAGCGGCGGCTGTACGAGGCCGGGCTCGACCCGTCCCAGAAGCGCTCGACGGGGCTGGTTCTGGCCTCGGCGGGCTCCACAGACCCGGAGGCGATCGCAGTGATCGCTGAAATCGCGCGGGAGCTGCGGCACACCGGTTGGTGCGCCGTGCGGCCTGCGTTCGCCTCCGCATCTCTGCCGCGCACCGAGGACGCGGTGCGCGAGCTCCGGGCCGAGGGCGTACGGCAGGTGGCGGTGGCTCCGTATGTCATCGCTCCGGGCTTTCTCCCGGACCGCATCGCCCGCGGGGCCGAGGACGCGGACGTGATCGCCGATGTCCTGGGCGCAGCGCCGGAGCTTGCGCGGCTGCTGCTCCGGCGCTACGACGCGGTGCGGGTCGACCGGCCGCTGGCGGTCACCGCGTGAACGTGGCCGCGCTGTCGCCGACCGCCGGACGGGCCGGCCGTCAAGCCCACCGCGGGTCGCGGCCGCTGTCGGCCAGCGCCCGCTCGAAGGCCGGGGCCTCGTCCGGCTGCGGTACGGGGTCGGCGAAGCCGTCGTACTGGCGGTAGACCTCGGCGTGCTCGTCGACGACGGTCAGGATCAGCGCCGCGGCCGCCTCCGAGATCCGGTGGTCCTGCCCGGTCGCGCGGGCCAGGTCCCAGCCGTGGACGGCCAGTTCCTTGGTGATCAGCGAGGCGATCTCGGGCGCGGGCATCGCGGCGAAACCGAGGTCCACCTCGCCCTCCCAGACGGCCGGATCCGACCAGGCGGCAATGGCGCGGTCCAGCTGAGCCGCGTACTGCTCCGCCCAGTCGGCCTCGGTGGTGAAGTCGCGGCCGGTGAGCTCCTCGGGCAGCTGCTTGCGCAGGGCACGGTGCTCGAGGCCGTGCGAGGAGTAGAGGACGAGATGGTTGACGAGTCCGCGGACGTCCCACTCCTTGCAGGGCGTCGGTGCGGACAGCTGGTCGGCGCTGACGCCGCGGGCGATACGGGCGGCTTCGGTGGCGCACTCGGTCAGGTACGGGTACACGGTCTCCTTGTCCATGCACGGCACACTATTTTCGGTCGCGGGGCCGGGTCTTGAACAAACGCGACGCCGCCGGACAGGCCCGCGCGGCCCTGGCTCAGTCGAAGGCGAGGCTGCCGGTGCGGGTGCGCTTGAGCTCGAAGAAGTCCGGGAAAGCCGGCGATGACACGGAAGCTGTCGAAGAGCCGGGCCGCCTCTTCGCCGCGCGGGATCGAGTTGAGGACCGGGCCGAACCAGACCGTGCCGTCGACATGGATGGTGGGCGTGCCGACATACGCGTCGGACGCCGGGGCCTTGCCCGCCTCATGGCTGTGGCGTACCGCTTCGTCGTGCGCCGGGTCGTGCGCGGCCTTCGCGAGGGACTCCGACAGTCCCAGCTCGGCGAGGGCCTCGGCGATGACCTCGTCGAAGTCCTTGTTGCCCTGCTCATGGATACGGGTGCCGAAGGCGGTGTAGAGATCGCGCAGGATCCCGTCGCCGTGCTGCTCGACCGCGGCGACCGCCACCCGTACCGGGCCGATCGACTTGTCGACCAACTCGCGGTACCAATCGGGGAGTTCATTGCCGGTGTTGTGCAGATAAAGGCTCATCGGCCGGAAGCGCAGCTCGATGTCGCGCTTCCGCTCGACCTCCAGGATCCAGCGGGAGGTGATCCAGGCGAAGGGGCAGGCGGGGTCGAACCAGAAGTCGACCGCGGTCTTGTTTCCCGCAGTGTTCACAGCCCTCAGACTAGGCCCGGAGTGGCCCCAGGAACTGGGCCATTCACAGCGTGAATTACTGGGCCACTTCGGCGTCGACAAGTCCGGTCAGCTCGGCGAGGGACATCGATCCGGCAGCCCTGCCTTCGCGGGCGAAGCCGTTGGCGACGCGCTGCAGGACGTCGTTCACCGGCGTGGGTACGCCGTGGATACGGCCGACCAGGGCGATCTCGCCGTTGAGGTAGTCGGCCTCGATCGTGCCCGTACCGCGGTTGAGGCTCTGCCAGGACGAGCCGCCGCCGCGCTTGGACCCGTCCAGCGGGTCGAAGCGGATCTTGTCGCTCCTGAACTCCTTCTGCTCCGCATCGCTCACCACCTCGATACCCGCGGCGGCGAGCACCGCGCGGGCTTCCGCCGTCGCACGCCTGGCGAGCCGGACACCGTCCTCGTCGGCGATCACTCCGGTGGTGGCCTCGACGGCGTTGGCGACATTGTTGGTCAGCTTCGCGTACTTCCAGCGCATGACATCGGGGACGACCGGTGCGAGCAGTCCGGACTTCTCCAGGTCGGCGGAGATACGCAGCGCGGTCTCGTCCGTTCCGGACGGATAGCGGCCCAGGTGCAGGATGCCGGTCAGCGGAGCACAGAGGGCCGAGACCGAACCCGGCTCGATGTAGCTGGCGGGAAGGTAGACACACATGCCGTACACACGGCGGAAGCGGCGCAGGGCGAGGCGCTCGCTCTCCACGCCGTTCTGTGCGCAGACCAGCGGCAGCAGTTCGCCCGCGGTACCGCCGCCGTCGACGGGCTGCGCGGCCCAGTCCTCCAGCGCGACCGTGCTGTCCTGCGTCTTCACGGAGAGGAACAGGACGTCGTCCGGGCGCAGTTCGAGCGCGCCGGGCCGGTCCACGACGGGCAGTCGGTGCGTACTGGTCCCCTCTGCCGTGGTGAGTCGCAGTCCATTCGTCCGAAGCGCCTCGAAGTGCGCGCCGCGTGCGACGAGCACCACCTCGTGCCCCGCCCCGGCAAGCCGTCCGCCGATGGTGCCGCCGATCGCCCCTGCCCCGATGATGATGTAGCGCATACGTACGAGGTTCGCACATTTGGGTACGGTCCAGCCATGATCTTGGAGACTTTCCGGCTCGGCGGGGAGCGGACCGTACGCCGACTCGGCTACGGCACCGCACAGCTCGCCGGCCGGGGGTACTGGGGGCCGCGCGGTGAGCGCGCGGACGCCCTCACGGTGCTGCGGCGGGCGGTCGAGCGGGGCGTCACGCTCATCGACACCGCCGACAACTACGGCCCGCACCTTGCCGAGGAGCTGGTCGCCGAGGCGCTGCACCCGTATCCGGCCGACCTGGTCCTCGCGACGAAGGGCGGGGTGGTGCGTACGAGCGACAGTGCCTGGCATATCGCGGGACGGCCCGAGCAGTTGCGCGCAATGTGCGAGGCGAGTCTGCGCCGACTGCGTACGGAGACGATCGGTCTGTACCAGCTGCACCGACTGGACCCGGAGGTGCCGCTCGCCGAACAACTGGGCACGCTCGAGGAGTTGAGGGTCGAGGGCAAGATCCGGCACATCGGTCTGGACACGGTCACCGCCGGTCGGCTGACGGAAGCGCTGGCTCTCGCGCCGATCGCCTCGGTGCAGAACCGCTTCAATCTCATCGACCGGGAGTCGGAGGCGGTGCTCGAGGTGTGCGAGACGAACGGTCTCGCCTTCCTGCCGTGGTTCCCGCTCGCCAATGGAGCCCTGACCGGCGAGACCGCCGCCGCGCTGGACACGGTCGCCGCACGCCATGGCGCGAGCAGGGGCCAAATCGCCCTCGCCTGGCTGCTGCACCGCTCCCCGGTGCTGTGTCCGACACCGGGTACCGGATCGCTCGCGCATCTGGAGGAGAACCTGGACGCGGCCACGATCCGGCTCACGGAGGCGGATCTGACGGCCCTTCGGTGACCGGCTCTTCGGTGACCGGCCCTTCGGTGACCGGCGCTTCAGTGACCGACCCTCCGGTGACCTGCTCTTTCCTCACTGAGCCCGCGTGCCCTGGTGGAAGTAGAGCAGCCAGTTGCCATTGGTCAGCCGCCACAGCGAACTGCGGTGGGCACGGTGAGCACCCGATTCCGTTTCGAAGGTCAGATGTACCACGTCCGGCGCGAGCTGCACACCCTTCATCTCCGAGGTGGTGATGGGCCGCGGTGCGGGCACGTCCCGCGCCATGAGGGTGGCGAGGATCGACGCCCGGTCCCAGCGCCTGCCCGAGGTGCCGAACTCCAGGTACTCCGGGTGAAACAGATCGGCAAGCAGCTGGGGCGAGGAGCGCACCATCGGGTCGAGAAGACGGAATTCCGCCTCCATGGCTCCATGGACGGCCTCGGTGAGATCAGTCACGGGTCAGCTCCACCAGCTTGAGGACGGTGTTCCAGTTACGGCTGGTCGCGACGATGCCCTTGAACAGGCTCGGTCTCGCGAGCGCTTCGGCCAGCTTGGAGCGGCCGAGGCCGTTCGGGGCATACAGATACAGCACCCGGTCGCCGAGCCGGAACTCCTCCGGCAGATGGGCCGACACGTCGATCGGGGCCAGCCGCTCGGGGCCGACACGCTCCGAGAAGTAGGTGACGTGCAGTTGCCTGCCTTCGAGTGAGGCGGCGGGAAAGGGGCACGCGTCGGCGACCGCCTTCAGATACGTACCGCTGCGCACCAGGCAGTCGACGCCGAAGCCGAAGCGCTTCTCGATGGCCCGCTCCAGAGAGGCGCCGAGTGCCTTCTCGTCCTCCGAGTCGCTGGTGAAGGCGGCGTTGCCGCTCTGCAGATACGTGGCGACGTCGCCGTGACCCAGTTCCGCGAGCAGTTCACGGAGTTCCACCATGGGCACCTTCCTGTGCCCACCCACATTGATCCCGCGCAGCAGAGCCGCATACCTCTTGGTCATCGCCACACAATAAGGCGGCCGCCGCGCCCCGTGGGGGAGGGCACGGCGACCGCCGGTTCAGCGATGGAGTCCGTCGGCTACTCGACGACCTTCAGCAGCTTGTTGGGCGTGCCCGCGCTGGGGTTGGAGATCTTGTCGGGCGTGGCGCCGTCGGTGAGGGCCTTGGCGACCTGCTCCGGGGTGGCGTCCTTGTGACCGCCGAGGTAGACCGCCGCGGCGCCGACCACATGCGGGGTCGCCATCGAGGTGCCGGAGATGGTCTTCGTACCCTCGTCGCTGTCGTTCCACGACGAGGTGATGTCCGAGCCCGGGGCGTAGATGTC